>DATLBQ010000431.1:0-12699 GCA_035526805.1 Pyrinomonadaceae bacterium
AACTATGTCTTCAATGAGAGCTCGGTTCTGAGATACCATTGTGGTTTGAGCCTGCCAGAGGCGTAGCGAAGAAAGAATTTGGGCTTGCAACGTTAGACCTGAATTATAAAGAATCAAAACGAACTGATAAGTATGGCAATCAGTTTCGTTACCGCGCGAAGGTGAAGGACATCAACGGCTTTCAAGCTGGCCGTTGGTCCTGGGATGTGTTCTTAAGGCGCATGCCTTAATTAGAGAGCTCAATTAAGAGGAAAAGAGGCACTCATGAGAGTGCCTCTTTTTATTCCAGCTAACTCAAGAAAAACCGCCTCACTGTCGAAGTTAATCGAGGTTGTGAAGCGCCTCCCTGCCTTCTAACGTTAGTTGCACAGCTGTTCACACCTTCGCCGCTTTTGTGCGAACAAAGGCAAGATTGAGTTGCGGCAGCGAATTATATCCGGCCGCTTTCGCACAAAATTCCTTTGCTTTTCCCGCGTCGCCTTTGCCTTGATAAGCCTGACACAAGCGATACAGATCGTACGGGTTCTGCTGGTTCGACTGTTGCAGTTCAGCAACGGCCGCATCGTAGTTTTTCTCCTCCAGCGCGATCATGCCTAAAAGCTCATGCGCCTGTTTTGTTTGCAACGGATTCTTTCGCGTCTCGGTACCTTTGCGGAAGGCTTCCGCTTCCGTTTTTGCCGTGGCCATGTCTTTCTTCGCGAGCGCAACCCGGGCGAGGTTGTAGTGATGAAAAAGCTTTGCGTTGTCCTTAATCTCCTGAGACAGATTCGAGGCTTCAGTCATCTGCAGGCTGCGTTCGAACAGAGCTTTTGCCTCGTCGGGCTTGCCCATTTCCAGCATGATGTTGCCTTTTAGCTGCAGGTCGCCAGTCATCGCCGGCAGATCGTTGGTCTTCTCGCCCAGCGCGTACTGCTGGTCCACTGCTTCAAGCGCTTTGTCCATCTTGCCGCTGTCGAGATGAACTACCGTCATAGCAAACAACGCGGTGCGGCGTTCGGCATCGCTTCGCGCCTTGTCGGTAATTTTTTGTAACTCGGCGTTGGCTTCGTCCGGCTTACCCTGATACATCAGCGCCGCGGCGATGCCCTGATGCGAGTTAATGAAGTTCGAATCGATTGTGAGCGCCTTGCGATATTGCGTAATGGCCTCATCAAACCGGCCCATCTTGAGCAGCAACTCGGCGTATGAGTCGTAGGGGTTGGGATCGTTGGGAATCAACTCGATGTATTTCTTGAAGGCCAGCTCGGAGTTGGCGTAGTCGGCATTTTGCCGGTAGGCATAGCCGAGAATGTTGAAGGCAGTCGAGTAAGTGGGAGCAAGCTCGGTGGCTTTCTTGTAGTGCACGATTGCTTGCGGCATATCCTGCTGGCCAAAGTAGTAACCGCCCAGGTTGAAGTGCGCGCGCTCATCGTTTGGATAAGCCGCAACAAGTTGGTCGAGATACTCCTTTTGCTTTGCCACGTTTCCATTGGCTCCCGCGTCATTGCCGAGAATCAGCAGCCGTTCGCCATTGGAAGCCTTGTCTGCCAGGGTGACGGCCTTCTTGAGGTGCTCAAAAAATTCTTTTCCGGTGGGACTTACCTGGGCGCGGTTGAGCTCAGCAACTGCGAAGTTTGGATCAAGCGAGATCGCTTTATCAAAATGTTGGATTGAATCCTGGATTAGTAGCTTCTCAGAGAGATCACGCCCCTGAAGAAATTCCTTTCGCGCCTCTTCGGAAGAAGTTGTCACGGGAATCTTGCCACTCTCGCTGTTTGATTTGTTTGAAGCAACCGGACCGCCTTCTTCAACTTTCGCGCAACCACTTAAGGCGATCACAGAAGCGATAAATACCGCCAGGACAAGAACCATAAACTTATTGCGGTGCATTGTGTTTCTCCTTCGGATGTTTGTGTAGACACTTTCGTGAAGCCTATTCAGACTTTCGCGATCTGGATAAGCGAATTGGAAATGCCACGCGGTCGGGATAACTCAGAAAGTAACGAGTGCTCGAATTGGCCGACAATCTTCGGGATAACTGCGAGACTGGACTAAATGTGACTCGGGAAGAGCGGAGGATACTGAAGGTTAATCAGCAGGTCAAGAAAATAAATCAAAGTGGTAGTGTCCTAATCTGAAATCTGGAATTTATTTTGCGACTACGTTATTTCCACTGTTGGCTCAGCGTCTTTTGGGTCTTTGTATTCAGCCCATCTTTTGTCCATTACCCGATAAAACAACTTGAAGGGTTGAACATGCTTATCGCCCCATACGTCGTCGAACTGGGCCTCGACATGAAGGTAAAGAAAATACTCTTTGGTAGCGATGGCCTTCGCCAATTCAGCAGTCCACGGAGTGAGCGGAGCCGGGACGGGATAGCTGAAAGTTGTTGGACTGCCAGCGGGCAAAAAACTCTCACTAGCCTTCTCAGTAGATTCGGGACGTTCGTGGGGGATAGGGCAGGGCCGCCTTCGTAAGCGTCAGATGCCCCGGCAACTTGAGACGTAGGCAGGGGTTCGCCCACCGTTGACTACCGTTACTCTAACTACTGGCTGTTGTCCCACCGTGTGCAATTCGGTCATAACTCGTTGAATAGCAATATAAGCACGTTCGGTTATCCTAGCGTGTGCAACCTGCTGGCGCATGATGTTCCGTTGCTGGATATAAATCAGTGTCTGCCAAAGCACGACCATAAACAAAAGTCCATTTATGCCAATTTGCATCCACTCAGCGCGGGTTACGCGTTGCCCACTTCCATTGGTCTTGTCCTCACTGGTTTTGGCGTCTTGTATTGGGCCTTCTGGCTTCTTTACGTTCGCGTTATCAGCGGGGGACGCGGTTGGTGGGCTAATGCGGGCCTCTGCCTCGCTGCCTTTCTGCTGGGAAGTATTCTCACTCTGCTGGGCCTGAATCGGGACAAGAAATAGCCAGCAAACAATTCCGTAGTACACTAAAAAGAAGATGACGATCCGCAGCTTGGCGACGTTTGGACGTATTGCGCGATTGACGCGGAGACAAAGTTAGTCCCTTCTTATGAGTAGTGACGCCCCCAAGAAATGGCAGAGCGGCGGACGTACTCTCCCAAACACGTCCGCCGCCCTTTATGGAGACACAGCAGGGTGTCCCAATTAGCATCTCTTCATGTGCCTGAACAGATACTAATAAGTGCCTGTCGTTTAGTCTCCACAGTCGCAGAAACTACTAATGTTGTTTTGATTCCAGAAGGGGAAAGTTAAGGAGAGTGAAACCGGCGGGAATCTTACGCTAACAACCTTTATCGGACAAGCGGTATACCATACGCTCGTTTCCAGATTTCAGATTAGGACACTACCAATCAAAGTAATATGAGGCATTCATCTCTTCGGTTTTGTTCCGAGTTTTCGTCAGGATGCGAGCTTGATTTGTGATCTCGAAGGGTTGGAATGCGTTTCAGCGGCTTTAGACATACGCAACCTGAACGGGCAGAGCCGACGGCATATTCCCCTTGCGCGCTTCTCTATTTGAATTCGCTGGGATTGCCAGGGTTGATGTTAAGGCCCGAACCGTTGCCGGTATTCAATCGAGTTAATAAAAGCTTTCACCATCTCAGCGGCGACAAAGTTGCCATTGAACTGATTTAGCTTATCGAGCCAGAATTTATATCCGCTGTAGTCGGAGTCCTGAGGATCATTCGGGTTCCGCCGCAAATAACCAAAATACTGCATCAGCACAAACGCGCGGTTAGTCTCGTTCGCGACCATCGTCGCATCTTCAGCCACCGCTCTAACTACTTGCGCACGAGTTTTATTCGCCGACTGTAACTGACTTATCAGCGTGTCTCGCTCTGAGGTTGAGAGTACATCACCCGACCTCATATTCAACTTATCAACGAACTCCGTGGGTGTAATCGTGAGCGGGTAGTCGCTCAGGAATCGCTGGCGGTCGTCAAAGTTTGCGAAGTAAGCAACCTTGTTATTCTCGAGTTGTTGCTGCCAGTTCGGGGCGCCGACCACTACACCATCGCCAACGCATCGGTGTAAGTCTCCGAAAAGACAAAACCGAATATGAATGCTGCGAGCAAAAAGAGGAGCAAGATTGCGCTTTTTCTGGGCTTTACTACCATTAAAAACTTCTCCCGGCCGGTTGGATACCTTAGATACTTATGGAGTGACTGACTCTTACCAGCTTCGGCGACGGGTTCTGTTGGGGGTCGCTCTGCCGACGATCTGGGTCCTGATGAACGAGCCGTGGAAGAGATGATATAGGCAGTCGCTAATGTCCAGCCAGTGTTTGGCCCGCATTCTGCCAGGGAGTATTCTAAGAGCATACTTCATGAATATTTAATTGAGAGAGGATGGGAGGTTTGCTTTGCCCTTCAATTGGACCAACCGCTAAAACATTCAGCAATGCATTGAATACTCGCATTGCCGGGGGCCTCGGAAGGGGGAGTCCCTATGACGTGGCACCGGCGGGAATTCTAACCCGTTTTTACGTTAGGGTGTCAAACGCGGTAGTTCCGGTTGCTACTTCAGTTTGAACGGACATGCGAGTTGAATCGCTTCGTTGAGCAACGAATTTTGTGATGATTGGCGAGATCCTGCATCTCGCAAACGACCCGGTCGACTATATTGCCAGTCCGCCGTCAACCTGGATAACCTGGCCAGTGATGTAGCGAGCGTCGTCGGAAAGCAGGAAGCAGGCGATGCGCGCGATCTCATCGGCTTCTGCAAAGCGGCCCAGGGGAATTTGCTCAATGATTTTTGTGCGGTAAGTTTCGTCGAGCGCTTCTGCCATGTCAGTGGCGACCATGCCGAGAGCGAGCGCATTCACTGTCACTCTTCTGCTCGCCACTTCCTTTGCCAACGACTTGGTCAATCCCACCATGCCGGCTTTCGAAGCTGAATAGTTTGACTGCCCCGGCATTCCGACTTCGCCGCTAATCGAGGAGATGTTGAGAATCGATCCGCCTGCTTCCTGTCGCAGCATAGTCCGTAGTGCGGCTTTAGCGAAGTTCCATGCGCCCTTCAGATTTGTGTCCATCACCGCATCCCAATCAGATTCCTTCATGCGCAGGATCAGATTATCGCGTGTGATGCCGGCATTGTTGACGAGGAAGTCGATGCGCCCGAAAGCGTCTTTGACTTGTTTCACCATCTCCGCGGCGGCTTCGGTATTGGCGACATCACATTGCGCGGCGAACACGCGTGCGCCCAGAGTTTCAATTTCTTTTGTCAGCAACCGGGCAGCATCGGCACTCCTGGCATAGTTGAATGCCACGTCAGCGCCACGACGCGCCAGTTCAAGCGCGATAGCGCGACCAATGCCGCGCGTGGCGCCAGTGACTATTGCGGCGCGTCCGGAGAATTGTTTTTGATCAGACATACTCATTCAGGCTTTCCGGCAAAGAACACTTAATTCAGGTACTTGAGGCAGGAACGGAGTAACTAAAAATATTCAAGATCAAGATTCTCTGATGGTTCAGCTAAAGCTTACAGAGAGTGACTCAAGTGAAGGTTTCATGGGACTCCATTGTTGAGCTATTCCTGTTTGAGTCTATCCGTCAATGTTCTTGCAATCCTCTCCCACTCCGATTTCAAATACTCTTTGAACTCGGGCGCAAGTTCCTCATGCTTGAGGGCAAACTCAACTGTGGCAATCAGAAAACCAAGTTTGTCGCCCGCGTCGTAGCGCGTTCCTTCAAAACGCACCGCGTAAAAGGGCCGCTTCTTCAATAACGATCTCATAGCGTCAGTGATTTGAATTTCCCCGATGGCGCCGGGTCTGGTTTTCTCGATCTCTTCAAAAATGTCGGGCGTCAGCACATAACGCCCGATGATTGCCAAATCAGATGGCGCTTCAGAGAAGGGCGGCTTCTCAACCATATCCTTGATCTTGTAAACGCCTGCTTCAACTTCCTCGCCGTCGATTACCCCGAAACGTGAAATCGCTTCGCCGGCAACTTCAAAGACAGCGACGACTGGAGCGTCGTATTTTTCATAAGCGTCGAGAAGTTGCCGCAGCGCGGGCGTTTTCGAATCGATGATGTCATCGCTTAGCATCACAGCAAACGGTTCATCACCTACCAGATCGCGCGCTTGCAAGACCGCATGACCCAAACCGAGCGCTTCGCGCTGGCGCACGTAACTAACGCGGGCCATTTCCGAAATTGCGCGCATCGCCTTCAGCTCGGCCGGCTTGCCGCGCTCTTCCAAAAGCTTTTCGAGTTCAAACGAAACGTCGAAATGGTCCTCGATCGCAGCCTTCCCCCGACCAGTGACGATGATGACGGACTCGATCCCGGAAGCCACCGCCTCCTCGACCACGTATTGGATCAAAGGCTTATCTACCAACGGCAACATCTCTTTGGGAGAAGCTTTAGTCGCCGGCAAAAAACGCGTGCCCAATCCTGCGGCAGGGAAAACTGCTTTGCGAACCTTCTGTGGCATTAGTGGAAAATGAGGTCAGTACCACCTCGCGGTAGCGGGTGGGTCTGCCTTTCGTTAGGAATAAAGAAATCTGTAGTCGACGCGAGTCCAGGAGCCACCGGCTTTGGCGAGTGGTACTGACTTCATGCCCCGCGTCGGCCCCGCGTCGACAAAGTGGATGCGCACCTGCTGCAAGCTAGCTGGCGTCCTTCATCATTTGACGATACATTCTAGTTTTCAAAAAGGCCGTCTCTCTTACCACATTTTGCGAGAATAGAACAAATGCTTGATCTGAACTACGTGCGCGAAAATTTGGAGAACGTGCGCAGCCTGCTCCAGACCCGCGGGGTTTCGCCTGAAGTTCTCGACAGCTTCGCCGAAGCGGATGCCGAACGGCGCCGTGTTATTGCAGAGTCAGACCAGCTAAACGCCACGCGAAATGCGGCCAGTCGGGAAATTGGCGCCTTGATGAAGGACAACAAACGCGATGAAGCGGACGTGCGACGTAAAGAAGTAAACGAATTGAAGGAGCGCATTGCTGAACTTGACCAGCTGCGCGACAACACTGAGGCGCGCATGCGCGAACTGTTAACAACGCTGCCAAACCTTCCCCACGAAAGTGTTCCAGTCGGTGCAGATGAATCAGCAAACCTGGAAGTCCGGCGTTGGGGCGCGAAGCCGGATTTTGATTTCGAACCGAAAGACCATGTGGATCTCGGTACAGCGCTCGGCATTTTGGATCTCGATCGTGCTGCAAAGATCGCGGCGTCACGTTTTGCGATTCTGAATGGCGACGGCGCGCGATTGGAACGGGCGCTGATCAGTTTCATGCTGGATATCCACGCCAGACAGCATGAATATCGCGAAACCCTGCCGCCGTTCATCGTCAACAAAGCCTCATTATTTGGCACAGGCCAACTACCAAAGTTTGAAGAGGACCTTTTTAAACTAAACGACGAACGCGAGCTGTATCTCGTGCCGACGGCGGAGGTGCCGGTAACGAACTATCATCGCGACGAAATACTCGATGCAGCACAGCTGCCGATGCGCTGGGTTGCTTACACACCATGCTTTCGTTCCGAGGCCGGCAGCTATGGCCGCGATACGCGTGGTCTGATTCGGCAACATCAGTTTGAGAAGGTGGAACTGGTAAAGTATGCGCTGCCGGAGAATTCGTACGAAGAGCTGGAGTCGCTCACGCGCGATGCGGAAGTGATCCTGCAGAAGTTGGGGCTTCACTATCGCACCGTGGCGCTATCGACGGGCGATATTGGTTTTGGCTCCGCGAAAACTTACGACATCGAAGTTTGGCTTCCTTCGCAAAACACCTTTCGCGAAATTTCTTCGTGCTCCAACTACGAAGCGTTTCAGGCGCGACGCGCGCAGATTCGCTTTCGCCGCGCCGGTGGAGCAAAGCCGGAATTTGTGCACACGTTGAACGGATCAGGACTGGCGGTGGGACGAACCTGGATCGCCGTACTTGAAAACTACCAGCAGGCAGACGGTTCGGTAGTGATTCCCGAAGCGCTTAGGCTGTATATGGGAGGGTTGGAAAAAATCAGTAAGCGGTAAGCAGTAAGCGGTAAGCAGTAGAGGAAGCACTGAACAGCGCAAAAGGAGTGAACGTATCCAAGCGTCCACTGCCTTCTCTACTGCTTACTGCTTACCGCTTACTGCTTACTTGATTCTTAGATCGAACGGCATCAGCAGCATCGACTCACCGTTCTTCATGCGATCAAGCAACGCCATGTAACGCACGGCGCGGCGAGCGTCTTCGGGTAGCGCGGCCATCACCGCCTCCTGTTGCTTCATTTTGACCTGGGTTTCATTGCCCTGGTTGAGCAGTTCCTGGATAAAGGTGCGCGGGTACGGAAGAATCACACGACGTACACCTTTTTCCTTGGGAATCTTTGCCAGGTCTTTCGCGACTTCAATGGCGCGATCGAGGCCGCCAAACTCGTCGACCAGTCCGCGCTCTTTACCCTGAAAACCTGTCCAGACGCGACCCTGACCGACTGAATCTACATACGCTGCATCCTTGTTTCGCCCCTTAGCTACTTTCGGGACGAAGTCGTTGTAGTAAGTCGTCTTGATCCAATCTTCAAACTTCGCACGTTCGTCGTCGTTAAATTTTTCTGTCTCACGAAACATGCCGGCGTTCTTGCCGCGCAGAATATATTCGTTGGATATCCCCAGCCAATCGTAGAACCCGCGCAGCACCGGTTTGCCGGCGACCACGCCGATTGACCCGGTAATGGTTGAAGGTTGAGCGATGATCTTGCTGGCGCTGGCCGAGATGTAGTAGCCACCCGATGCTGCCACGTCGGCCATAGAAATCACGACCGGCTTCTTCTGTTTCGCGGCGTCTACCGCATGCCAGATAACGTCAGACGCGAGACCAGAGCCGCCGGGACTATCAACCCGAATAACAATTGCCTTGATTGTCTTGTCCTCGCGCGCATCGTTGATTGCTTTTGATAATGTGTCGGAGCCAATCGACTGGCTGCCCGTGGGGCTATTTTCAGATTGTCCAGAGCCGATATCGCCCGTCGCATAGATAACGGCAATCTTTTCTCCTTCATTCAGGCCAAGTGATTCCGGCGGAACTTCGCTGTACTCCGAGCTCTTAACTACGCGCAGTGGATCGGATTCCTTGTAGCCCAGATTCGTCTTGATTTGTTTTTCCAGGTCATCGCGATATTCGGCGCCGTCAATCAGTCCGACCTCTTTAGCTTTGGCCGCCCCGTAAGGAGCATCATCGATGATGGCGCGCACATGGTCACCCGTCTTGCCGCGGCCGGTTGCTATTGCTTCCACGTAGCGATTGAAGAGATCGTTGAGCAGTGAGTTCATAAACTCGCGATGCTCATCAGACATTTCCTTACGCGTAAAGGTGTCGCCAATGCTTTTATATTTTCCAATCTGGAAGATGTCAGGATATACGCCGAGCTTATCGAGCGAACCGCGGAAGAACATCACATCGGCAGCCAAACCGGTAATGAACAACTCACCGGGTGGCGCCAAATAAATTTTGTCGCACGCACTGGCGATGTAGTACTCCTTGTTCATTCCGAATTCCATGTAGGCGTAGACGGGTTTGCCGGAAGAACGGAAATCCGCAATCGCATCGCGAATCTCTTCTGACTTGCCCCACCCCGCGCCGGACATATTAATGTCCAACAGCACAACCTTAATGCGGTTGTCCACTTTCGCTTTTTTGAATTGCAGAACCAGGTTCGTGAGCGACTGGTCGCTGCCGCCAAGAATTTTTCTCAGTGGATCGTAGGGAACGTAATCGGGAAGTGAGCCGGCGACGCGCAGATTCAGCACGCTGTTATCAGCAATGCTTGGTTCACTCTTCCGAACTGCAGCTACCAATAGGGCGAGACCGATCAGCGCCACCAGAACGAGTCCCAGCACAATGCTTGTAATAATCAGAACAGTCTTTCGTGTACTCGACATGGCCATAATATTTGCTGCCTCTTAATTCGTTAGTAAGTGTGTGATTCTCGATGGTGTGAATACGCAGATGGAAAAGGAAAGGTTTAAGGCAAAGCCAAAAAGAAGACGGGGAACGGGGGAAAAGGGTAAGGGGAAAAGGGTTATGGGAAAGAGTAAAAGAAACGGCAAAAAGCTACTTTTTACCTTTTACCCATTCCCCTTTTCCCCAGATCTTGTTATCCATCCCCCGCCCACTACCTCGTCACCTCGATAGAACACGGTGGCCTGACCCGGAGTAATAGCGCGCTGCGGCTCGTCAAAAATAACCTGGACACGTTCATCGCGATCACCATCAAGGGGTGTGATGGTGGCTTCGGCAGGTGTGTGGCGGTACCGTACACGGACCTCCGCCCGCACTGGGCCGCTCGGTTTATCAATCGCTACCCAATTGACTCCAGCGGCAGTGAATTGCGTAGACAACAATTCATCCTGATGCCCGACTACTACCTGGTTTTTTGCCGCGTTGATGTTCACGACGTAGAGCGGCTGCGAGCCGGCAATGCCGATTCCGCGCCGCTGGCCAATGGTGTAGCGGTGTATTCCGGCGTGATGGCCTATCACACCGCCGCTGGCATCGACAATCTCACCCTGACCGGGAAGGTGATCTTTGTAATCCTCCGCTTCTAGATAACGTTCGATAAAGCCTGAATAGTTGCCGTCAGGAACAAAACAAATCTCCTGCGATTCAGATTTCTCCGCCACCGCGAGGCTATGATCCCGTGCTACCTGCCGCACCTCCGGCTTCGACATCTCACCAAGCGGAAACAGCGCGCGCGAGAGTTGATCCTGCGTGAGCTCCCATAAGAAATACGACTGATCCTTATCGAGATTGCGCGCGCGCAAAAGCCGGTAACGATTTTCTGTCTCGTCATACTCCACGCGAGCATAGTGGCCCGTAGCAACCTTGTCGCATCCCAGACTGGCGGCGAGTTGATCAAGTGAAGCAAACTTCAGACGACTGTTGCAGGAGACACACGGAATCGGCGTTTCGCCATTCAAATAACTCTGAACGAAGGGTTGCACCACGTCGCGTTCAAACTCGCGTTCGAGATTCAGCACGTAAAACGGAAAGCCCAATTCCTCCGCGACGCGACGGGCGTCGTAAACGTCATCAAGCGAGCAACAGCGTGACGGCAAAGGATCGCCATTCTCGTCTACACTGATCCCGCGACGCTGGTTCCACAACTGCATTGTGAAGCCAACCAGTTCGTGGCCCTGCGCTTTAAGGATTGCGGCGGCGGCGGAAGAGTCCACGCCTCCAGACATTGCCACTGCTAACTTCATTCGTAAATCGTAAATAGTAAATCGTAAATAGTTTAGATCGATCGCAAAACTATGCGCTCAGGCTGACGATTTGTTCAGCATGCGATATCCTTGCGCTTGTCGTGAACTCATGCATGGTAGCATTCGAGCGTAAATTGCAGCAAAACGCTCGCGTTCCGTAACAAGAGAAATCTGCGAAATCGCGATTCTATTTACGATTTACGATTAACGATTTACTAGCGATGCTTGAATCAGCAATTGAAGAATACAGAGTTGCCGCCGAGCCTTATTACCTGCCGATCGGGCGGGAAGTAGATCTCTTCGAGGCGGCCCATACCGCCCGCCTGCCGGTGATACTTAAGGGACCTACCGGCTGCGGCAAGACGCGTTTTGTCGAACACATGGCATGGCGGCTCGAGCGTCCCTTAATCACCGTCGCTTGTCACGAAGACCTGTCGGCAACAGATCTGGTCGGGCGATTTTTGTTGGAAGGTGAAGAGACTGTCTGGCACGACGGCCCCTTGACTTCGGCCGTGCGCAACGGCGCCATCTGTTATCTCGACGAGGTCGTGGAAGCGCGCAAAGATACCGTGGTCATCATTCACCCCCTTACGGATCATCGCCGTCGTTTACCGATAGAAAAACGAGGAACAATTCTGGATGCGCCGCCGGATTTCATGCTTGTCGTCTCTTACAATCCCGGCTATCAATCAATTCTCAAAGACTTGAAACAATCCACTCGCCAACGTTTCGTGGCTGTCGATTTCGACTATCCACCGCCGGAAATGGAAACGGAAATTGTGGCCCACGAAGGTGGAGTCGACGAAGGCACGGCGCGCGACCTCGTGCTCATCGGTCAGAAAGTGCGCAACCTCCGCGGACATGGCTTGGAAGAAGGAGTCTCGACCAGATTACTTATCTACGCCGCGCAACTGATCACGCTTGGCATTCCGCCAGTCACTGCCGCCGAGACCGCTATGTGTTCACCCATCACCGACGATCGTGAACTGCAACGGAGCATCCGCGAAATCGTTACAACGGTGATCTAGGAATTTTGTGGAGTGCGCTGACCTGTCAGCGCTTTTTGTCGTTCGCGACCTGTCACGACTTCTGATTGAGAATTGAACCTGCGTGACGTCAAGCTGCCACGGACCAAAGCGCTGACAGGTCAGCGCACTCCAAAGGGATGTGAGCCTGCCAGCCGGAAGCCTATTTCAACACACGAATGCACGACGATGACATCAACTTAGATCCTCCCAGCATCGAGCGTCAGTCGTTCCTGAAGCTGACGCGCGAGTTGGCAAGTCTGCCACTGGATAAATCTGCCGCGGTCCTGGAGACCAGCGCTGCCATCGCCGCCGTCTCGCTACGCGCGGGCATCGAATTTCTGCGCGCCGCGCCTGCGGCTGCTGACGTCTTGACAGGCGCGGACTTGCGCTCCTGGGGAGACCTGGGCCGGCGTCTGGCGATGAGCGACCTGGAAACGGCAATCACTTTTTACGCGGAAGGAGTGGCCGAACTCAAAGCTGTCCCGGTTAGCGTTCATCCGCTG
>DATLBQ010000432.1:0-10329 GCA_035526805.1 Pyrinomonadaceae bacterium
TATTTCTGGGCGCCGTAAACTGACTGTCGAACTAGAAAAGAAAGCCCAACAAAACTAGCATTCACTCGGGATGATCCCTTTGACAATCCCAGCTAGTGGGCGGATCGGACCTAGTAAAATTTCTGGGTTGTCCCCACAAAAAGCCTAGGTACTCTGTAGTTAATGGATATGGGAGGACAACTTAAGCAAGCTCGCTCAAAGATGCTGGGCGCGCAGGGTGCATTGGATGATTACTTGCGAAGCGGGCAGTCGGACAAGACTGAGTTTGACTTCCTATTCGACATTTCACAACAGGCCCATGCTTGCTACGCTACGACGCTAAGGGAATACATGGATGAAAAGTATCCGCGTCTCGAACAGCAAGCTGCAAGCATCGGCCCCTCCGAACCAACCAAAACGTAACAAACGAACTTTTCGGGGTAAGCTGGGTTTATGAACCGCGCACTAATTGTCCGCGATGCCGACTGGGCTTGTTCAAATTGCAACTGGCGATTCCCAAAAACCGATATTGAGACCCCGGATGCCGTAAGAGCCTTCGTGGAACACGACTGCAAGAAGCACCAGAATCCATCAACGCACATTAAGACACTACCAGCGAATCGCTACCTCACTGGCTGACATTCGTTCGACGAGGATGCGGTGGCTTTCAGTGTTTCCAGAACCGGGCTCATGGCATTTTTGCAGCAAATGCTTGTATTGGCCGACAGTCGACGTTGACGAACGCCTCGATGCGCTAGTTTCCGGAACGATTTGCATCCATTTGCATCCAATGTCAAGCGAGGAAAGATCACGGCGAGTTGCTTGTTGCTTGGTTTCTTAGCCGTGAACCCAAGTGCGTAGGAACAAAGTGAGCAATTCGCTTTGGGTCTGTCGCTCCTGCGGGCATCGGCAGCGCAACTAAAGAAATTTCGCCTGACACAAAGCGGTTTTTACTCATCCTTGATGACTCAAGGCAGGTTTGGGACTTTACAATTCCGCGTTCAGCGACTATCTTGTGCGAAACGTTACGAATGACCTAAAGCCATCAATCCTTGGCTGGCGGAATATCTCCCGCCCACGTTAACAAATAAAGTCGCGGGAGTGGTGCCTAGGGGGCTGGGACCGTGATCATGTAAACATCGGTATAAGCGGGGGGACGAGGGGGCGACACTTTGTATTGCATGCCAAAGTTCGAGTTAAACAAAACGCGTGTTCCTGCGGCATTGACGCTGCTTCGTGGCGTCCAATTGTAGTTTTCGCCCGCCGGCCGGCTATAGTGATGCGCCAGCCGCTCCACTGCCGTTCCATCCAACTTGAGCCGGATCACTTCATTGGTATACACCTTCCAATTTGTTGTGGCCGGATCAGGATCCGAAGGAGCATAAGTAGAGACAAGCACCCACGGTGAAGGTGTACGCGGTAACGAGGGTACGGCGATATGGGGCGCCAATGACCAATCAAGCGGCGGCAGTGCTGTGAACGTACCGTCGCTCAGTCGATATTTGATGATGCAGTTGGTGCCCCCGGGGCAGGGGCTTGGCGAGGGGGCGTTCGACCCACTAATTACCAGGATCTCCTCTCCGTTACCGTCTAATCCAACATCCTCGTGCCCGATGAAATTGGCCAGGCGGCGGCGAAAACGCATATTAGTGTCATAAAGCTCCACGGTTTGCGAGCCACCATGAAAGGCAAAGAAACCAAGCACAACGAAGTTATTTGTTACGTGCAGCCAGTCTATAACATCGCTGGCAGCCAGCCTCAGCGCGGGGCTTTTCTTGCGATTCGAAAGATTGTAGACGAAGACATCGCGCCCTCCTTCAGGCGTTTGTCCCAAAAGAATCATCTCGTTTCCATCCGAACTTAGATCAGACTCTCCTTGCCCACTAATGGCCGTATACTCACTGAACGTGGCGATTGTTTCTGTCGTGTCCGTGGTGATGTCCCGCCGCTTGATCTGGTTCCCTCCTATGGTATGAAAGTAAAACTTGAACGGGTTGACGCGATCCCACATCGGCTCGGCGGAAGCTTGGAGATCTGAGTAGGTTTTTACTATATTGCCGTTGAGATCGATCACCCAGATCCCACTCGCTGGCCCCGCCTCTATCAGCACTCGAGTATCAGCATCATTATTCGCAGCATTAAAATGATTTTGCGTAGCGTACTCTGCGTGGACAAATTCGGGTGACGGCACCCCTGCGGGCGGCGCACCATCAGTTAGGCGTTTAACAGAGGCGCAGTAGATGCTGTGCGCCGAATCCACCAGTAATCCTTTAGCAGGAGGGGTGAAGGTGTAGTAATCTGGCGGCGCATTTATATTCGTGTCCTGATGGCACTGCGGACCCCAGATTGAGGCGCCCTGCCAATCAGTCCAGCCGAGAGTGCCGGATGGCCCGACGCCCCGAACAGCGATGCCTCCACTGCCCGAAGCAAAAGTCGTATCAACCACGGTGATCAGCACTGTGCCGTTTTTCATTACCTGAATGGTTGAACCTTCGGCTTTGATCTCAAGCCATTCACCTACCGCAAGCGTCCCCGCAATATCTCCGCCGAGCTGTATGCCGGGTGCCGAGAGTGATTGATTCTGGTATTTCCAAAGCCTGGTAACTCCCGCCTGACGATCGTATTCGGCCAGGTAGAGACTCGCGTTATTCCATGAACTGGAGGGCTGGATTCGTATCGCAGGACCGCCTAAGGAGCGGTCAGTTGCGCGCACAAGCCCACCCGCATCGCCTGCAAACCGAATCTTTGAATACTGGTCGTTCTGGAAAGGTTCGTTCCAGTAAGCAAGGGCTCCCTGGCACTGATTCATAACAAGTTGGTTGGACGAAATCGCCAAAGTATTATCGCAGCCGCGCTCGGGGCTTTCGTTCTCCACCCATTGCAGGCCCAGGCTTCGATTGTTCCGGCGATCAAAGCTATCCGTATATCCGTAGCCCGGCAAGACCGCCAGGCACTGAGCGACCGCGAGCATCACAATAATTTTCGGCTGGGAAACGCATTGACCCAAATGCCTTTGGGTGTTTAGCATTATTAATCCCTTCATGACACAGTTTTAGATTTGAGGCTGGGGCACCTGCGGCCAGTCCGATCACTTAAGGTGAAAAGCAAAAACGCTTATCAATACGCAAAGATAGAAGTTAAATCTTAATTAGTTTAGGCAGAACGGCGACCACTAAAAGCTGGGAGTTCTCCCAACCCAGAGTCGCACTACTGACCCATTGCAGGACTTATGGTGAAAGTCGTATTTCCTTTTTTCGGTTTGGGTAGTGGTTCCCGATCCAATCGGCCGCGCTTGTCTAGGGAGCTTATCGATGGACTGCCGCGTTACGGAAATCATCCGACATGCTCAGAAATTATCTCTAAAACTGAACTTGTCAGCACTGGCACGGAAAGTCCGTCTCAGTGAAAGGTGCATCCAGCAACTCTTCCGACATCAAGTCGGAACTCACCACTTGGGAAACTGGAGCGCTACGCTGTGCTGACTGCTGGGGACAGAGACGGTCCCAAGAAGATTACAGGTCTGCGGTCAGGGCGCGGATACAGGAGATTCTCCGCTGGTCCACTACGCCGAGGGCACAATGAACAATCCGATACGATGTGCACTTTACGCCCGAGTTTCAACCAACAAGGGCCAGCAATCGCCGGAAATGCAGTTGCAGGAGTTGCGCGCGTACTGCAACCGACGAGGCTGGCAATGTGCGGAGTATGTAGACCACGGGGTGAGGCGCGAAGGAGCGCCGCCCCTCGCTGGATCGCTTACTGGCTGACTGCCGGCGAAGGCAAATAGATGCAGTGATAGTTTGGCGGTACGATCGCTTTGCGCGAAGGCTTCGGCAGCTCGTCAACGCGCTCGAAGAGTTCCGTTCCTTGGGCATCGAGTTCGTGAGTCTGCATGAAGGCGTCGACACGAGTACGCCAAACGGCAGATTAGTTTTCGGGATATTCACCAGCATCGCAGAGTTTGAGCGCGAACTGATTCGGGATAGAACTCGGTCCGGTTTAGCTGCCGCCCGGGCGCGCGGTAAAATCCTTGGCAGACCTCGGAGAATTGTGGATTCAGAGAAGATCATTAGTCTCAGGTCTCAAGGGCTGTCTTTGCGCCAAATTGCCACGCACACAGGCATCGGGGTGGGTACGGTCAGGAACGGCTGGAAACGCGTGCCAAAAAAGGCTTAGCGGAGTTTTCGCACGCACTCGGCAAGGTACTCTCAACCAAGATTGCTAATGAGCCTTCGGCCTTTCCAGCCACGCGGCATACTTCGCTGTTTCTGGCAGGCTGGCGATAGTGGCGCCGGATTGCAGGTTGACCACCCGACCGCAGGCCCCGGTATACTCGGCGGTGAGCAGCAGGAAACCTGCTTCTTCCGCAAAGGAGAGTTGATCGCCGCAAGGTCCGCCTTTCGGGTAGATGGTTTGGGGTCCCGAGCTTCCACCGCGCTGTAGGACGAATGGGGCCATGGCGTGATAGCTGTCTCCGAAGACCAAGTCGAATTCGTAGCTGACCCTGGGAGAAGCTAGCGAGATGAAGGAGCGCCGGCCCTCGGCCCAGTCTTCGTCAGCACTGGCGCGGTCGAGGTGCCAGGCGGCACGCATGGTGTCGAGCAATTCGTGCAGCGCAACGCGTGGACGCGGCTCGATCCATTTGTTCATAACTGAAGCGCAAGCGCAGTCGCCGCAACCGCACTCAGTCGGCTGCTTGTCGAGGACAAACCACTGCTGGCCGTTCGGCTCATGTTCCCACACACCGGCAACGGCCCGTTCGTTCTCTCCGACACCTTCGTACTGCAAAGTCTTGAGACGCCACTTGCCGGTCGCGCCGTCCTGCCAAATGTCTTCAATCGTAATTACCGTATCCGGTTTCCGCGCTAGAACCTCGTTCACCGTGAAAACCATTTCTGGTTTGGCGCCGACTCTCCAGGCCGTGCGAAACAACTTACTCTCAAGACGGTAATACACCTGGGTATATTCAGGATTCCACCAGACGTTCAATGGAATTCCCTCGAGCGGCATGATTAATTCGTCGCTGCCCGTTCGCGGATCGATCATACGCCACTGGCACCCGTCGGGCTGCCGGCAGAACTCGCCAGTCGGAGATATGTTCGCAACATAGGAAATCACCCGGCGGGACTGCGAAGCGGATGAATTTTTGCCCGCTGGACGTGCGTTACAGGCCGTCAAAAGAACCAGGAACATCAGTAGCAACTTCGGAAACATTGAACAAGAATACTGAGTATCAGACTAGCGGTCAAAGTGGCGACTCTTTATTAAACCTGTCCACAATTCGCCACAGTTTTGCTATGATCCTCCCATGACCGGTTTGACGCAAGACAGCGCTTATTCGCCGAAAAGTACGCCTTAACCGGCCGCGCTACCCACAGCGCAATTGCCGCGGGAACCAATCCCTCCACGGCTACCGTGAGGGCGAACCGCTGGTTAAGAAAGCAATCTGTCGCAAATCTCGTTCAAAACATACGCGAAGTTGCCTTTGAAGACCTTCGCTCTCAGATTACGCGCAAGGTCATGATCGAAGTTGAATCCGGACTTGCTTCTGGTCTCCAGCTGAAACGTTGCAAGCGGGCCATGCGAATTCTCTTCAACCTCGGCATGTTCCAGAACGATCCGTTCCAAGCCGAACGTCAGGCCAAGCGACAGAAAAGGCGCTTGAGAAACTTAAAAAAGGCGCAAGGATAGGTCCTTCAGCCAACGGGCTTTCCGGGATTCATACTATCGAGCGTTCAGGCTGCCTTGGAAATGCGCGGATCTGAGATTTCGCTCTGAGAATCGTCGGCGACTGTCAACCCGTTCCGATCTCGGACGACAACATACCAATGTTTCAGGAATTGAGATTGTTTCCAGTTCTCCGCGGCTCTGTGTGCTTCCATTAAGGAATTGTATTCACGTTCGCCCGTAAGCAACTTACCGGTTCTCGGATTCTTCAGGTATACCCTGAACTTTTGTTCTAAAGTGACGTCGGATAGCATTGATCGCGCTCCTGGGCTTAATATCTGAGTCAAAAATCCAGATCGCAAACACGATGAGCGCGGAAACGATTACGAAGGTGAGCGCCAACAATGACGAGTGAATTGGTGAGTCACTTCTTAGCCTACGCTCAAACCTTCCCTGGGATAGCTCG
Organism: Pyrinomonadaceae bacterium; assembly: GCA_035526805.1. Classification (GTDB taxonomy): domain Bacteria; phylum Acidobacteriota; class Blastocatellia; order Pyrinomonadales; family Pyrinomonadaceae; genus PSRF01. The sequence continues at coordinate 6,113 of DATLBQ010000432.1, forward strand.
GGAGTCCCCTAGGAATGTGCGACAATCGGTCGGTTCTCGCACAGGAGAAATGCACCCCTCGAACTTGAATCAAATCAAGTTCTTCCTGTGCACACTTTCAGGAACGTTTCCCGCACGGCTCAGGTGTGGGATCATAATGTCATGGTCCAGTCGAGATCAACGAGATTCAACATTGAGAGTGATGTGGCTCTCTGGCTGATGGAAGATCGCTCGACTCCAAGGACTGGACGCGTACGGAACATCAGCGGGACCGGTTTCTGCGCCGCGATGGACCTACCAGCGCCGGTTGGTTCCATGGTCGGGTTTGAGGTGCGCTTACCAGTCGGGTCGAGTATCGTCAGGGGCCTGGGGAAACTCATCTGGCAACACGCTTCCAATATGACCAACGGAATTGCGATTCGGCACTACACCATCGAACAGGCTGCCGCTTGATCTAGGGGGCCGGAGCGCCAATGGGTAGACTGCCGGCCTGGTGAATGGCAGCACCTCGCGCCCGTATCACGCGCGATCTCAGCGCATGTGCCTGCCTGCACTTCAACTAGAATTTCGCGGTTCAAAGTGCGAGCGCCTAGAACACGATCTAAGGGAAACCCTCCAAAGGATCTTGTTAATCAGCACTTCTCTATCGGAAGTCACCAGCGATATTGATCAATCCACCTTTATACAACTTGACAAGCAACTGGAAGTGACGGTCGGAGAAAAAGAAAGAGCAGTCGGCGCGCTCCGACAACACGCCAGAGAGCACGAGCATCCATCAGCAGCACCAACCCATTAAAATTCAAACTAGACCATTACCCAAACAACGAGGGGTCCCATGCTCGATCAAGCTCGGAGCGAGTTGTCTGATTAGTCTTGCGCCAGAACTTGTGTGGGTAAACCGTCAGGCCACAAAATTATGTTAGGGGCGCCGCAGTGGATACAGTCAACGATTGCTTCGACATCTCTCGCGTTAGGACAGTCAAATTGCCCAACAACCTCGAAGTGCTTCCTGCAATCCGGATTAATACATCGGACAATTCTAACCACGAGAATTACTCCAGATACATAAGACGAAGTGGGGAGGCCCTTGTTTTGTACCTCTCAAATTATTCGTGGCGGCCTTAGCAGTGAGGCGGTTTTTTCCCACATGTCAGCGAAAATATTGCCTCACAGTTTGATCGACTCGTTCGGAGTGGTAGTCTCCGCACTGATGGTTCTCAAACAGTTTCGTGACTCGACAGAGACTGGTCTGCGTATCGCTATCTTGTCGCCGAAAAGGAGTAGTCCATAGACAACTAGAACAGGACAAAGCATTTTGAGCACTGACGTTAGAAACTATCATGAGGCGTTGAGTAGAGGTGCGCTGTTCCATCCCAAGTCTCCACATAAATAGAAACCCTTGCTGCTCCCGTAAGCTGCAATATTTGTGCCGTTTCCTCCCAGCGGTCATGTTCCATACACCTCAATGATTTAGGTCTAAGTAACCTTTGACTCTGGTTGATTTGCGAACGAAAGAGAAAGGACATTCCGTCGATGCTACTTGCACGGCTCCGCTGGCGATGCCCGCAGAAGTTGCAGACCAAAGCGTGTTGCTCGTTTTGCACCAGTTTCGCGCACGGCAGACGTCGCACGTTCGCTCGCGTCACATGTATCATGCAACAACCAGCACCATGGAATGATGGCGTACCCGGGATTCATAGAGGGATCGGAACCCTATTGTAATGACTACTCTCCACTCAGTCGCTCCAAAAGCAGGAAGTACATGCGCCACTCCCAATATTTGACAACCTTAACTTTTAGCTCAGACGTGAATTTATGGCACAATTCCCTGAAGCGGACTTCTGCCTCGCGGTCCGACATTCGTTCGACGAGGTCAATGCCGACTGCCCGCCCAGTTGCAACATAAAAAGGTGAACGTAGGGACGACTGGAGGATTCCCGATGGGCGCAATCAAGGTAAGGTTATTCATGAGGTTTGCTGTGCTTGGTTTATGTGCAGGATCGCTGCTGGTGGCCGATACTTTGTCTCTCAAAACAGGAGAGAGCATTGTGGGCACCTTCTCGAATGGCACCCAGAATGAGATCACTTTTACCACGGTCAATGGCATCACCCGGCGATATAGCGTACGCGACGTGCGGAGTATTGAATTTGCTCCGCTGCAGAGCCAATCAAATTCACGATTTCCCGGTCAATCGAATGACTCGCGTGGCTGGAAAATCGTGGACAATACGTGGACGCACTTTGCTTATCCCCCCAATTGGCGGATCACCGACGAGGGAGACCGCATCCTATTCTCTTCCAATGCTCCCAATGGCCGGGTGCGCGGCGGAATGGATGCGGAGGTGATGGTAGGTATGCACCGCTCTCGGGGCGGCCGGACGCAGGGCGTGCGCGGAGCGAACAACGGTGCCCTCGAAGGCGAGACACAAAACATCCTGGCAGGTCTCGGTGGACAGATGCGCGATACCCGGCAGGTGGGCTCGTTTGAGCAGTTACAAATAGACGGCCAGCGCGCTCTGCGAACCACCTTCACCAGCCTTTCGCCTCGTGGTGAGCGCCAGTTGAATTGGCTGATCACAGCTATGCACCCACAAGGCGTGTTGTATATCGTGTTCGGCGCACCGGAGCAGGAGTTTCCAGCGCTGCAGAGCACCTTCAATCAAATGCAAAACTCGTTCCGGGTCCGCTAATCCCACTGATGTTTTAGAAAGCGATTAAGGCCGGGCGTGCTCGCTCGGCCTTTTTTTCTGTTTGCCGGGTCCGCAGTCGATAACAACGTCGTCCGAGCCGCGCCAGTATTGACGCACACAGCATGCAGGATTTTCCATCACATGCTTTCGGATCACCATCCCTGCTCCTCGCGGTTTAGGAATATATACAACAACTTGTTGGGCAAGCCGCCGGGTGAAACGCCGCTCTTACACAACGCGTGTTGGGTTGCTAACCCAAGCGTCGTTTTTTTTACCACTTTGCACTCAGCCAGTTATAGATGCATGCCCGCGAAGTGTCCGTGTCCGCAATTGAAAGAAAAAGCTGACACGGCCCCATACCCCCGAAAATTGAGTTCAGGATCGGTTCCATACCCACTAGATCAGATTGGCAGTGGGCCTCCGACTGCTGGCTGGTAATCATCAGTGATTGGTTCCTGAGAGCAGACAAAATAACCTTTCGCCTCCTTCTCCTGTTGTTTGAGCCAGTTCAGTCAAAACCATTGGGCCTCGCCTGTACTGAACAGCACTTGGTATTTTGGCGGGGGAGCGCTTCTTCAGGAGTTGTAAGCTTCCGTTACCGAGAAGCAAGCCGCGGTAAAGACAAAAGCTCGGTGAAATCCTTGGGTCGGGGAGCCCGAATTCATCGGGCTATCCGCGTTTTTTTTGGGACTTGGTTCCGAGAAACGCAGACTGGAAAGGCATGTCTACAATGACGACTGTTTGGCGACGGAGCTGACAGAACCGGGCTCATGGCATTTTTGCAGCAAATGCTTGTATTGGCCGTAGTCGACTTTGACGAACGGCCCGATGCGCTAGTTTCCGGAACGATTTGCATCCAATGTCAGGCGAGGAAAGATCACGGCGAGTGTGACTAGGCACGGGAATCCCAGGTACGCCATTACTCCCGACCCTGGGTGCTTGTTGCTTGGTTTCTTAGACCAATGCACGCAGGGGAATGGGGAGGGAATAGTCCCTTTCCACGCAATCATTCTTTTCAAAGATTCAAGCACGTCGAGCCTCTCAAATCCGAAACGGACTTAATTCGCCCGGCCGCTGCGAGTTCATCTGATTTTATGAGGTCTGGGAGACTGGTCAAGTACTGAAGCGCAACCGGCTAGGAATTGGAACTACCAGTACTAAGTATGCATCAGCGGAGAACGGGCGAGGCTACCAGCAATTTCCGCGAGCGGTGCGTATGTAAGTGAAAATGCGATAGACTTCCCAGCGGCATCGTTCCTTCAGAAACACTAAACAGGAACATCACTGCTGAACTGCCCGCAATGTTGCTGATGATGGACATGGAGGTAAGCACGAGAACCGCAATGGACGATTAGATTACCGCGCGTCGCAGCGCCGGTTCAACTTGTCGAGTACAGGAGCGTCGAGCCGCGCATTAGCGTTGGACCGATGGTAGCCGAGCTGCCCTCGCATCGTCCAAATAACATGGCTTTGGTCCGAACACCTATGATTGAGGGCGGTTGGCTCCTAAGTCTAGGCAGGAGCATACTCCTTGAAAGATCGCCTTTC
>DATLBQ010000433.1:0-3836 GCA_035526805.1 Pyrinomonadaceae bacterium
GTGAGTTAGTTTTTTCATGGAATCGGTCCTCGCTTATTTGGTCGCGAGACTAGCGCGTTGCGCGTTTGGTCGTCTATCGGGGAGTCTCCCCGATATTTTGGCTGCCTGATCCCTGATTGCGATTTCGGGATCCTTCCCGGAGAGCTACTAATGGTGATTCACCCCGAACCACTCTCGCGCGCCACGGCGAAGCGCGTTAGCGTCGCGGTAGCCCAACTTGAGCTTGATGTGCTCGTGATAGGTTTCAACGGTTCTAGGACTAATCCCGAGTTCTTGCGCGATCCGGCTGGTTCCGAGACCGGCACCGCTGAGCGCAAAGACATGCAGTTCGCGGTCGGTCAGGTTAGGTATCTTAGGATGTGTTGCCCGGCGGTTGACGACTTCGTGAACAGCGCGCAGTGCGATTCGTGGACTGACATAAAGCTCGCCTGCGAGAATATTTTCAATGGCACGGATCAACTCTTCCCGCGTACTGGTTTTCATCCAGTACCCTGAGGCGCCCGCGCGCAGCGCGCGCTCTGCATAAATTTCTTCAGGCTGTCTCGAAACAGCGAGAATCCGCGCCCGAGGAAAACGCGCAGCGATTTGTTTGAGAAGAAAAATCCCGTCGTGATGGCCAAGGAATGGTTCAATGACAAGAAGATCTGGCTGATGCTTTTCCGTCAGCTCACGCGTAGCCCTTTCATCAGTTGCGAGTCCGCAGACTGCATAGCCCAGATCACGCCGGATAATCGCAACGAGTCCTTCTCTGGCGACCGTGCTGTCGTCAGCAATAACTACAGAAGGCTGTCGCGAGGGGAGCGCAGTGGAGAGGGCCCTCACAAACTTTGAGGCTCGCCAAAAGTTGCTTAAATGACAAGCAAATTCGTTACCCGCGGGCAACACGCGGCTACAGCCACTCTTGAAAAATCCGCAGCCAGTTTCGGCGCAGGATTTTTTCGATCTGTTCGTCGCTGAAGCCCCGCTCGATTAGTTTACGAGTGAGGTTTCGCGACTGAGAATGGTTCCTTAGATCGGGAATGAAGTGAGGCGTTGTAAGTTTTTCGGCGAGCTGCTTTTTTGCCGACTCGGGCCACTGGCTGTAGATAAACTCAAAAAAATCAAATCCAATTCCGACTCCATCGATGCCGATCAAATTGGCTATGTGTTCAATGTGATCGACATAACAATCGAGAGTGCTTGTTTCTTCTTTTGGACTCACCAGGACCGAATTAACGCCAATCACACCGCGTCGTTCCCCGATCATTTTGATCTGGTTGTCGCTGATGTTGCGCTCGATATCGTAGTAGCGCCGGACGTTTGTATGCGAAACAATTGGCGGCTTTGTCGTCCGTGACAAAATCTCGTTGAAACCGGCTGGATTGATGTGAGCAAGATCGATAATCACGCCGAGCGCCTCGCATTCTCGCACCAGATCACGGCCGAACTCGGTAAGACCCTCCTGCGATGATCCGGCGGAAGCGAAGATTCCGCCGTGTCCGGCCTCATTGGTTCGCGCATGGGTGAGCCCGATTGAGCGGACGCCGAGCTCATAAAACACGCGCAAAAGATCTAAGTCTTTTCCGAGCGGCTCTGCTCCTTCCATCGTAATAAGCAGCGCGATCTGGTCTTCTTTGATTGCGTTCTCGATGTCGCGATAACTCTTACAAATCGCGCACTGAGGCGATGCCTGCGTCTCAGCATATAAACGCGCAATTTGATCAAGCGCCACACGCAGACCCGCGTCTGGAAGATACCGATCGGCGATATAAATCGCGACGCCGACCACGTCAATATTCCCAGCTTGGAGTTCCGGCAAGAACTCAGTCTCCAGCACTTGTTTGCGCTCTCGCTTCTCGTATAAATCCATCGGCAAATCGAAGTGCAGATCGATAATGCCGCCGGCCTGCAGCCGATCAATCCGTTGTTCGATGGATTTTTCGATCATGCTTTGGCGGGAAAAACCGCGGATCGCGCGGATGTCACGGACAAAAAATGCCAGGAGTCCAAACTCTCAACCGCGTTTCTCAAGATGGGATATAAAGGATGCTGCGTCTTCGGGCTAGAGCGATATTTCGTCGCTTTAGTTTAATTAATCATTCTCGACCATTTTAGGTGTGATCACTTCAAGCTGACTAGTTACTTTTTGGATTTGCTTCGCCTGGTCTTTCACAGTCACAGAGAGGTTTGCAACCTCGTTCTTCAACTCTTCAATCGTGTTTGCCTGCTCTTGGACCTTGCGATGTTCTTTGAGGAATTCATTGAGTAACATCGCGTTGACAGCTTCGTACCGCACCGTTTCTGGTTTGCCTTCGCGATCCGGTGTCACGAGGTCTGGACTTACTCTGGCTACTTCCTCGGCGATGAGGCCGAAGGATAAGGAACGCGTTGGATCGATTGCCTTCTTATAACGGAAGGTTACCGGCCTGAGCGAGTGGATTGCCTCACTGGACTTCGACATCGGCGTGATCTCATCCTTGTACCGTCGCGAAGAAGACAGTGTGCCGATCCTGTTGTCTGAAGTGACGTAAACTGCCCGTTCAGTTGCTACCGACTCATACACATTGCGAATACGGGTAATGTTGTTCTCGCCAGCAGCTCCATTGACCCCCGCGCCAATGCAGACGTTGCCGCTGCCGGTGATGTTGAAGCCCGCCGAATCACCGATAGCGGTGTTGCTTGCACCAGTTACATTGTCTCGGAGCGTTTGGGAACCGACAGCTGTATTGAATTCGCCTGTGGTGTTACTAAAAAGCGCAGTAGTTCCAATAGCTGTATTGTCGCCCGCTGTTGTGTTGCTCAAGAGCGCATTATAGCCATAAGCGGTGTTGCTAAAGCCAGCGCTGTTGTTAAAAAGCGCACCGACTCCAGTGGCGGTATTGCTATCGCCAGAAGTGTTGTTAAAAAGTGCGAACGTTCCATTGGCTGTGTTTTTGACACCGGTGTCGTTGCTCAAAAGCGCACCAGCGCCAATCGCTGTATTCTGTTGCGCGTTGTTGGCAAGCAGGGTCCCCGCGCCTACCGCAGTGTTGAACGCCCCTTCTGTGTTGCTGAGGAGCGAAAATAAGCCAACCGCGGTGTTGTAGGTGCCAGCGGTAAGACTAAGAAGCGCGTTCTGTCCTTCCGCGGTGTTCCCGCCGGGATAACCGCCGTCGGGCGCTGGATTAACCGCTTCCGTATTTGGTGACAGCCCAACCCAGGCAAGCGATGTGGCAATGACAAACGCCGAAAGTTTTCGAGAGTGCTGAGTTTGATTGAATGTTTTCATAGACGGCAAGTCTTGAAGATTTGCTGACGGTTTGGCGAGCGAAAAGAGAATGGTACCTCGGAGCTTCTGGAGCCTCGCCCAAAGGAGGCGGCCAGACATAGCTTTTCAAGAACCGGCAATGCCCACCTACAGCTACTTGCTCAGCTCAAGCATCCGCCGAATGGGTAGCTCCGCGCGCTTGCGCAATGGCTCTGGCAAAGTGATTTCCGGTTCCATGTTCAAGAGCGCGTCGTACGCTTTTTCGAGCGTGTTCATCTTCATGAACCGGCATTCGCCACAGAAGCAGTTATCTGTCGGGCCGGGAATGAACGTCTTGTCAGGAATTTCTTTACCGAGACGGTGCAATAGACCGGCTTCAGTTACGACAATGATCTCCCGCGCAGGCGATTCTCTGCAAAAAGTCACCATCTTTTCGGTGGAACAAACTTCATCGGCCAACATGCGCACGGCGTAGGTGCATTCCGGATGTGCCACGACTGGCGCATTCGGATATTGTTCGCGAATGCGGTTAATGCTGCGCGCAGTGAACTCGACGTGCACGTAACAGTTCCCCTGCCACAAATCCATTTTGCGCCCCGTCCGTTCCATT
>DATLBQ010000434.1:0-8121 GCA_035526805.1 Pyrinomonadaceae bacterium
CCGGGTAAGTCAGGCTTCTTTTTACTCTGTCCGTTTCGAGCGCTCACAGGGTTTACGTGTCCGGGTTGCGGCAGCACGCGCTGCCTTCACCGATTGCTCCATGGAGACCTCGTTGGGGCTTTTGAGTTCAACCCGTTGCTAATACTGTCGCTGCCTTTCTTGCTGTACGCGCTGATGCGCTACACAAATGCGGCGATACGTGAAAGACCGTTAAAGGGGAACCAACTTAACGCCAAATATATCTGGCTGCTGTTTGGTGTGATCATGTTTTTTTGGATCTATCGCAACACGCCATTCTATCCATTTGTTTCGTGAATCTTGATTCGATGCGCAAGGCAAGATCAGAACCGGGAGCTGTAGCGACCGGGTCTGGTCGATAGAAGTCTCCATCGACACGTTTTCTTCATGAACTAAAAGTCAGGTGACTGCGAAGTTAACCCTCCTCGAAACGACCCGGTCGCTACGGCTCCCGGTTCTGACTTTGTGGAGGTACGCAGTACCATGTTTTTCACCATCCGCAATTGCCCAGCTCGGTATGACAGGAGATTCATCATGCGTTTACTTTTCGTTCTAACGCTCATGCTTGCCATTGCTCCAGGCTTGTGTTCCCAACAGGGCAAACAATCGCGGAAGTTCACCACTCCGCCACGCCCGGTTCACACTTTTTCGATCGTGGCGCGCGATCCTGCGACTGGCGAGCTTGGTGTCGCCGTTCAGTCACACTGGTTTTCGGTTGGCCCGATCGTGCCGTGGGCCGAAGCGGGTGTGGGCGCGGTCGCTACGCAATCATTCGTCGATCCCAGCTACGGCAAGTTGGGGCTGGAACTAATGCGGACCGGCAAGAGCGCGCCAGCTGCGCTGCGATCGTTGCTTGCTGGAGACGAGGGCCGCGACGTGCGGCAGGTGGCCATGATCGATTCCGAAGGAAGGGTTGATGCCTGGACCGGCAAAAACGACATACAGGCTGCCGGACACCTGGTGCGCAAGGATTTTTCCGTGCAAGCGAACTTAATGGCGAATGACAAAGTTTGGCCGGCAATGGCCCAGGCGTTTGAAAACACGAAGGGCGATCTTGCCGATCGCATGCTGGCGGCGTTAGACGCGGCGCAAGCCGCCGGTGGCGACATTCGCGGCAGGCAATCCGCCGCGCTTATAGTAGTTACGGGCAAACCGACGGGCCAGGCCTGGAAGGACCGCACATTTGATTTGCGCGTCGATGATAGTTCGGAACCATTGCAGGAATTGCGCCGGCTGATAACGCTACAGCGAGCGTACAACCACATGAACGCCGGCGATCTTGCCGTCGAACACAAAGACAACGAAGGCGCGCTGCGTGAATACGGCGCTGCGGAAAAGTTGGTTCCCGATAACGCTGAAATGATCTACTGGCACGCGGTTGCGCTGGTAAACATGGGCCGAGTCGACGAGTCGCTGCTTTTGTTTCGCAAAGTGTTTGCCATGGACAAGAATTGGGCGACGCTGACACCACGCCTGCCGAAGTCAGGACTGCTTCCCGACGATGCAAAACTGATCGAGCGGATTCTTTCGGTTGTGCCCAGGGACTAACAAACCAGCAATCCACAGATTACGCAGATTACGCACACGCAAACCAGTTTTGCGGCGCAACGAGTCGGCACAACTATTTCATTTTTTTAATCCGCGAAATCCTCGTAATCTGCGATAGAACGTTTTCACCATGTCTGACGCAAACGACAACCTCAAGGAACGTGTGCGCGCTTTTTGGCAAGCTAATCCCTGTGGGGTGAAGTTTGCCGATGCTGCGCCGGGCACGCGTCGTTTTTATGAATTGGTCTAGGCGCATCGCTACACGAAAGAATGGCACATTCCCATCGCCGCCGACTTCGCCAGCGCGCGCCGCTTGAAGGTTTTGGAGATCGGCTGCGGGATCGGTACAGATGGGGCGCAATTTGCAGAAGCCGGCGCCGAATACACTGGAGTCGATCTTACTGAAGCAGCGGTGGAGTTAGCTCGCAAACGTTTTGAGTTGTTCAATCTGCCGGGCAAGTTTCAAACTGCAGACGCTGAAGACCTTCCGTTTCCCGCTGAAAGTTTCGATGTGGTTTACTCGCACGGCGTTTTGCATCACACGCCCGAAACGAAAAAAGCAATACAGGAGATTCATCGCGTGCTTCGTCCGGGCGGACGTGCCATAGTTATGCTTTACCATCGCGATTCCTACAACTATCGCATCAACATTTCTCTGCTGCGGCGAGCGGGAGCGAGACTGCTAAAGTCGGAAAAAGGAATTGGTTTGATCCACAAGATTACCGGCGAACCACTGGACTCCCTTCGCGAGCACGCCAGACTTCTAAAGTCGGAGAAGGAGTCGTACCTGAAACCTGCCGAGTTCCTGAATCAGAACACTGACGGGGCGGGCAATCCCCTGGCACGGGTATATTCGAGGACCGAAGCACGGGAACTGTTCAAGGATTTTTCGAAAGTGGTCTTGAAGACCTATTTTCTCAACAAACGCTGGCTGCCGCTTGTTGGAAAAATCTTGCCGCGGCCTGTCGAATCACGACTAGCATCGCGCTGGGGTTGGCATCTTTGGATTTATGCTACTAAATAGAACCCGGAACTTCGAACTTGTACTTTGTGTTGAACCTGGCTTTGCGGCTTGCCGCCTTCCGTGCGGAAAGGCTATGCCTTTCCGATCGGTTAGTTAGAATTCCGAGGCTATGCCTCTGCCGGAGGCATAGCCTCCGTTCTTAACTAAGATTCTCGGAAAGTCGTAGCCTTTCCGCACGGAAGGCGGCAAAGCCGCTTCTCAAAGGCCGGCAAAGCCTACTCCTTCATGAAGAATATTCTAGTCACAGGCGGCGCGGGTTTCATTGGTTCGCACCTGGTAGACCGTCTGTTGTCTGAAGGCGAGTGGCAAGTTTCCGTCGTCGACGACTTCAACGACTTCTACGACCCGGCGATCAAGCGCGCGAACGTAAGGCGTCATGAAAAAGATTCTAACTATCGTTTGTTCGAAGCGGACCTTCGCGACCAGGCGGCAGTGAAGCAGATTTTTCAAGCACAAGCTTTCTCGTGCATAGTGCACCTCGCTGCGCGCGCCGGTGTGCGGCCGTCGCTTGCGCAACCGCTGCTCTACACGGAAACAAACATCAACGGCACGCTCAACCTGCTGGAGTTAGCGCGCGAGCATGACATTAAGCAATTTGTTTTTGGTTCGTCTTCGTCCGTTTACGGCATTAACGCGAAGGTGCCATTTAGTGAAGACGACCCGATTCGTCAACCCATCTCTCCCTACGCTGCCACCAAAGCTGCCGGCGAATTGATTTGCCACACTTACACGCATCTGTACGGCCTGCGCTGCGTCTGTTTGCGTTTCTTTACGGTTTACGGACCACGCCAGCGGCCGGATCTGGCGATTCACAAGTTCGCGCGCCTGATTGCTGAGGGCAAATCAATTCCTGTTTTTGGCGATGGCACAACGCGCCGCGATTACACTTTTATAGACGACATTATCGCCGGCGTGCGCGCAGCGATTGAGTATGCTGGCACTGACTATGAAGTGATTAACCTCGGCGAGTCGCGCACGGTTGAACTGCGCGAACTAATTTCACTGCTCGAGAAAGAATTGGGAGCGACCGCGAAAATCGACCGCCAGCCATTGCAGCCGGGCGACGTGCCGCAGACGTTTGCCGACATCAGGAAAGCTCGAGAGCTGCTTGGTTATAATCCGCAGACGCAGATTGAAGAAGGCATCAGGAAATTTATCGAATGGTTTAGAGAAGTTGATATTACTGAGCGACCTTAAGTTACGTCATTCTGTGTGCAATCTCTGTGTTCTCTGAAGTGGATAAGGCTTAACAGCCCTCACCTTAACAACACGGAGAAGCCAAAGGCCAACAGAGAAATCGACTTTGGGCCACTACTATGTGGTAATAATCATCTGGCGTTTTCCGGTTGATTGGACTCCGACGCCAAACTTGTGTAATGGCGACTACTGTAAACACTGCCGACGAAACCCTGCCCCGTGAAATGCAGCAGCACACCTACGCAATTATGCGCCGGGTCGAGGAAAGCCATTGGTGGTTTGTCGGGCGGCGGGCAATCATCAGGAGTTTTTTGCAACGCATCGTTCGCGATCTGAGGACTGCCGCCACCGGTCAGGCAATGCAAGACGGGGCCTTAAATATACTTGATGTAGGTTGCGGCACCGGCGCGAATCTCGAAATGCTGTCGGAATTTGGCAAAGCAGCAGGCGTTGACGTATCCGCAGAAGCATTGTCGTTTTGCAAGGCGCGTGGATTAGAGAATGTGAAACTCGGCGCAGCGGAGGCGTTGCCTTACGGTGACAGTTCTTTTGATCTGGCGACCGGCCTTGATGTTGTGGAACATCTGGACGACGATCTTGCCGGCTTGAAAGAGATGCGGCGCGTACTGCGTTGCGGCGGGAGGGCACTGCTGTTTGTGCCGGCGTTCATGTTTCTTTGGGGCGTTCAGGACGACATCAGTAATCATCGCCGGCGTTATACGCTCAAGGATTTGCGCCGCGTTGTGAGCGAGGCAGGGTTCGAGGTCGAGCGCGCAACCTATGTGAACCTCAGCTTTTTTGCACCAATACTTCTCGGTAGAATCTTCATGCGGGTGACAGGCCTGCGACCGGAATCAGAAAATAACATTACGATTGGATTTTTGAATGGCTTAATGGGAACACTGCTCAGCGCTGAGCGTGGGCTGCTGCGCTATCTGAATTTCCCTTTCGGAGTTTCCATTATTTGCGTGGCGCGGCGGATAGAGTAAAACAAAGTGTTGGGTTGGCGCTGGTGACCCCTAAAGCCTTTAGTGATAACTTCGCAAACCAACAGTTTGCTTTAAGTAAGCTCATGAAAACTTACCCGGAAGAAGAAACGTTACCAAGCAAAAGACGCGCAGCTGTCTCCGAGGACAAGCCGGAAGTGTCTGTGTTTCTGCCGGTGTTCAATGAAGAGCCGAATTTAAGGCCGCTGCACGCGAAGCTGGATGCTGCTTTGACAGTTCTCGGAAGAACATCGGAAATAATTTATGTTGATGATGGTTCGACGGATGGCAGTTTGAACGTCTTGCGCGAGCTTGCCGGGCTGGACCAGCGCGTGCGAGTCGTCGCATTGCGGCGAAATTATGGACAGACGGCGGCAATGGCTGCAGGGATCGACGCCGCCGCCGGCGACGTTTTGATTCCTATGGACGCCGACATGCAAAACGATCCGGCCGACATCGTGCGGTTGCTGGAGAAGTTGGATGAAGGCTACGACGTGGTTTCCGGTTGGCGCAAGAATCGTCAGGACAAAGTCGTTACTCGTAAAATCCCTTCAATGATTGCGAATCGTTTGATCTCCTGGATTGGCGAGGTCCCGCTTCATGATTATGGATGTTCGCTAAAAGCTTACCGGCGCGAGTCGCTGGAGGATGTCAAACTCTACGGCGAGATGCATCGCTTCATTCCCATTTACGCGGCATGGGCGGGCGCCCGCGTCACGGAACTTCCGGTCATGCACCACGCACGTACCATGGGTAAGTCGAAGTACGGATTGTCGCGCACGGTCAAGGTGGTTTTCGATCTGATCACGATCAAGTTCATGGCGTCGTATCAAACAAAACCTCTGTATTTGTTTGGCTGGGCGGGGCTGCTGACATTCGGCGTTTCATTACTCTCAGCGCTGCTGGCTTTTTCGATGAAGATCCTAAGCTGGCCGCACCATGCGGATTTTATTCAAACACCTTTGCCGGTCGTGGCGCTGGTAACCCTGGTTCTCGGAGTGCAACTCTTTCTGATGGGACTGCTCGCCGAGATGATGGTGCGGACGTATCACGAGTCGCAGGCGAAATCCATCTACGCGGTGCGGGAAAGAATCGGAATGAAAGACGGTAAATCGTAAATAGTAAATCGTTGGATCTGTAGTGAATGACTGTAGCGCTATCAAACATGATTTAACTATTCATTATTTACCATTTACTATTTACCGCTTTTTCTATGTGTGGAATAACCGGTTGGGCCAGTCTTGATTCACGCACGCCGCCAGCCGAGGGCGCGAATGACCTCCTGCACTCGATGTGCGAGCGCATGACTCATCGCGGTCCTGACTCCGAAGGCTTACTGGTTACAAACGGAGCAGCCCTGGGAATGCGTCGCCTGGCAATCATCGACCTGGTGACTGGCGAGCAGCCCGCCTTCAACGAAGATAAAAGCGTAGCTGTCATACTCAACGGCGAAATCTATAATTATCGTGAAATTCGGCGCCAACTCGAACAGCGCGGACATTCGTTTGCAAGTCAATCCGACACCGAAGTGTTGCCGCATCTTTACGAAGAGTATGCAGACCAGATGGTTCAGCATCTGAATGGAATGTTCGCCTTTGCGTTGTGGGATTCAAAGCGGCGCCGGTTGCTCATTGCGCGGGACCGCTTCGGCGAGAAGCCGCTTTATTGGGGCGTGTTTGATAACACACTGCTTTTTGCCTCGGAGCCTAAAGTGTTGTTGGCCCACCCGTCGGTAAAAAGCTCCCTGAACCTTCAAGCGTTGCGCCAGTATCTATCATTTGATTATGTGCCCGCTCCGCTCAGCATTTATCAGGGCATAAACAAACTGCCGGCGGCGCACACATTGACACTCGAGAACGGACGAGTTGAAACGCAACCCTACTGGTGCCTTAGCTACAAGACCCCGCAACCGCCTCCGACTGAAGCTGAAGCGGCCGAACACCTGCTTGAGCTGTTGGCGGATTCCGTGCGGCTACGCTTAGTTTCGGATGTGCCGTTAGGAGTTTTGCTCTCGGGCGGCGTTGACTCGTCAACGGTTGCCGCGCTCGCCGTGCGAGCTTCATCTGAGGCCGTGAAGACGTTTTCAATTTCCTTTGCCGAGTCTTCGTTTGATGAATCTTCCTACGCGAGAGCCGTAGCCAAGTATCTCGGAACGGACCACCACGAGGAACGGCTGAGCGCGAACCTGGCGGCAAATCTTGTGAGCGAGATTGGGTCGTGGATGGATGAGCCTTTCAGCGACCCTTCGCTGGTGCCCACGTATTTGTTGTCTCGTTTTACTCGGAAGCACGTGACGGTCGCGCTCGGCGGCGATGGCGGCGATGAACTTTTTGCGGGCTATCCCATGTATCGAGGCCACCGTTGGGCGGAGAATTATTCGAAGATTCCGGGCGCGCTACGTGTCGGAATAATCGAGCCGATGGTGGGAATGCTTCCAGTGAAAACCGGAAATCTTTCGTTCGACTACAAGGCGACTCGTTTCATCACCGGAGCCAGATACGAACGTGTTGCGCGTCATCATATTTGGTTTGGTTCCTTCAATCCGGCCGAACAGGAAATGCTGCTGGCTCCGGAAATCCTGCGGGTAACCGATGCTGATATTTATCGCGACGCGCGTAGGATATTTACTGAATGTGATTCGTCCGATGTGGTAGAGCAGATGCAGAGTCTTGATGCGCGGCTCTACCTTGCGGAAGATATTCTCACCAAAGTTGATCGTGCCAGCATGGCGGTATCGCTTGAAGTGCGCGCGCCTTTTCTCGATCCGCGGGTGGCGGAGTTTGCCGCCTCGTTGCCGCCCAATTACAAACTGCGCGGTCGGAAGACGAAATATATTCTGAAACGCGCCATCAAGGATCATCTTCCGGCTTTTGTCACACGCAGAGGCAAGAAAGGGTTTGGCGTCCCGGTGGCTGAGTGGCTAAAAGGAAAATTGCGACCACTTGCGCGGGACTTGCTTTCTCCGGATCGCGTCCGCAAGGCGGGAGTTTTCAATGCCGAGTATGTAACAAAATTACAGGATGAACACGAGCGCGGTCTGGCGAATCATCGCAAGCTTTTGTGGACACTGCTGATGTTTGAGCTATGGCACGAAAGCTTCATCGAAACGCCCCGACGGATTGAGACCTCGATAAGCAGCAGGCAGTAATCCGGTGAAAAGTGAAGCGTGAAAAGTGAAGAGTAAAAAGCCGCGACTTAAACGTGAAGCGCCTTTTTGAACTTTTTCACTTTTCACTTTTTACTCTTCACTGATATTCAATGCATGATTCAATCGAACAGGCATTCACCGAATTGTTTCAGTGGTGCGCTCGCCGCGACTTTGCCGGCTACGATCCTTTCGATGCCTTG
>DATLBQ010000435.1:0-6196 GCA_035526805.1 Pyrinomonadaceae bacterium
CCATATATAGAAATCCATATAACGTCAGCCTCGGCATTTATGTTTTCGTGCTGATGTTCTTAGCATCAGTGTGGGGAGGGGTGATTGGCCTGATTATTGGCATCAGCTCAATGGCGATTGGAAGAAAATTCAGCTGCTGACGTGCGCTATGATTGGTGGGTGCATTCGCTTAGCTGTTGCCCGCCTCTTCGGCTTGATGGGTTTGGGTAACTTGAGAAGTGTAAATGATGAGCCTATTTCTCTGACTTGGGCATTGATTGATCGAGGCATGATGATAGTGCTCTTTGGAGTTTTGCCCAGGGATTGCCTCTGGCGTCGCTATTCAAGCTCATCGGCGAAGATTGAATGCCGGCGCTCGCCGCAGCTGGTAGCAAAGCAGCAAGCCGAGAGCACGTCGCCCTCGCCCGGATGTTAATAGCACACTTCCAGGTGGATAGCGTCAATCAAAGCGGACACCGATAGATAGAAAGCTTAAAATCAAAGCTCGTTTGCTCGTTGACCTTTCGATGATGTGGCGAAGGGCGCAAAGAACGGGATTGAAGTATGACTCTTATCCTTTCAATGGCGAACCCACAGCAGGTCATCCTAATTTCCGATCGAAGACTCACCTCGAACGGAAAATCTGTTGATGAGGAGTCCAACAAGGCAGCCACTTTTATTCTTCAGAAGGCTTACGAAAACGCGATCCAGGTAGACGCATTTTCAAAGGCGGGACTCGCGGCTCTGACTTTGATCGAAGAAATACACCAGCTACCAGCAGCCATGCTGCAAGCTGCTTATGATCGGGCGCGCGAATGGCTTTCAGAATCCGAGGAAAAGGAAATCCTGCGTAGGCTGAATGATGCAGCGGGAAAATTCGCGTCAAGCGTGCGCGTGCGCGAAGAACTAAGCGCAGAGCAAGCCACGGAAGCTCTCTTGAGTAAGCCACATGCTCTACAGCAAAAAATGCTGGAGACAGAACGAGAGATGATTAGACACGCATTAGCCCAGGCCAACGGAAGAGTTACTCACGCTGCCGCATTGTTAGGCATGACCTATCAGGCGCTCACCTACATTATCGAATCGAGACATACCGAACTTCTCAAAGAACGAACGCCGATCCGCCGTTGATTCGGGCAAGAAATGACCCCCGAGCAACTTAGTTTCTGCAACTCGTTTACGTTCCTCGTTCAATCCTATTATTTCCCTTCCCGCTCCCGTTCATTGTGAAGGTCTGAGCTGAAACGAGTGATACGTGTAATCTAATGCTACGCTTCATCGGCAATCATGTCTGTCATGGTCGGTGACGCTTTCTTCTCCCATATAGAACCCGATGGTCCATCCGGTCTGCCTATGTTTACTTGATGAGTCTTGCACCTGAGTTTGGTGCATTGCTTAAGCTGGTGATTGTAAGAACGGTAATTAGAGATGTAGATTTCGCATCCTTTAAAGAGGGAGTGAAAGTGAATGCTGTCTTCGGGGTCCAAGGTGAGGTTAGGTTAGAAACCGTCTAGCGGTTTCCTTTGGACTGGCCGTAGGATTTGGGTAATTACTCAGGCGATTGATGCCTACACACCGCCTCGTCACTGCCAGAACAGCACCTTAATTATGAACCTTCTATAAATTCTGTATAGAGGAGTTATCCACAGGAAACAAAAATATCTAAGAGGAAAATAGACGTTTCCAAAAACCTACGCTCGATGCTTTGTCAGTAGTTAACTCTGCGCCCGTGATTCACCATTTCACGTACTCGCTAACCTGAGTAGCACTAATAGCCGCCGCGCTAATTGTCGCAGAAAGCTTGCGTTCCTTGCTTCTAATGATTGCTAGAAACATTTGCGGATCAACTCCCTGTCTTCAATCTCGAACGGCATGGGTTGAGACAGGACGTCGGCTGTCCTCAATGACCCTGTAGATTTCCAGCGTTTACTCAGCTTCTTGGCGAGGTCGTCGGACAAATACCATGTGGGAACTACCACCTGCAGATAATAGTGGGAAGGTGGTAACGTGCGGCGTATCACCGGGATGTAGTAGTAGGATGACGCGAGCCTTTGTTGTATATGAATCATTAGATTGCAGGATAACGAAATTATCGGCGAGAGGCGTTTTCTCAATCTGATGCCGCCGATGACCTCGACTTCTGCAGGTCCGCGAGAGTTTCATTGTCTTGGTTAGTTTTGGTTAGCTTGTCGCGATGGACCCCAAACGGGCAGGAATTTTGAGGCTTACGTTCTCGAATGCGCAGGACGTAGGAGGTAGATAGGCAATAGGCTGATTCCCACAGAGTCTAAGAAGCCCCGTCGATTCGTTGGCGGGGCTTCCGTTTGCACTTTGGACGCATTCCGCTTTTGCGCAATTCGCCTTTTGGCGATTCGCTAGGTCAGCAGTTATGCCAACCCGATGGACTCCAAACGGGCAGGAATTTTGAGGCTTACGTTCTCGAATGCGCACAGTTATGCCAACCCGATGGACCCCAAACGGGCAGGAATTTTGGTGCCTTCACTAGCTCGCTGGTGAACTTCTTGGGCTGGAACTCACCGTTGCTCTAGCGGTTTCTATCTGGGCCTACGGGTCCATCTCAAGCGTGCTGACCCGCGCGATGTTTAGCCTGCGGCGCTGGAGGGTCACTAACACTAACTTCGGTTTCCCCCAGATAAGACTGGTGAATGACGCCTGTCCCCATCGAGCAAGTATGCGGGCAAATTGCTCCTCATCCGCGGCAGTGCGACTGCTTTAGCCTCGTATGAGCTCCCGTTCCCACTGACCTCGTACCTGTATGAGCGAAAGAAAGCAAACGTGTGCGTGCGCTCTCAACGTCCCGGCTCGGATACAAGTTAAAGAGATGCCTGTGGGCGTGGGAGCACGATTTGGCTCGTGAGAATTCAGCCAATCAGATCGGGGGCGAAGCGCACTTTGCGTTCGCTGGATTAGAATAGTTTGGCGAAGAAACCGTTTATTTGTCCTGGAATTCGCCAGACAAAGCGCGCCAGATTTGGAAGCTCACCGCACATTGTTCGGACTATCTTGGAATTAGACCTCAAGTCCTGTATCCGAATCGTTAGGTCTTTCTTAAACTGAACCGCAAGAGCGTGCCGGCGTCGCTCATAGCGTAAAAACGGTTCTCGCTAACCTTTGTCAGCGAAACAAACCTCTCGTTTGATTGGGAGCGATAGATCGCAGACCAGCTTTTGCCACCATCGGTGGAATGTAGGAGGATTCCAACTGCCGGCAGATCAGAGTCTCGTTTTGCATCTTGCGCTTTGATTTCCCAGCCACTCGCGACTATCTCTTTTTCCGATAGAAATAGTGCGTCAAATATTGGAATTCTGATCAGCTCATAACTCCTCCACGAGTTATCATCATCATCTGTAATCAGGTTACCCCAATAGCCCTCTTCGCCCATTGCTCCTGCAAGGACCCTGAGATTTCCGACCGTGTCTACAACCATCTTGTAATATCCAGTTGATGATACAGAGCCGTTTGGCCGAACATCTTCGAATTGAACGAGGCTCTTCCAGATTTCCCCGTTATCCGAACTAATAATCACCTTACCGCCTCTCAACAGCAACACAACCTGTGAAGGCTCAGACCAGTTAATGCTGGACACTGGGCGCGAGTAGCCATCCTTAGCGGTGGATTTGATATTGTTGGAAATATTCTTCCAGGTTTTTCCGCCATCGGTT
Organism: Pyrinomonadaceae bacterium; assembly: GCA_035526805.1. Taxonomy (GTDB): domain Bacteria; phylum Acidobacteriota; class Blastocatellia; order Pyrinomonadales; family Pyrinomonadaceae; genus PSRF01. The sequence continues at coordinate 3,663 of DATLBQ010000435.1, forward strand.
GTCGAAACAGCAAACGTTTCTTCATACGGCTGGCTTGCATTCACGATCCTGCCTCCTGCTGCCAGACCGGTAGTGGAGTTTAGAAACTTTATTTCGTTGATCATCACTCCATCTGAAAAGTTCGATTGCTCCGTCCAAGATTGACCGCCGTCATGCGTGATCATAACGCGAGAAAAATTACCACGAGTGTCTGCATCAATATTCAGGTTATCAACAAGAGAGAGCCAACCCTTGCCTTCGTCAATAAAGAAGAAGGCGGAAATGTGCGAAGAGTCTGGGACATTGAGCGCTAAATGTTCCCAAGAGTTCCCGCCGTCGGAAGTTTTGTACAAATTCTTGTCGGTTCCCGCCCAACCTGTTTTGGCGTTGGCAAATTGGACTTTGTCAATCTTCCGGTGACTCGCCACCGCTCTTGGGGCAGCCTTCTCGTTCGGTGTGAGAGGTATCTTCGTGAAGTCCACTATTTGTTCACCAGGTTCATTGATCACCACAGACGTAGGTTTCAAAAACACATTCTTGGGGCTGTCAGCGAGCGACGTCGTAGCATTCGGTTTGTTCAAAAACCTCTGACATGTCATCGAGAAAACCAACAAACTTAGAGCTGCGATCATCAGGTTTTGAACCCGCATGGTAAACCTCCACGAGGAAAGGTAAGTTATCAACCTCAAAGTACAAGTATCCTACCCAATCTGTCATTCTGACCGCTATAGTATTGGGGTAAGCCCCACTTTTGCATAAACTTTGCGCCCTACACAATCCTCCATCGCAGGACCATCATCACCGTGGTTTGGATCAAGATTGTTGGGTGGAGGTGCCCAAGGGCCAGGATAATGTGTGTTCCGAATAAATGTTAACGCGACTCCGGCTTCATGGATCTGAGTCCTAACGTAGTCCATGCCAGGAGCGAGAAATAGTTCCGGATAGCGCTTTTCGCCCGGTCGATTTTCGGCGGAATTTGCGAACGATATGGCGTAAGTCCAGTACGGGTTATTGACTGGTGTGGCGCCTCGGGCGTTGTTTTTCAACAGATCTTTCGCCACCGCCGGAGGGGGACTGGAATCACTTACGATATCTGCTTGTTGGCCCGTTTTCACATCCCTAATTCGCGTTACTCCGTTTGTACCGCTCGTGGTGGGTACAAAACCCGCCATAGCGTATTGAGGATATAGTTCGGAGATGCAATCACTGAATGCTTGTTTAGTGACGTTCGGATCGATTGGTTTATCTGCTATCCTAGGCCCCCGGCCGCCACGACCGCCAGGGTCGCCAGATCCACCAATGCCGCCACGCTCCTTAGAGTCTATCCAACGTAAAAAGGCCTCAAACTCGTCGTATCGCGAAGCCCACGTGTAAGTTGATATGCAATCATTCCCCATCGTACATGCCAACATGAATTTGAGCCCGCTTGGATCCACAAAGTTCACCGGATCATTTTGCACATAGGCATATCGATTGAAGCTCTGCGGATTGCTGAGATCGTAACTGCCGTCGTAAGGGTCGGGTTGCGAAAAGCGTGACCAGTTGGACCCATAACGGCGCATCATGGCGTCATCGCCACCGTCGAGATCATTTGTGTAGCTGGTGAATTTACGTGGTTGAAAGGCGCTGTTTACATTGCGACTTGTTGAAGCTCCCCAAGGGTCAAGCTCTATCGTGCTGACTATCGCTCCACTGCTGTTCGTCACTCGTTTCGACTTGGTCACCGGATCTTCGTGCATCCAGTTCACTCCACCTTGCTGCACTGCTAATAGCTGAGCACCCACATACACATATCCACGGTTCCAACCCCAGGCAACACTGAACCAGTTGATTTCAGCTACCACCTGACCGAGCACGCTCGAGCGCAAATAGTAAGTGGCCGCGCCATTTTCCGTCTTCTTCGCCCGTAATCCATCACCATCGTAGCTGTGCGTCATGCCGCCGGCAGGATACGAAACCTGTTGACCCGTGACATCGTAAATCGCCACATTTGACGCAAAATTTCCCGCCGCGTCGTATACCACCCCATTTATTCGATTGTTTGTGTAACTTCGAGTAATGTCGGTCGAGTGCGCCGAATCACCTCCCTGCGCGTCGCCGCCCCATCCATAGCGCCGCGTTAGATTACCCCACACGTCATACTCATAGCCGTGCGAGTAGGGGCCATCTGTTGTGCCCCACTGACCCGAGTAAGCATGCGCGCGCGCCTCCGCGCCCGAATGCGAGATCACCAGCCGCCCAACGTTGTCATACTCGTATGAGCGGTCAAGACTCGGATCGTAGATGCTGCCCGCATACGTCACCCGCCCAGTGTGTTCGTTGAAGTAGTCGTAGTTGTAGTTGTAACCAAGCACGCTTGAAACATTCCAGGTAGTCGGGCGCAAGCGCCGGTCATAAGCGGTTGAGAGACTGCGCCCGTTCGGATAGTTCATGCCTTTGACGGCGCCAAACGCGCGATAAGTTAGTGAGCTCGCGTAGTTGGAAACACCGTAATAACCGGAGCCGTTGACTGTGGTCACCCGGCCCGATTTGTCGTACGCATAACTTACCTGCGC
>DATLBQ010000436.1:0-6068 GCA_035526805.1 Pyrinomonadaceae bacterium
TGCAAAATTTAACTTGGATCCTATAGCAAATCATGCCTCGAATTCCCGTCAAGCTCGGACTTGAGAGATTACTTGAAGATCAGCCCCACGTTTTAAGAGGTGCAAGCGTAGGGCTCATTTGTAATCAGGCTTCTGTAAACCACAAACTACGTCACGCTGCCGATCTATTTCATCAGCATCCCGATATTTCGCTACGCGCGCTTTTCGGGCCGCAGCATGGTATTCGGGGAGACGTCCAGGACAACATGATTGAGACTGAGCACACTATCGATCAGGCAACGGGTCTGCCTATTCATTCGCTGTATAGCGAGACGCGCGAACCTACCGAGGCTATGCTCAGCGATCTGGATATATTGGTTTTTGATATGCAGGATGTAGGCTGCCGCATCTACACCTTCGCCTACACGTTGGCAAACTGCATGTCAACCGCACGCAAATATGGCAAGAAGGTAATTGTTTGTGACCGTCCAAATCCTATCAACGGTCGACAGCTGGCGGGGAACGTTCTTGAACCTGAGCACGCGTCGTTTGTTGGCCTTTTTCCCATTCCCACCAGGCATGCGATGACCCTCGGCGAGCTCGCGCGGATGTTTAATGAACTATTCCAAATCAATTGCGAGCTTGACGTTATCAAAATGGCAGGATGGGAGCGAAGCTGCTGGCACGACCAAACAGACGCTCCCTGGGTGATGCCTTCGCCAAATATTCCTACGCTGGATTCCGCAACCGTCTTCCCTGGAGCAGTTCATTTCGAGGGCACACAGCTTTCGGAAGGACGGGGAACCACACGTCCCTTTGAGTTGGTCGGAGCTCCATATATCGACCCTCAGCAGTATGCACAGAGCCTGAACGAATTGAATCTTGCGGGCGTGTATTTTAGGGACTGCATCTTCCGACCTACCTTCCAGAAGCATGCCGGAATAAGTTGTGGCGGCGTACAAACTCACGTAGTCGACCGCGATGCATTCGAACCCGTAGTTACCGGGCTGGCGATGATTAAGGTAGCTTACGACCTTTACGGCTCGAACTTTCGTTGGAAGGAACCGCCGTATGAATACGTCTACGATCGCAACCCCTTCGATGTGATTGCCGGAACTTCAAGTATTAGAGAAGCTATTGAGCAGGGAACCGCGATCGAGGAAATCCAGAGCGCGTGGACCGCAGGCCTCGACGACTTCCGTCGAGCGCGGGAACAGTATCTGCTGTATTAAAATGTTAAGGTGAATGTTCAGAAGTCGTGGCGCCGACCGTTAAGGTGGAAAATTAGCATTAATGCGGTGGTTCGTGTCGATTGACGTAAAGACTTGATGCAAAAGTTTAAGTTCGAAATCGCGGAACTTGTAATGCAAACTGTGCGCAATGCCGCAGCAGACATCGCAAACTAACAGTTTGCTTTACGGACAAAGTTTGGAGGTCGAAATTGACGAAGGCTGATAACAGTTTGAGCGTAACGGAAACAGCTCCGGCCAGGGCTTGGGCAATGGGGCTGGCTGCATGGTTGGTTCCTGGCCTGGGCCATGTTCTGCAGGGTAAATGGGGACGGGCGCTGCTGCTGGGTGGCGCGGTGTGGGTTTGCTTCATTTTAGGGTTTCTGATGGGCGGTCACCTTTTTATATTTGGATCAGACCCAGGCTCTTCATCTCTGCTTCAAATCCCCCCGATGATTGGCGACCTCGGTACCGGCCTGCTCTATATATCCTGCTGGCTTTCGGGAACTGGTTTTGCGCACGGACCGGAACAGGCGGCGCTGCCCACGTTTGAATATGGCTGGACCTTTCTACTGGTTGCAGGGTTGCTCAATTATCTTTCAATGCTTGATGCCTTTGATATTGCGGCGGGGAGAAAATCATGAGGCATTTTTTTGTGATGACCGTCTTCGCTGCTTTATGCGCCGTAGTCTTCGGAGCAGTGGCGAAAGATTCCAACCGCGAACGGCTCATGTATGGCATTAAGGTTTTTGCCGAATTTATGGTGATCGGCCTGCTGCTAGCATGGATACTTTACTTCATTCCTTTCTAGCGCTGAGGGATCGAGCTCGCTTACTTTAATAATGAAGCGACTACCACTTCGCGGCAGCGAGTGGGTATTTGGTTGAGCTTGGACGCACCCGCTACCGCGCGGTGGTACTGACCTCATATCTAACATGGCAATCGTCGAAACAGAAGCAATCGTCTTACGGACCTATAACTTTGGTGAGGCTGACAAGATCGTCGTTTGCTTGACACGTACTGCTGGACTCGTACGTGCGGTCGCCAGAGGTTGTCGCAAGCTCAAAAGTAAATTTGGCGCCGCGCTCGAACCCTTCACCGTTGCTAAAATCACTTATTACCAAAAAGAGCATCAAGAACTCGTCGGACTAAATAATGCCGAGATCGTGAAGTCACATTTCGATATGTCGGGCAACGCCGAGACGCTCACCGGTCTGGCCTATATGGGAGACTTGGTCATCGAGTTTTCGGCGCCTCATGAACCCAACGAACGCCTCTATCGAATGGTGAAAGCTTGTCTGGATGCAATCTGTGAATCACAGGCTGATTTGCAGGTATTCCTGAGGTATTTTGAAATCTGGTTACTTAAGTTGGAAGGTTACCTACCGGATATCCGGCGTTGTGGAGACTGTCAGCGCGCATTCGATGAGACCGAAGTGGCCTTCGTAAATACCGATCTCGTCTTTCGCTGTCGTGGTTGCAGCCACGGCGCCGGTAACGCCTTATCGAAGAACCTGCAAACTCAACTGCGGGCCACGCAGCGGCTTGCCCCCGTTGTATTCGCGCAGGAATCTCGCCGTCTACCCGCGAGTATCCATCGGGAGATGGCTGAACTTACGCACCGGCTCATCGGTCGCGTGCTTGAACGACAGCCAAGACTGAAATCAACTTTTTCTGCGGCGCATAGTTCGACCAGCGAAACTGTTTAGAAATTACATTTAATGTTAAGTGGCAGGAAGTTAATTCCCCGATATGTAATTCAGAGCGCGCTGCCTTACGTCTTGCTTTCGCTGGCACTGTTGACCGCTACTCTCTTCACACAGCAAACCGGTCGATTCGCAGAGGTAGCACTTTACACCGATCTGCCGCTCTCGCTTGCGGCAGAAATCTCTGCGGCTCTGCTACCAAGCGTCTTAATTCTGACATTGCCGGTAGCTGTGCTTGCGGGCATCGTGATTGGCTTTGCCCGCATGGGGACCGATAGCGAGATTATCGCTATTCGTGCTGCCGGGGTTGGCACCTGGACCTTGCTCTGGCCGGTATTGCTGATTGGGTTGGTAGCGACAGTGGGCACCACTTTCCTACACCTCAAGGAAGCGCCTGAGTCCGCCCGCGATCTGCGCCGAGTATTGTTGCAGGGGGCGTTGCGGAAATTAGACTCTCCGGTCGAACCTCGCACCTTCAACACCGAGATTCCCGGTTACGTCATTTACGTCAGAGATGGAGACAAGAGTCAGGGAACGTGGGGGCGTGTTTTCATCTATGCTCAACAACCCGATGGCTCGACCAGAGTAGTGACTGCCCGTTCGGGAAGAATCGATTCATCCAATGATCGATCAGAGCTGGTGCTAAGTGACGCAGTCGCGATGAAGATCCCGCCCGAAACTGCGCAGCGCGATTACGTCGTAGAGAGATTGGATCAGCTACGAATAAGCATCAATACCGGCCGGGCCGCATTGCTCGAAGATCTGGGTCAAAAGGATCTGCAAACCGAAGAGTTGAACTGGAATGAACTAAAACAAAGGACGCACTCGGATTCTGTCGAGCAAAGAAGGGAAGCGAAGCGGACGCTGCATCGCCGTCTTGCTCTTTCGGTGGCGCCCCTTGTTTTTGCGCTGCTGGGCGGGCTGCTGGGTATTCGTTTCAGACGCGGTGGTCGCGGGGCCGGTGTGCTCATGTCGATCGCTATTGTCGTTGTCTATTACCTGGTGAGTTTGCTGGGTGAATCACTCGCCAGAACCAACAGTGTCTCGGCAATCACGGGCGAATGGATGGCAACTGCGGTGATGCTTGCACTGTGTTTGATGTTGTTGCGCTTTGAGAGTATTCCAAAGGTGACGTTGGCGAAGAGACTGTTCAGAAGGGCCGGCCAGGGGCAGGACAAGCCGAGCGCGCCGGGGCACACACTGGGCACCGGGCGTTCCGGATTCCCCAGCCTGCTTGATACCAGCCTTTTCCGGACCCTTACGGCGAGTTTCCTGCTTGGGTTCGTTTCATTGGTTTCGATTTTCATGATCTTTACACTTTTCGAGCTGTGGCGATTCATTGCGCGCAATCATGTGCCCGCGGCCCTGGTCGGCAAGTATCTGATTTACCTGCTGCCGTTGGTAGCGGTCGAATTATTTCCCGCCACTATGCTTATAACCGTGCTCATCACTTATGCTTTGCTGGCGCGCCGCAGCGAAGCGATTGCGTGGTGGGCATCAGGGCAAAGCGTTTACCGGCTGATGATACCTGGATTGGTGTTTGCGATTGCTGCGGGCGCCGGCACCTGGCTGGTCCAGGAACATCTGATGCCGCAAGCAAACGTCAGACAAGAGTCGATGCGAGCGAGAATCAGGGGTGGTCAACCACGGGCCACTACCGGCACCGGCCGCCAGTGGTTGGCTTCAGTTGAAAACCGGCGTTTGTACTCGTACGAGTTTGATGAGCAACGCCGAGTTTTGCATGAGCCGGCGGTTTACGAGCTCGATGACGAAGCCGTTCATCTGCGCCGCGTGACGACTGGCAAACTCGGTTCGTGGGCCGCGCACAACCAACTACTGATCAAAGACGCCGAGACTGTTAGCTTGAACGAAATGCTGGTGGAGCGACAACAACTACCGGAGGCAACGCTGAGCGGAGTTGATTCGCCAGCAGTATTTCGACCAACTGTCGACAAGCCTTCGCAGTTGACCGTTTTGGCGCTAAGAAGCTATTTGAAAGCGGCTAAGCAGCGTGGAGTTGACGTCTCGGCGCTGGCGCTCGCGCTGCAACGGAAATACGTTAGCCCGTTCAGTGTCGTCGTGATGGCCTTCATTGGCATGCCTTTAGCACTCGCGTTTGGTCGACGTGGAGCGATAGTAGCGCTGTGTGTGGCGGTTGGCGTGAGTGTAGCTTACTGGGGAGTTGGTGGAGGGTTCCAGCAACTGGGCAATCATGGATTGTTGCCGCCGGAAGTGGCAGCGTGGGCCCCGCCAGTGATGTTTGCCGCCGCCGGAATCTATTTTCTTTCTCGCGTCAGAACCTAAAAATCAAAGCTCCGAACCGCATTCATTAGCGCCCACATAAATAGGCCGCGGATTAACGCGAATAACCGGATCAGAATGTGTTTAGTTTTGATCCGCGTTATCCGCGTTAATCCGCGGCTATGTTCGTGATCGCCCGCTACGGACCCAATCGGACTAGGTGCCGGTTTCCCAGCTCGAAATGTACTCGAGCTGTTCCGCCGTGAGCGTATCGATCGAGAGCCCGAGAGCGCGCAACTTCAGGCTCGCGATCTCGGTATCAACCTCAGGTGGCAACAGGTGGACGCCGGGCTTTAGCTCACCTTTTTTCTTCACCAGATATTCAACGGAAAGCGCCTGGTTAGCAAAGCTCATATCCATCACACTCGCCGGGTGACCTTCAGCAGCGGCCAGGTTAATCAGCCTGCCTTCGCCAAGCACCATTACGCGATTGCCATTGGTTTTGAGTTTGTACTCTTCAACAAAAGGACGGACGCTCAGCACCTCTTCCGACATATCGCGAAGGGCCACAAGATTTAATTCGAGATCAAAGTGACCGCTGTTGCAGACAATTGCGCCATCCCTCATTTGCGCGAAGTGCTGGCCATCGATCACATGGCGATTACCCGTTACCGTTATGAAGATGTGGCCCAGCGAGGCTGCTTCGGCAATAGGCATCACGCGGAAGCCGTCCATTACCGCTTCGACTGCTTTGATGGCATCGACCTCGGTGACAATTACATTTGCCCCCATGCCGCGCGCTCGTAGTGCTACGCCCTTGCCGCACCAGCCGTATCCGACAACTACAATGTTTCTGCCGGCGAGCAGAATATTGGTGGCGCGAATGATTCCATCAAGCGTTGACTGGCCGGTG
>DATLBQ010000437.1:0-9660 GCA_035526805.1 Pyrinomonadaceae bacterium
GGCAGGATTCACTATAAGTGTTGAAGTTGTAAATCTCCGACTTTTTCCTTGGTAGGTTCCGGTATGACTGCCCTCAAGGATTAGCGAGAAATACGCGTGCTCGTGCGAGTGAAGCGGCGTTCGAAGCCCCCCAGGATACGACATCTCGGTTAGCTTCAGGTCGGTAAATTCCTTCAGCTCGGAGCGCTTTCCATAGAACCTTCCCGAACTTAATTTGATTTCCACGAATGAATCCTCGAGCTCACTTCTTACAAGCTTGCCGCAAGCCGATCCGTATACGGCCTGAATGTTGACAACGACCGGATTGATGACAGCCGCTTAGCACTTTTCGGGGATCTACACACCGTAAGCACAAATAATTATAACAGCGTCTCGTGTTGCGACAGGATTGGAAATGAGGTTGCGCCCCGCGGGAAATGGAATTGAAGCTTTTGCATTAGACGGAGCAAATCTCTTCCCGGTTTCGGAACAACTACACTTCGTTCACTTATCGCTGAGTTGGAAAGAGACTAACGTCGTATCGCCGGGTTTTTCTTATCATGATTTGTATTGAATAACTCGGACTCTTTCGAGCGTGACCAATCCATCTGTGATCATTTCATCCAGTAGGGGCAGAAACTGTTCTATTTGGTCTAAGCTGTCAGCGATCTCGACCACCATAGGAAGATCTTCAGACAGGCGGAGAATCTTTGCAGTGTGCAGAATGCTGTGTCTACCAAATCCCATAACCCCACGCGTCACTGTGGCGCCTGCCAAACCAACCTCTCTGGCCTTCAATACAATCGCCTCGTAAAGCGGATGGTGCCCGTGTCGGTCACTTTCGCCGATAAAAATTCGCAACAGATATCCGTCTTCAGGAATTTGCATGGGATCTCTTTATAGAACTCTGGCTAAAGTGAACCCGGCCCATACCATGAACAGGCCGATCAGGTTTGAAACGCCGAGGTTCGCAGCGGCGAGTCCGAATTCACCATCTTGCAGTAGGGTAAAAGTCTGCAGACCCAGCGATGAGAACGTGGTGAACCCTCCTAATAACCCATTAAGGATTATTGTTCGCACGTTCTGATTGACGAGGAACCGCTCCTGCATAAGGTAGAACAGCAGGCCGACAAGGAAGCAACCGATTAAGTTGACCGCAAGAGTCCCGAGAGGAAATGTCTCGCCGTAGCGTTTAGCTATCACGCCAGATAACCCGTATCTGGCGAGTGTGCCAATGAACCCTGCCAAACCGATTAGAAATAATTTGCCCATCATGCTCCTCAAAGAAAAACTCCTAACCATTTCGCGCACAAACCTGCCGAAGTGATCAGGAGTCATCAACCCTTTGGGTGGTTTTATGGCGAACTCCATCGCCGCCAGTCATTCTATCCGATTACTCATGTATTGAGCGAAGTAGTCTTGCACTCGTCTACTCCTAAGATAAAGGAGGATCGCAAGCGCTATAGGAACTCCGACAATCGCTCTTGGCTCTATCCGCAAAACCGTGCTGATAAGATCGCTGAAGAGATGTACCCCAATTAACGTGATTGCGAGAATATGTCCCCAACGAGTGCGGCGCCAGAGCCCAATGGTGGCCACAGCGCAAGATGCTGAAGCTGCGAAGAGTAGCACGACGCCCCAAAAACCTATCCGAAGCAGGCCTTCGTGCCCACGAGGGTTGACTCGCCACACCAACTCGAAGAAGGTGGAGGGGAAAAGAAGTGATAGCACTGCGAGGAAACTAATCAGCCCACCGACCAGAAAGAAAATGATGAGAGCCGTAATGCCAAGAGGACGCGTATGCAATGCTCTATTCATCCGCGAGATCCAAAGAAATTGCCGCTCCTCAACTTTCAAGTACTTGAAAATCCATCGTGTTAATATCTGCGTCAGATGCGGCAGCTTTACCGAAAAGTTGAAAGAAAACCGATCATTCCATGAGCACGATGAGATCGCTAAGATTCTCGGAGTTGAAGTGGGCAGTCGAAATCACAGCTTCACAAGGCGCGGATGAAATTGCGACGTCTATTGAAGAAGCAGACAGCGGTACAGTACCCGCATAGGTATGAGCCAAGCAAAACTTCAGCTAGAGAATTCCAATCGCCCAGCACTAATCAAAAAGGGACGTTACCTAGAATACTTCACTATTGGTTACAACAGCCTCGAAGGACTCATAGCGGTTGCGGCTGGTCTAATGGCCGGCAGCATTGCGCTCGTTGGATTCGGTTTCGACAGCCTTATCGAGGTCACTTCCGGAGCTGCCTTGCTCTGGCGGCTGCACGCGGATGTAAATGAAGCACGGCGAGAACGCGTGGAAGCGATCAGTTTGAGAATAGTGGGCGTGTGCTTTGTGGTGCTAGCGATTTATGTAAGTTACGATTCCTTGAAGTCGCTCGTTAGACGCGAGGCTCCAGAAGAGAGCCTGATCGGAATTATATTGGCGGCGGTGTCCCTCGTAATTATGCCATTGCTTGTCCGAGCGAAAAGGAAAGTAGCGCGAGGAATAAGGAGTGGCGCATTGATGGCGGATTCCAAGCAAACAGAGCTTTGCACCTATCTATCAGGTATTCTGCTTGTCGGTCTATTACTAAATGCGTTGCTAGGTTGGTGGTGGGCCGATCCGGTGGCCGCGCTCATTATGGTTCCGATCATAGTCAAAGAAGGTGTTAAGGCATTACGAGGCGAAACCTGTTGCGACGAAGGACCATGCCATTGATCTTAAGTCCACAGAACACCTACCTCGCTTTACTCATTGTTCAGGGCACTCCACTTGCTTCACCATCGTCTGGCTAAACGACATATTAGCTTCGCGGAAGTGATCTCGGCGGTCGTACTCTGCGTTCCACCATGGGCTCCTGTTCCGGGCTTGTTGCTAATGGGCGCACATGTAACGCTCATCGCGGTACAACTCGTAGGCAGCGTCTGGATAAGGAAGCTCTCGCCAGAATGGTGAGCAGTCGATATTGAAAGCAAAGCAATCCTGAGGAAAACATGAACAGGAAAGCAGGTGACATCGTATGGTCATAGCGAAATCGTTGCTTTTCTTTTTAGCGGCGGGCTTGTGCGAAATCGGTGGCGGCTACCTAGTGTGGCTTTGGCTACGTGAAGGCAGAAGCATATGGTACGCGCTCGGGGGCGCGTTGGTATTAATCCTCTATGGAGTCATTCCTACGTTTCAGCCTGCAAACTTTGGGCGTGTGTATGCGGCCTATGGAGGAGTGTTCGTTGCCCTCTCTCTTTTGTGGGGATGGCGTGTTGATAAGATTGCTCCCGATAGATTCGATATCCTTGGCGGTGCGGTTGCCTTACTCGGAGTCTTCATCATCATGTACACGCCGAGAAACTGAGACACTAAAACGGGAGGTTTGCTGTGGATAGTATTAGCTTGCCGGTGGCGTGCAACTTAATGGACTCCGAACTTCAGGAGCGAAGGCGTAACGTGCTACACAAGGTCAGAAGCGCGGTTTCCGAGGTGAAAGAAATAGAGCACGGATTCATATATCGTCTTCCTTCAGATGGGGCATAGAAAAGGGAATTGGCTAATCTGGTTGAGCTTGAGCGTCAGTGTTGCCCGTTTCTGAAGTTTAATATTACTGTCGAACCAGGTAATGGCCCAATCTGCTTAGAAATGACCGGCCCAGAAGGCACGAAAGGGTTTCTCGCTGAAGTCTTTAACTGAAGAGTACTCTTCATGAAATCCTATTTAGCTGAACTCCTTGGAACATTTATTCTGGTTTTTGCCGGAACCGGTGCAATCGTCGTCAACGATCTAAGCGGGGGCGCTATCTCTCATTTGGGCATCGCCGTGACATTCGGCCTGGTGGTGATGGCAATGATCTATACACTCGGCGAAGTGTCTGGGGCGCATCTTAATCCTGCGGTCACCTTCGGTTTCTGGGCAGCGCGCCGCTTTCCCGCGAGAAAATTGTTTCCGTACATCGTTAGCCAATGCCTGGGTGCATTATTGGCGAGTGCGATGCTTCGTTTGCTTTTCCCACAGCATTTGACTCTTGGCGCAACTGTTCCAGCCGGTTCAATATTTCAATCCTTCGCTCTTGAGATCTTACTCGCGTTCTTTCTGATGTTCGTCATTATCAACGTTTCTGTCGGGGCAAAAGAGAAAGGGGTAATCGCAGGCGTCGCGATTGGCGGTATGGTTGCGCTCGCAGCATTGTTTGGCGGCCCGATCAGCGGCGCTTCAATGAACCCCGCACGTTCGCTTGGGCCAGCGATTCTTTCCGGCAATCTCAGTGCATTGTGGGTCTATCTGTTAGCCCCATTTGCCGGAGCGCTTCTCGGCATCCTTGGCTGCAGATGCGTCCAGGAAGAGGGTTGCTGTAATAAATTGCAGGAGCAGGAAGGATGAAGCGGCTCTTATTCGTCTGCGTTGAAAACTCCTGCCGCAGCCAGATCGCCGAAGCGTTTGCGCGCATTCATGGCGGTGACGAGGTTGAGGCTTACAGTGCCGGCTCTCGTCCGGCAGGAGAGGTCAATGCCCGAGCCATTGAATCCATGCGGGAAGTTGGCTATGACCTCACAAAGCACCAATCTAAATCGCTCACGGATATTCCTGATATTGAATACGATTTTGTCGCAACGATGGGTTGCGGTGATGAGTACCCATTCGTCAGGGCCAAGCGACGAGAAGAATGGCAAATTCCCGATCCTAAGAACCTCCCACCGGATCAATTTCGGGAAATCCGTGACTTGATCGAGCGGGAGGTTGAACGCATTCTGCAGCAGGCGGATTAGTCACACAATCATTCGTGTTCTTAGTTGTCTTGACATGGATCGATCACCTTCCCTACAGTTGGCTAACACGTGATGAAGATGCGACTCACAGCTATGATGCTTGTACTCCTGCTCAGCGGTAGCGCGTTTGCTGGAATTCCTTGGCAATTTGATGAACACTCCTGCGGCATGGAGCACTCGATGGGCGGTATGGATTGCTGCAAAGCTGCGCTCATGCAAGGGCAAACGCCTCAGGCATCGGTGGCGCGCCTCTGTTGTGCCCTAAATTGTTCCAAAGAAGGAACGGCTCCGACTAGCGGCTTAAGGCTCTCGCCACAGTTGCAGCTCGCAAGCTGTACTTATCCGGCGACTCCACCCACGTTGTTAAATGCCTCAGCACTGTCTCGCCGATTCGGTCCGTCACATGGTCCGCCTACCGACCCAAACCCCGCATATATTCGAAATCTTGCACTCCTAATCTAGTCGTCACAGGGCCGAAGTGTGTCCAGTTGCAGGTACGCTCTTGCATACGTGTGCGCCTGCAACGTTCCTGAACCCGTGCCCGTGCGGTTTCATCACTGCAAACAGATTAGGAGAAGATAAATGAGACGCAGTACTTTACTGGCAACGATCGGTTTGGTTTTTCTTTTTGGAAACGTCCTCAACTCACAAGCTCAGGTGAAGCAAGTGGAAATGCATATTGCCGGCTACTTGTGCGGCAATTGAGTATTCAACATACAGAAGGCCGTGAGCCGTCTAGATTACGCACCTAAGCTTAAAGAAATTCGCATAACTGATATTAAAGAAGGGGCTCGGTGTGTTTACACCTAAGCCTGGTAAACCTGTTTCCTTTGCAGCGCTGAAGTCTGCCTTGAAGAAGGCGGGCTACACGCTCGATTCCGCCGAAATCATCGCCTCGGGAACTTTGGTCCATGACGAAACCGGCTGGTGGGTTCGTGTTGAGCCAGCTGGTCAGCTGTTTCGCCTCGAGGGAACGAGCCTTGAACAAACACTCTCGGGGGCTGATCCCGATTCAAGCGTCGAAGTCGTCGGCAATTGGAGAACTGAAGGGGAGGGAAGTCTGGCAAAAGAAACGGTGACTCCTCGGGAAGTAAAGAAGCTCGCCGCCGGTCCGAAAGCAATGGCCGTCAGTCTCAACGACGCGGCTTTGGATAACATGCCGGCGTTTAGATTTGAGCGGGCCAGTTTCTCCCGCCCAGAGGTCGAACATGATTCGACAGCGATGCTCAATCTTCCTTCGAAGCCGCTGGCGCCGATACGGGTGTCGTCGCCCGGCCTGACTGTTTACAAGGGAGGCGCGGTGACGCCGCGCCTTTACTTCATCGATCAGCATCTGGGCAACCTTGATGTTAGTCGGCAGGCCTTTAACCTGGCCGTCTCCTATACGCCTTCACCACGGGTTCAGTTGGAAGTGGAGGTTCCCGTGTCTCGCACTTCGTTCGACGATGGAATTACGTCTGGCTCCGGGACTGGGTTGGGGAACATAACCCTTTGGACCAAGTATCGGTTTTTCCGCAAAGTTAAAACTTACGGCGATCGCCAAGCTGCACTTCGCTTCGGTCTGGAATTGCCGACCGGCAAATCCGATGCACCGTCTCAAGCAGTTATTAACGCGCCAGCATTTGTCAGACAGCAACTGACACCCATCAATGGTGGTCTATCGCTTCATTTTGATGTGTCATTCTCTCAGGCGGGAGGCCGCTTTATCTTCGGCGGTAATGCTGAGGCGATAGTGCGCTCTGAGCGCGACGGCTTTCGCATGGGCCACGAACTGCGCCTGAACACGGATCTGGAATACGTGCTGTTGCCACGTAAGTACGACGTTCCTGGTGGGGAACTGTTCCTCATCCTAGAGACAACATTCGTACATCAGGGCACGGGGCGGCTTGACGGTAATGTAGTTCCGGGAAGCAAGGCGACCGTGTACTACGTTGCGCCGGGGCTGCAATACGCGGCGCATCCGCAGTTTGTCATTGAAGGAAGCGTACAATTGCCCGTCGTTCGCAACACTGGGCCACTAGTGTTGAGGAATGACAGGAACATCCTCTTGGGGGTGCGGTATCTCTTCTGAGGCGGCTATGAAAAAGATACTGTTCATTTGGCTTCTGATTCTGGCACCGATTACGGCGTTGGCTCAAGACTCAACGACTGCCCCATCCGTCGTTCTGAAGGATCTGCACGGCCGAACCGTGCGATTGGCAGACTTCAAGGGAAAAGTGGTGCTTCTCAATTTCTGGGCCACGTGGTGCCCGCCTTGCAGGGCCGAAATTCCGGATCTCGTGAAATGGCAGAGACAATACCAACCTAAGGGTCTACAGGTCATTGGGATCACTTACCCGCCCACCAATCGCCGTGCAGTCCGAACCTTCGTTCGACAGTTTAAGATGAACTATGCTGTGTGGTTGGGCAGCAAAGAGACAAAAGCACTCTTCGATCCGGGCGAGACATTACCGTTCTCAGTAGTGGTAGATCGTGAGGGAAAAGTTACAGCTACTATTGAAGGGATTCTGCTTCCCGAAGAGTTCGACGAGAAAGTTCGGCCGCTGCTCGGGCAATCGAATAGGTGAGAACGTGCATCAGACCAAGTTCTTCAATGCGCACAACATTCGTTAGTAATTATGGAGGATTGAAATGCAAACGAGACAGATTTTACCGTTGCTTATATTGGCTTTGGTTATGACCTTCGGCGCAGTCGGGAGTTCGGCTGCAACTGCTACCGTAACGATCCGCGTGGAGGGAATGCGCTGCGGAAACTGCGCAGCTTCTATCACGAAGAACTTGAAAGTCACGGCTGGCGTCGAGGACGTCCGAGTCAGCTTTGAGAAAACGGAAGCCTGGATCAAATTCGACGACCAGAAGATTACAGTGGCCAAGCTTCGCGAGGTTATTAACGGGACTGGCTTCAAAGCTGTGGAAGAAAAAGCTAGTGGCGACTAAAGGAAATGGCTAAGCGCTTCACCCTGCTTTGACTCAAGATTTCATTCGCTTGTTCAAAATATTATGTAGCACTTCCAACCAATTCTCTGACCTCCGCATTGCGGGCGCGGAGGCCGGGTCTTCAAAATGCCCTCCGAAACGCTTCAATAGAGGGGCGGGAAATTGCCCGCACATTAGGCCATTAAGAGATAGACCTATTGGACCAGTCAGCTAAATAGTTGAAAGTAGGAGTATTGGTGGAGCAGAGGGGAGTCGAACCCCTGGCCTCCGCATTGCGAACCGGACTCTCGGCAAAAACGTAAGTAATTGCCTTTTCTAAAGTTGCAGCCACCGAAGAAAAATAAGGGTTTTCCGGTTCTTTCCCCTTCCTTACCATCGCATATGCGTCGCATGCAGTTATTTTTGTCCACGTATTGGCCACTTGGAAATTTTCGATTTCAAGTATTGAGATGCCAATGTGGCATCTCAAAAGACCGCCAGGGCTTCTCGAAATCACCTTTCCAGATAGAACGATCCTGGATCTCAACGATAGAGTTTAACTCTGACAAAGAATTGAATGCCCCAGGTCTGAACCGCGTCCTGCTACTCGGACCGGTGACTCAGAATTCGACCTCGGTACCGCCGCTGTCCATTTGAAGCAAACAGTCCGCCCTTTTACCGACCCAGTGTTAGCTCTTCATGTCAGGTACTTTTTCAGGAGCCTGGAAACCAATCTTACCGTGAGTTCCATCGCAGAATGGTTTGTTACTTGATTCGCCACATCGACAGAGAGAGATGGTGTCTTTGCCGGGCGGATATTTGTCGCCCACGGTATCAAGCAGTTCGGTGGTGCCCTCCACTAGTCGCAAAGCGTCCGTCGTGGTAGAAGCCCCGCTTCATGTGCGCGAAGAGTCCACGTAAAAAAGAAGTGCGATAGGTTTCGTGAAGCGATCGGTTTGACTCGCAATCGTCGATACCAATCTCCGAAGGCTCATGCGCGTTTCCAGCCCGGCTCCGTAAAACAGCGGTGGCACATGACACTGCGCATAGTTAGCCTTCCCTTCTAAGACTGTTTCCTCCCCGTGGGTCTTGACTCGCTCTTCGTCTCGTTTCACCTGTCGACTCACTACGAGTGCTAGCGTGTAACTCCCACACTTCATGGTTGCTTTCAACAGGCGTTTTCGAAGAAAATGATCTTTCCAGTCGCATATGAACAATGTTGGTGTTTGCTACGATGGCGAGCGGAATTTTCTTCGACTGAGCAGTGCCAGTACTTAGAAATCGACGACTCACCAGCGGCATATCAAGTAGATCAACGACGTTCGCATTAGGATTACGAAAGAGTCGATCAAAGGTCAAAACGCGAATGTCTGTTGTAGTTATGATGAGGCGCGCGAGGCGCACGCGATGAGTACGACTTCTCCAGAAACTCAAGACCTGGCCCGGCGATTACTTGCTTTCGAGGCGGCACACGATAACTCATCCGCTGCGGGCGTAGATGGCGCAGCGAGGGTCATTGAGAAGTTGCGTCTACGACTCATCAAGTTGGCGGGGGTTGAAGGCTTTCGCGCTCTTTTATCCCGGGCTTTGACACTGGCAAAGGCGGAAGTTCCTTCGCTAAACATGGTGCAGCTAAGCGCGGACGGCTCTTTGGAGGGATTCGAGGGAATTGAGCAGAGCCAGGAGGCGGGAGCGACAGGGCAGGCCGGAATGATTCTCGTGGCCCACTTGCTGGAGCTGCTGGTGACCTTCATTGGCGAACCTTTAACTCTACGTCTGGTGCGTGACAAATCGCCGGATGCGTCCATGGACGGAGCGGATGTGCGCACTGAGGATAAACCATGAGCGTGCAAAACAAGGTGAATATTCAGACACTGCCGACAGGTGTGCCGGGTCTGGATGAGATTTTGGGCGGTGGCTTACCGGAGTTTTCTTTTAACATCATCGCCGGCGCGCCTGGCGGTGGGAAGACCACGCTGGCCCATCAAATCATGTTCGCCAATGCCACCCCGG
>DATLBQ010000438.1:0-16658 GCA_035526805.1 Pyrinomonadaceae bacterium
CGCCTGCAGACACTTCCGGGGGTAAACTCCGCAGGGTCAGTGATACCGTTGCCGCTGAGTGGCAACATGTTCAGCATTTCCTTCGAGACAGAGGGCAGGCCAGTCGAAAAAGGTAATGAACCTTCCGCGGACTTCTTCGCGGTCAGCGATGACTATTTCAAGACGCTTGGTGTGCCCATTCTAAAAGGACGAGAGTTTACGCAGCGTGACGGCGCCAAGGCGCCGGGAGTCGTAATAGTCAATCAGGCGTTTGCCAGGAAATTCTTTCCCAACGAGGATCCGGTGGGCAAGCGAATCAAACCGGGAATATCAACCCTAACAGATGAAACGGAGTGGCGTGAGATAGTTGGCATCGCCGGTGACGTTAGAAATCGCAATCTGAGTTCTGACTTAAGGGCTGGTTATTTTGTGCCGCAAGCTCAGGTTCCTTTCAATCAAATGACGATGGTCGTGAGAACCACGAACGATCCACATGCGCTCATTACTGCGGTGCAGAACGAAGTGCATGCGATGGATCAGGAGGTGCCCGTCTTCGACGTCAAGACGATGGATGAATACATCTCAAACACAGTTGCTGCTCCACGTTTCAATGCGACGCTGCTGATGATTTTCGCTGTGGTCGCCCTGATCCTGACGATTGTTGGCCTGTATGGCGTGATGAGTTATTCGGTTGCGCAGCGCACGAACGAGATTGGCATTCGCATGGCGCTGGGCGCGCAAACCCGCGATGTAGTGCTGCTGATCGTTTCGCAGGGTTTCAAACTGGTCCTGGTCGGATTGGGCCTTGGCCTGATTGGCGCGTGGGCCCTGACTCGCGTGATTGCCAGCCTACTCTTCGGTGTCACGGCAAAAGACCCAATCACATTTGTCTTCGTCACCCTGCTTCTGGGAATTGTGGCTCTGCTCGCTTGCTACATACCGGCGCGGCGCGCAACACACCTCGACCCGCTACAGGCTCTGCGATATGAATGAGGAGAAACGATGAATAATCTTTTTCAGGATTTGCGTTATGGATTACGAGGTCTGTTTCGTCAGCCCGCATTCTCAATTGTGGCTGTCTGTTCACTTGCCTTAGGTATCGGCGCGAACACGGCGATTTTTTCGGTAGTCAACGGTGTGCTGCTCAATCCATTGCCTTACCCGCAGCCTGAACAGCTGGTAACGCTGCACCAAAGCAAACCGAATTTTGAAACCGGCGCCATGCCTTATCCCAATTTTCGGGACGTGCAAAAACAGAATCAGACTTTCTCTTCGATGGCCATTTCGCGCGCGTTCGCCTTCAGTCTGATCGGCGCGGGCGAACCAGAGCGCGTTAACGCGCGCCTGGTCTCGGCAGACTATTTCTCGGTGCTCGGAGTGAGGCCCACTCTTGGACGCACCTTCATGCCGGCTGAAGACGAGAGTGGCTCCGAGCCTGTGGCCCTTATCAGCGAGGATCTCTGGCAGCGCAAGTTCTCTTCTGCGGCCAATGTCTTAGGGAAAGGGATTACTCTTGACGACAAGAGCTACACGGTCATCGGCGTCATCCCAGCGAGCTTTACGCTGGTGCGTAATGTCGATGCCTACGTGACACTCGGCCAGTGGAATGGTCCTGCGCTTAAGAGCCGTTCTGCCGCCCTCGGACTGCACGGAATTGGGCGGCTTAAACCGGGGGTCACTATCGAGCAGGCCCGCTCCGATCTGAACCGAGTGATGTTGGACCTCGCTAACACTTATCCCGAAACGAACCGAGGGAACGGCGCCGCCGTTATTCCGCTCAAGGAAAGAGTGGTGGGTAACATTCGGCCCACGCTATTTATGTTGCTCGCAGCCGTTGGGTTCGTTCTGCTGATTGGTTGCGTGAACGTCAGTAACCTCATGCTTGCACGATCGACAAGCAGAGCGCGCGAGTTTGCCATTCGCTCCGCGTTGGGAGCGGGCCGTTGGCGCTTGCTTCGCCAGCTGCTCACTGAAAGCACTTTGCTCGGCGTGGCCGCCGGGGCACTCGGGTTGGTGGTTGCAGTATGGGGGACAAAACTCGCATTGACTGCGTTGCCCACCGCACTGCCGCGCGCCGAAGAGGTCGGACTGAATGGTCGCGTCCTGCTGTTCACCTTTGCGATCTCTTTGTTCACAGGGCTTTTATCCGGTCTCGCTCCAGCGCTGAAAGTTTCGCGAGGGCGCGTTTCAGAAGCGCTCAAGGAGGGTGGGCGAGGAGTGAGTAGCGGTCGAGTGCGAGTGCAGGGGGTTTTCGTGGCGGTTGAAATGGCCCTGGCGCTTATCTTGCTCATTGGCGCGGGATTAATGATCCGCAGCCTGAACGCGCTATGGAAAGTTGATCCGGGCTTTAGGCCCGACAACGTGCTCACGTTTTCAGTCAACCTTTCTCCGGCAATGGGTAACGCGAGCCCGGAAGCGCTTCGTGCCGCTTGGCGTGATCTCAGTGACAAACTCAGCTCCACGCCCGGTGTCAATTCAGCTTCATTCATGATTGGAGCAGTTCCTTTGCAAGGCGAGGACGATTTGTTCTTCTGGCTCGAAGGCCAACCGAAACCCGCAAATCAGAGCGAGATGCATATGGCGCTGCTATATGGCGTTGAACCCGACTATCTGACGGCCATGGGCATTCCGCTTAAACAAGGTCGCTTCTTTAATCGACAAGACGACGAACGATCATTGCGGGTGGCGGTGATTGACGAGGCATTTGCGCGTAAATACTTCGGCGCCGAAAACCCGGTCGGAAAGCGACTCTACACTGACGATGATAGTCCCTGGCAAATCGTCGGAGTAGTCGGTCACGTGAAGCAGTGGAGCCTGGATTCAAATGACAACGACGGGCTGCAGGCTCAACTCTACTTGCCTTTCAGGGGATTGCCGGAAAACAGCCTGCCGACCAGCGCTGGTGTAGCGGTGCGTTCAGCCGGCGCTTCCGCCGCAGCTGGGCCCGAACTGTACAACTCGATCCGCGGCGTCGTTGAAAGCCACAGCCGGCAGAATGTCCTCTCTAATCCTCAGACGATGAACCAGGTTATTGCGAGCACACTGGCCCAGAGGCGATTCTCGATGATCCTGCTCGGCGCCTTTGCCGGAGTGGCCCTGCTGCTGGCGAGCCTCGGTATTTACGGTGTGATCTCTTATCTGGTCGGCCAACGGACCCACGAGCTCGGAATTCGCATCGCACTGGGTGCGAAACGCCGAGATGTTGTAGGTCTGGTTTTGAATCATGGCATGAAGATGGCGCTGGGCGGTGTGGCGCTTGGTTTGATAGTCGCGTTGGGTCTTACGCGGCTGTTGGCAAAGATGGTCTTTGGGGTGAGCACGACCGATCCGGCAACCTTCGTCGGTCTCACCTTGCTGCTGCTGACGGTGGCGCTGCTGGCGTGCCTGGTTCCCGCGTGGCGCGCGTCGCGGGTCGATCCACTGGTTGCGCTGCGCGACGAGTGAAAGGACTTTGTTGCAAAGATTCGACTCTTCACTGGGACCGCGGGCGTCGCGCGAGCCTCAAGCGACAGGTTCACTCAAGAAGCCGGTGATTTTGACTACGCCGTGGCATTCGACGAAGCAGGCGAGACGCGTGCGGTCCCAGTAATATGGTGACCTTTTCCGCAACGTCGCTCCCCTCGGCTAATCAGGAAGAGGCGGCTTCCGGCTCTGACAGTTCTGACAAAACCCTCCTTGTGGTAGTTTCACTGCGCGCTATTTTTTCCCGAGGTACCGTGTAATCCAAATATGTCCAGAATTCTCATTGCAGACGATCAGGCCGACGTACTCGCAGCATTGCGTCTTCTATTAAAAGCAAATCGATTTGACATCGAAACCGCAGCTTCACCGGCGGGCGTGCTGGAAGCTATCGACTCAAAAGAGCTTGATGTGGTTCTGATGGACCTCAACTATGCTCGCGACACCACCTCAGGCAGCGAAGGCCTCGATCTTGTAACGCGAATTCAGGCGATAGACCCAACGCTTCCGGTGGTCGTAATGACAGCGTGGGGCAGCGTGGATCTGGCGGTCGAAGCGATGCGACGCGGCGCGCGTGATTTCATTCAGAAACCGTGGGACAACGCCAGACTCCTGGCCGTCGTGCGTACGCAGGTGGAGTTGGCAAACGCCTTGCGGCGCGGACAGCGTTTGGAAGCTGAGAATTTGACCTTGCGCGACAGCGCGGCTGGCGAAGGCGCAAAGCAACCTAACATCGTCGCCGAGTCACCCGCGATGAAGTCGGTTCTAAAAATCGTCGAGCGTATTGGACCCGCAGACGCGAACGTTTTGATTACGGGGGAGAATGGAGTCGGCAAGGGCGTGATTGCGCAGGCGCTGCATCGGACGTCGGCGCGCGCCGGAAAGCCGCTGGTATCCCTCAACGCAGGCGCGCTCGCTGAAGGCGTGTTCGAGAGTGAACTTTTTGGTCACGTGCGCGGTGCATTTACCGACGCTCGAGCGGATCGAGTAGGACGCTTTGAGTTGGCGGACGGCGGCACGTTATTTCTCGACGAGATCGCAAACGTACCGCTAACGCTGCAACCGAAACTGCTGCGCGTTCTGGAGACCGGAGAATTCGAGCGCGTCGGTTCCTCAAAGACCCGCAAGGTCGACGTACGTGTTCTTTCCGCTACCAATGCTGACTTGCACGTTGAAGTTTCAGAGGGTCGGTTTCGTCAGGATTTGCTGTTTCGGCTTAATACCGTTGAGATTCATTTGCCGCCACTGCGCGAACGGCGCGAAGACATCGCGCCCCTGGCTGAATATTTTCTGCGGCAACACAGCGAACGTTACCGGCGCGGGAGCATGAGCCTAACGCCACAGGCTCTCGATGCGTTACGCGCTCACGCCTGGCCCGGCAACGTGCGTGAACTGGATCACGTAGTTGAGCGGGCGCTGCTGATGAGTTCCAGCAATGTCGTCACAGCTTTCGATCTGGCGCTGCAATCAAAGCCCGATACGCGTCTCTCGTCACGGCTCGAGGAAATGAGTCTTGAAGAGGCCGAACGCATCCTGATCACAAAAGCGCTGGCACGATTTGAGGGAAACGCCAATCGCGCCGCCGAAGCGCTCGGCCTCAGTCGCAGTGCTCTCTATCGACGGCTGCAAAAATACGGACTGTCGTAAGCCTTTTTGAATTGATAGGTGGAAAAGGGGTAGAGGGTAAATGGGTAAAGGGCGAAGGGGTAAATAAGAATGGGGGACGGAACGGATGAAGGATCGTTGGAAATAGTTCATGGCCAGAAATAGTTCAGGGCCAATGTTAAAGGCCTTACCCTTTCCCCGTTCCACTTTTCCCCGTTCCCCTTTACCCCTGGTTGTCTGAATCCGTGAGTTATCATAGTCAGCGTGGAAACCTCCTTAAAAGCACCAAAACACCCCTCGCCAATCACAACGCTCGACCCGGCGCTCACCCATGGCCGCCGGATGAAATTCGAGAAACGTGTCACGGTGCTCGCCCTGGCTGCCGGCTTTCCGGCCGTCGCCCTGTGCGTGTTCCTGCTCTGGTATGACAACTACACGCCGCGCGTGCAGTGGACCATTGATCTGTTCCTCGTAATTTTCTGGCTGAGCATCGCTTTCAATCTCAAGCAGCGGATTGTGCGACCACTGCAAACCCTTTCAAATATTCTCGCGGCGTTGCGCGAAGGCGATTATTCAATTCGCGGACGTCGGGCAACCTTGGGAGATGCTCTCGGCGAAGTAATGATTGAGGTAAACGACCTCGGCCAAACGCTGCGTGAACAGCGCATCGGTGCGCTCGAAGCGACCGCCTTGTTGCGGACGGTGATGGCGGAAATCGACGTCGCTGTCTTTGCCTTTGACGGGGAACAGCGCCTCCAGTTAGTAAATCGCGCGGGCGAAAGGTTGCTGGCTCAACCCGCAACCAGGTTGCTGGGCCGGACGAGTACTGAACTGGGTTTGGCGGCATGTTTCAATCGCGAAGAAGGGCAAGTTTCCCACACTATGCAGATGGTTTTCCCGGGCGGCTTCGGGCGCTGGGACGTTCGCCGCAGCACATTTCGCGAGGGCGGCGCTCAGCATCAATTACTGGTGTTGACAGACCTGAGCAAGACTTTGCGCGAAGAAGAGCGCACCGCCTGGCAGCGATTGTTGCGCGTGCTCGGCCATGAGTTGAATAACTCGCTGGCGCCGATCAAGTCAGTTGCCGGTAGTTTGGCTGATCTCCTGATTCGCGAACCGCGCCCGACGGATTGGGGCGACGATATGCGTCGTGGGCTGGAGGTCATTTCTTCACGGGCTGATTCGCTCGCGCGTTTTGTAGAGTCGTATTCAAAGCTGGCACGTCTGCCGCAGCCGCGTTTTGAGCCGCTCAATATTGGCGCGCTGGTCAGGCGCGTGGCGAGTCTTGAAACGCGTTTGCAGGTAGATGTGGCTTCCGGTCCTGACGTAACGATTAGGGGTGACGACGCGCAGTTGGAACAGCTGTTGATCAACCTGATTCGCAACGCTGTTGACGCCTCGATGGAAACGAATGGGGCAGTTGGCGTTGGCTGGGGTCAGCAAAACGGCCAGGTGGAAGTGTGGATCAACGACGAAGGGCCAGGGCTCGCTAATACGGCGAATCTGTTTGTGCCGTTCTTTACAACCAAGGCGAGCGGATCGGGTATCGGTCTGGTGCTTTCGCGCCAGATCGCCGAAGCCCACGGCGGCACGTTGATACTGGAGAACCGCGCCGACCGGCGTGGGTGTGAAGCGCTCCTCAGGTTGCCACTCTGATTCAAGGTGGAAACTCAGCCTGCTCCGCGGGCTGGAGGACAAGTTCAAACGACAATTAAGGATCTTCTCGCAGCAGCTGGCGTTAACGAGTAGTTACGGAGTAGGCCAGCATGCGATTTCCCGCCGATACGAACATCAAACCCAGTGCCTCATCCGCAATAAAGCGTTCATCCAAATCGCGCAACCTGATTTCGCGCTCCGTTCTGCCAGTGTGAATGTTCACTCCTGCCAGACCGTTTCCATCCTGCCCTTTCAGGTCAGTGTAGAAGTACATCCAGTTACCACGCAGGGCAGCGAGGCGATCACGGTGCCACAAAAAGCGAGAGAGGCGATCCAGTTGATGCGCAGGGTCAATTCGATCCAACAATCGTTCATCCACATCGTTTGTCCGGCGACGTACGAGATCCGCGGGCGAAGGAGGGGAGGGGACTGACGGCGCGCCGGCGGTTATGCGTTGTCGCACTTGAGAGATCACGCCGAACCGTCGTAAGCGAGAGGCTGCGTAGGAGCGCGCATAGTTGCGTGCGGAATTCGTAGCCAGTGCCTGAAGGTTAGAGACCGACCCGCGAGCGGCCAATCCCGACCAACTAAGGCTGCCGACGGTGCGCGCGATCTGCACCCCTCTAAAGGCCGTCACCGCAGTGCCGCCATAGCGAAAATATAATGAGGCCGCACGGGCCGCCACGGCTGCAACCGTGCGAAAAATGCCGCGGCCTGGCGGAGTATGGCGCGCGCGCCACAGTTCACGAGGAGTGCTCGCGCTAAGGTCAAACGCGGCGAGCTCCGATTGTCCGCCCACCACCACCGCGCCGCCTTCATTCAACACACCAAACGATGCTCGTTCTATTCCGTGCCTGACGCGCGCGCGCCTTTTGCCCGTTTGCGAATCGACGACAATCAAGTCATCACGATCCGCGATCACGATGCTCGAAGCATCGGGGAGCACAAGATTGGTAATACCCTTGTCGGCGCCTTTATAGCGCCAAAGAACTTTTCCGCTGCGGGCGTCTACAGCGCTGACGCCGTATGGGCCGCGCTCAATACTTTCCCCGTCCTTAAAACGCGTGAACTGCCCGCCAGTCCGTACGTACAAAATTTGCCCGACTAAAATCATCTCCGGTGTCAGTCCCAGGTCTTTAGCTTCCCACTCCGTATCGCCTGTCTCTCGGGATATTGCGCGGACGTGTCCGCGGCCGGAACTGTAAATCATTGCCTCATCAAAAATCGGCGCGGCTTCCGTGAGCGCTAGACCACTTTCGTTCACGCGATATTTTTCGCGCAGGCGCGACTTGCCGGTGCGTGCGTCGAACGAGGTTAGGCCATCGTAGAAGGTGTAAATTCTGTCCCCGACAAAGGCGGGCGGATGATAGTTATCGAAAGTGAACTCAACCTTGTCGCTTCCGCCTTCGGCCCAGCGTGAAGGCATCATTTCAACTTCGCTTATTTCATTCTTCCAAATCTCTTCGCCGCTAGTGAGGTCAAGCATGTGCAGCAACGGGTGACGTTTAAAGCCATCATCCGCCTGAGCTTTGGCGTCTTTTGCGAGTACGACGGCAAGTAGGTTGGCCGTCGGATCGACGGCCATTTGCATCACAGCGCCGCGAATCTTGTTGCTCTTCCAAATGCTGTCGCCTGACAGGAGGTCGACTGCTTCGAGCCGCGTGCGCTCGCCTTTTTCAAAACTAAGCAAGAGCAGATCAGATCCCGGCACTGGCGCCACGTCCGTTTCGTCGAGGGAAACATCTTTACGACGCCACAAAGTTTCACCCGTTTGTCCATCGATTGCATAAAGGGACTTCTCAGTGCCGGCGAGCACAACCCCGAGGTCGGTGGTTTGATAAAAGCGAACTGACTTGTCGAGTTTGGCAGTCCAACCCTGAGCGTGTGTGTCAGTCGCGGACATGACGAACACTGTCAAAAGCAGCGCGACTAATAATTTGATGGTAGAACGTTTCATGATGTAAAGGATAGCAGAAGTCGCGGTCTGCTTTCTCCAAGTGACGTGTAGTCAGTACCACCGCGCGGTAGCGGGTGGGTCGTGGATTCGGAGTCTTGGCCACACGAAACGCGAGCGGATCCTCCCGCTACCGCGAGATGTTGCTTACCTCTTGTCACCGCACGATCAGCAATTGTCAGCGCCTGCGATTCCTTCGGTAAATCTGATATTCTTACAGCTTGTAGTTTATCGGGGCCGAAAATGTAGCCCACCAATCCAATTTTCAATCGCTAGGCGTCGTTCAAAGCGGATGACTTCAAGAGCAAAAAACTTAGTGTGTATTTTCTTCTGGTGGAGTTTCCTGTTTGCTTGTTTCGCCGTCGTTGCCGTTGGCCAATCAAGCGACATCGCGTGGCCTTCGCCTGTACGCTCGACCGAAATTCGAGCCACTATTCCCGCCAGAGATCTCGGTGACCCTCGACTGACCGATCATTATTACGCCTTTACAGGTGTGCCCGGCGACGTGCTGATTACGGTAGATAGCAGCAACTTAAATGGCGACATCGATGTGTTTACCTTTTCAGGTTTGCGGCCGCTCTTGAAGTTTACCGTTTATGCGGGCAGCTCAACGCCGATTACCAAGGGGATTTATCTGCGACAGCGAGAAGACCTGATTCTCCGCATAGAGGGCCGGACGCCGAATGACGATGAGGCAGTTTATCGAATTCACTTCGGCGGCGCCTTTGAGCCAATAACCTCCGGACCACTCGCCGAACACGAGGACGCCCTCCAACTTGCGACACCGGCGGAAGCCACAAACAAGACCGGCCGGCGCGTGTCATCGGTGGGAGCTCGAGTTGAAGAACCGCGTACGGAAGTTGCCGAAGTACCCGCGCCCACGCCGGAGCCTACGCCAGAAGTGTCAGCCCTACCCGAACCGAAAGTACCTGCGGCGAGATCCACGACGCGGAACAGCCGGCGACGCGTTCCCGCAGCGCGTAGGCGACCAGCACCGTCAGTGAAGTCTTCCAAGCCGGACGAGACCGCGAAAAAAGAGATCGAGGAAACGTCGTCAACCGAAACATCTGCAACTGAAACAGCACGGGTACCGAAACCGCCGACGAGTAAGAGCAGACGAGCCCGTAAACCTGCGACGCCAGTCGCGATTCCGGAGCCGGATTCGAGCGGGCCGCGCTTGATTATTGAAACGAGCGACGGCACGCTTGTCGATCGCTTTATGGGAAGCGTGCGCCGTGTGACTGTGGAGAACGGTCAGGTGATCGTGATAGGGAAGGATGGAACAATTCAGCGCATTCCATTGGCGTCGGTTGTGCGCATGACGATTGCACCGTAAGCGGTGAGCAGTTGTAATGAAAGCGGCTGAGCCGCTTCCTGCCACCGCTACTGTTTCAAACTAGCAAGCTTGTCCTTGAATCGAGGAAGATCCTCGCTGTTCGGATCGACTTTCTCCAGATTTGCGATTGCTTGTTCAGCTGCTTTGGCATCGCCCTTACCAAGCGTGGCGGCTGCAAGACCTGACAGCGTGACCACGTCGTCACTCCTCTTAAGCAAGGCTGCCTTATACCACTTTTCCGCAATATCGTAATGACCGGCATCAAGATTTACGAGTCCAAGCGCCACCAGAGTTTGATAATCGTCGGGCTTCAGTTGGTTAGCTTTCAGTAGTAATTCAATCGCCGGATCGAATCGCTGGATCTGGTAATAGAGCTCAGCGGCCTTTATCTGCGCTTCAAAGTTGTTCGGCTCCTTGCGCGCCTTTTCGATTTGCGCCGTGATCTCCGCTTGCATATTCCCTGAAGCAGGAGCGCCGGCATTCGACCCCACCGGCGGATGGTCGCCCGGCAACGCGGCACCTGACGAAGCAGCGGTGGGAGCGCCGGGTCCATATCGTTGGTTCATCGTGCTGGCGAACAGGAAGCCAACGATGAATCCAAACAGCACCCCAATTATCGCGAACAGTAAATTATCTCGTGTCATTGTTTTGGCTACTGGTTGGCGGCTGCCTGGTCGTCTGTGTCTTTCAACAGGGTTCGTAACTGCTCACGCAGTTCCGGGCTATTTGTGTGTCCATGGGCGGTAACGGCATGTTGACTTGCCGCCTCCAGTACCTCTTCTTCTGTGCCTTCAATTCTCAATGTGCAGCCCTTCTCACTTGGGTAGAGCCTGCAATCAACGGCCTTTCGCTTCTCGTTCGACATTATATTTGTCTCCTTGTTGCTCAAAGTTTTGGACTGAATTCCAAACCCCGATTCATTTACTGGCCGCCGCTGCCAGCGACTTAGCTTCGTTAATTCTTTCGGAGATTGCCTTCGTTAGTTGTGCGTCACCGGTACTCTTCTCCAGCACTCTCTGCCAGTAGGCGATCGCCTGCTTATAGTTCCTGGCCTCAAACTCAGCCTCCCCTGCAAGTTCGAGTGCTTGAGGGTTTTCGGGAGCGATTTGCAGGGCTCTCTTAATCAGGTCGGTGGGCTTCCCCTGCAATTGCCGGTTGTTTGCCATGGCCAGCGCGAAAGCATAATGGACCAAAATATCGGCATCCTGACTTTTCAATGCAGACGCCTTGGCATAGGCATCGCTTGCCTCCCGATACTTCTCGAGGATGATGTAAGACCGCCCTAGCAAGGTCCAGCCATCGGCGTCGTTAGGGTTTTGCTCCAGCCGTTTCGCGAGGACGGCAACGTTCGCTTCGACTCCTTGTTGCGTCATCCGCGCTGCGTCCACGTTGCCGGCGGTTGCGGTCTGGGGAGGCACGCCAGAGAGCGCAGCGGAAGTTCCGATCAGCAAATACAGAACGACTGCGACAACCGGAATGCCGAAGGCTACCGCATAGACCACGGCCCTCTGGGAAGGCGCGGGAGATGCCTGCTTCCGCAGCACAGAACTGTCAGCAACGTCGTCGAGCAAACGCCGTTCGATTTCATCGCGATCCTGGCGATACTGTTCAGGGCTGACAATGCCGTTGGCCAAATCTGCTTCGAGCTCGCGAAGCTGATCGCGGTAGATTTCAACGTTCGCTTCCGTCTTGTTGTTTTCACTATTCGCTGCGGGGAGTTGCAGCAACGTGGGAAGCACAAATGCCAGGGCAATGGCCGCCAGACCGGCACAGATAAGCCAGAAAAGTATCATACAGTTTCTTTTTCGGACTGAACTTTCAGAAGAGTTTCCGCTCGCTGCCGGTCTGCGGCGGAGAGTGGCTGCTCCACAATTAGTTCCCGCCGCTGTTTTAAGTAGCGAAAGAGTACTGCGAGTCCAGCCAGCAAAAGCGCGAACGGCCCGAACCATAGCAGGTAAGTCGTGGGATCAATCGGGGGATTGTATAGAATAAATTTTCCGTATCGCTCGGTAAGATATGCGATTATTTCCTTGTCGCTCTTGCCCGCCTGCATCTGTTCGCGAATTTGCCCTCGCAGGTCCACGGCCAAGTCAGCCCGAGAATCCGCCAGAGTTTCATTTTGGCAAACCAGGCAGCGCAGCTCCCTGGAGAGTTTCATTACTCGCTCTTCCAGCGCTGGATCAGCTGCCGACGGCTGTGCTTCCTTTGCCGCAGCGGGCACCGCAAAGGTCAGTAAGAGAATTACAAAGTATATCCTTTTCATTGTTGCGTGTTTCCGCATGAAGTTAGTACCACTCGCGGTAGCTGGTGGTTTAGCTCGCATTCACGCTTCACGGTCTCAATGGTAGATCTCGGTTGCGATGAATTGACCACCCACCCGCTATTCCGACGTGCTACTGACCGCATACCACATGAAGACCTCTGGTTCATCCGATTCAAAATGAGATAGCCGAAACCGAGTTGAGACGAACGCTTCGCAAACTAACAGTTTGCGTTACGAGTGACTTATCTGTTCAATTCTTTAACTAAAGGAAGTACTTTCTTTTCCCAAATGTCAGGAGTCACTGGACCGACGTGCTTGAAGCGAATGACTCCCTCGCGATCGATCAGATAAGTTTCAGGAGCTCCATAAACTCCGTAATCGATGCCTACACGGCCGTCGAGATCAGATGCGCTCAAGACGTAAGGGTCGCCAAGGTCGCTCAGCCAGGCGAGAGCGTCTTCGCGTTTGTCCTTGTAGTTTAATCCATAAATGGGAACCGCTTTCGAGCGCGCGTACTCGAGCAGCAAGGGATGCTCGTCGCGACAGGTGACGCACCACGAAGCCCAAACGTTCAGCAGCCACACTTTGCCGCGCATTTCCTCTGCAGTGAAAACTTTCGCAGGGTCGTTGAGTTGAGCCAACTGAAATGCCGGAGCTGGTTTATTGATTAACGGAGACGGGACTTCGTGTGGGTCATGTCTTAAACCGATTGCGAGAAAGACGACCAGAATAACGAAAAGGGCGAGGGGTATTCCAAATCTGCTCATACTTCTTTTGTGGCCATCGCCGCAACCGGAACCGGCGGCTGGGCTTTTTGCGCGAGCGCTTCGCGCTGTTTTCTTGCTGCTAACGCATACCGGCGATCGCTCAGTGCCAAGCCGCCGCCCATCGCCATGATGATTGCGCCTGCCCAAATCCAGGAGACAAATGGTTTGTAGTAAACACGCACGCTCCAGGCGCCTCCGCTTACGGGCTCACCCAGCGAGATGTAGAGATCGCGAAATACGCCGCTGTCAATTGCTGTTTCTGTCATCACGTTTCCTGACGCCGTGTACGACCGCTTTTCAGGATACATGCTATTAACGACGTTGCCGTTTTTGCTGACTGTTATTTCTGCGCGCGCGGCTTCGTAGTTAGGGCCGGCGGTTCGGGTCACACCATTGAAGCGAAAAGTGTAGCCGCCGGCGTTCACAGTGTCTCCTACATCCATCCGCACGTCCTGCTCTGATTGGTAGCTGGTGACGAGCGTCACGCCGACGATGAAAACTGCGACCCCGAGGTGGGCCAGGTGCATACCATAGTAGCTATGGGTTTGCATGCGGAGTTTTTGGAACACGTTGAATTGACCGGAGGTGCTTTTCACGCGCTCCAGGATATTAGTAATAGCGGTGGCCAGAATCCAGAGAGCGAGCATGAGCCCGAGGCTCGCAAGCAGCTTCCACTGACCAATAACAAAAGGAAGAATGAGGGCGGTAATCACGCTGGCGAGAAATGCCCAACGTAGTCTGATCGCCAATTCAGGCAGGCTCGCTTTCTTCCAACGCGCTATGGGGCCGATGCCCATCAGAAAGATCGCCGGAACCATCAAAGGCACAAAGACGCTATTGAAGTAAGGCGGCCCTACCGAGAGTTTGCCCAGGCCGAGTGCGTCTATGATTAAAGGATAAAGCGTTCCGAGCAAAACCGAACCCGCGGCCACTACCAGCAGCACGTTGTTGGAGAGCAAAAGAGACTCGCGCGAGATCACTTCAAATTTGCCGCCCAGACCAACCTGCTTTGCGCGCCAGGCGTATAGCAACAAGGAACCGCCAATAATAAAAGCCAGGAATACCAATATGAAGATACCGCGTTTTGGATCGGTGGCGAAGGCATGCACTGAAGTCAAGACACCCGAACGCACCAGAAACGTGCCGAGTAAACTCAAGGAGAAGGCGCCTATAGCTAACAGCACAGTCCAACTCTTAAAGCCGCCGCGCTTTTCGGTTACGGCGAGCGAATGAATTAATGCCGTACCCACGAGCCAGGGCATAAACGACGCATTTTCTACCGGATCCCAAAACCACCAGCCGCCCCAGCCGAGTTCGTAATAGGCCCACCAGCTGCCGAGAGCGATGCCCACGGTGAGAAAAATCCAGGCGACCGTGGTCCAGGGCCGGGACCAGCGCGCCCAGGCCGCATCCAGACGGCCGCTTATCAAAGCCGAAATCGCAAATGCAAAGGCCACCGAAAAACCGACGTAGCCCATGTAAAGCATCGGCGGATGCGCAACCATCGCCGGGTCCTGGAGCAGCGGATTGAGATCCCGTCCATCGATTGCCGCCGGAATTAGCCGCGCAAAAGGATTTGAAGTCAGCAACATGAACAGCAGGAAGCCGACGCTCACGACGCCCATTACACTTAGCACGCGCGCGACCATGTCATCCGGCAGGTGACGACTGAAAAGGGAGACCGCGACCGTCCATAGTCCCAGCATAAACGTCCAGAGCAGCAGCGAACCTTCATGCGAACCCCAGGTGGCGGCGAGCCGGTAGTGAAGCGGCAGTCGCGAATTTGAATTGGTTGCTACGTTCAGAACGGAAAAGTCGTTGGTGATAAATGAATAACCGAGACAGCAGATCGCAATGGCTACGAAGATGAACTGCGCCTGACCGGCGGGTACCGCAAGGGCGATCCAGGAACGCTTGCCACGTGCGGCGCCGATTAACGGCAGCGTCGCCTGCGTGAGCGCCAGAAGGAGCGCGAGAATTAAGGCGAATTGTCCGACTTCAGGAACCATGAACCTTGAAATGCTTTCGACGCGTAGCGTCGGGATGAATTTAGCCCGGCCATTCAAGGCCGGGGAAGAATACATTGAATGCCGTCGTCGCGTAGCGACGATTGAATCGGGGCCGAAGTGTCAGGCGTCACTACGCGACGCGAATAACTCATCCACGGATGCCCGGCTTTGAAAGGCCGGGCTAAATTCATCCCGACGCTACGCGTCGAAAACCCCTGAACAGAGCGTCCTCCAGTTTGTCGCGAGGTTACGACACGCTGCAGCTTAAGGACCACTAGTAAACGACTGTCTTCGCGGCTTCTTTCTCGTGCTTAGCACTGTCTATCGCCTGGCCGGCTTCCGGAGGCATATAGTTTTCGTCATGCTTAGCGAGTACCTGGTCGGCATAAAAAACGCCATCCGCCCCCACACGTCCCTGCGCCACACAGCCTTTACCTTCTTTGAACAAGTCCGGAAGAATTCCCTTGTACACAACCGGGATGCTCTTCGCGGTATCGGTTACGGTAAAGCGTACGGTTAACCCGTCGTTATCTCTTTGCAGAGTTCCGTTCTGCACAAGGCCGCCGACCCGAAAGGTTTTGTTGAGCGGTGCTTCTTTAGCAGCAACCTGTGAAGGGCTGAAAAAGAACACCAGATTATTTTGGAATGCGCTGAGCACAAAGCCGGCTGCAACGGCCAGCCCGACGAGACCGGCGACAATAAAAGCGATTCGTTTATGACGACGTTTCATGATGCTTATGATTTGGCTGCAAAGGTCCGATAAAATCTTTTTTGTGTCGCGGTGTTACGACAAGATGAAGCTTATCGGACACCAAACTGATCCACTAGTTACGTTTGCCGTGAATTGCGTTTGCGCAAAGATTTCCTGCGCTTCATAAGTAACACAACTTCTCCACCCAATACTATGAGTGTCGTTAAGTACGAGCCCCAAACATAAAGGCCGTAGCCACCCATTGAAAAAAACTCCGACCAGTTCATATCAGGCCGCTCCTTCAGCCAGCCAGGCTGCAGTCTGTTCTCTTTCCAAAATAATGCAGCGCAGCCGAATTAGAACCACTGCAATCGAGTAGAGCCAACACGCCGCCAGCATTAATAACAGGGCTGCGAGCATCGGCGGCGCGATCGATGGCTTGCCGAGAAGTCTAATAGTGGCACCCTGGTGAAGCGTGTTCCACCATTGCACCGAGAAATAAATGATCGGCACATTGATGACTCCCACCAACGCCAGCACGGCACCTGCACGATCCGCACGTCGGGAGTCATCAATCGCAGACTGCAAAGAGATGAAGCCGACGTAGAGAAAAAGCAAAATCAGCGTGGAGGTCATCCGTGCGTCCCAAACCCACCACGTACCCCAGGTAGGTTTGCCCCAAAACGCGCCAGTCACCAGCGAAATCAAAGTGAACAGCGCTCCGGTGATCGCGAGTGAAGAAGCCATCATCGATGACAGCCTGGCGTTAAACGCCCAGCCAATACCCGCGTAAAAAGCCATCAGGACGTATAACAACATTCCCATCCAGGCTGCGGGCACATGGATAAACATTATGCGATAGGCGTCACCCTGCTGAAAATCGGTGGGCGCGACGAAAAACCCGACGTACAAACCCACCACAAACAGCACGGTCGCCGG
>DATLBQ010000439.1:0-17472 GCA_035526805.1 Pyrinomonadaceae bacterium
CCTGCCACCGCACAAACAAGCGCACGATGCCGGAACTACCCGAGGTTGAACATGTCGTGCGGGGGTTGCGGCGCGCTGTCATGGGCCAGCGGATACTGGCAGCGGAAATCAATCTGCCGCGGATCATTGCGAGTCCCGCTCCTGCCTCATTCAAACGTAAAGTGCGTGGCGCGCGTATCGAAGCCATCAACAGGCGTGGCAAGTACATCCTGTTTGAATTGAGCTCCGGAGACGTTTTGGTTGTGCACCTGCGCATGACGGGGAAGTTTGTTTGCATTGCACCTGACCAGCCGTTGCCTCCGTACCCGCATCTGGTTTTCTATCTGGAAGACGATCGCAGGTTGATCTTCTGTGATATGCGACAGTTTGGACGCATGCGTTTGATCGCAGCGAGACGACTCTTAAAGTTGATCCAGCTCCAATCGCTGGCACCGGAGCCACTCTCTGATGACTTTAGTCCAGACTATTTACTGACCACGCGTTCGACGTCTCGTCGCAGCTTGAAACAATTGCTGTTAGATCAGACGAAAATTCTTGGGCTGGGAAATATTTACGCGAGCGAAGCGCTCTTTCTGGCGCGAATAAGCCCTTTCAAAGAGGCAGCCAGCTTGTCGAGAGCCCGCGCGTTGCGATTGCACCAGGCAATCCGCGACGTGTTGGAGGAAGCAATCGCCGCCGGCTCAACGTTGCGGATCGATCTCAGCGACGGTATTGGAAGTTACTTTGGAACGACGGAGCGATTTTGGCGAGTCTATGAACGCGAGAATGAG
The DNA here is from genome assembly GCA_035526805.1 of Pyrinomonadaceae bacterium. Taxonomy (GTDB): domain Bacteria; phylum Acidobacteriota; class Blastocatellia; order Pyrinomonadales; family Pyrinomonadaceae; genus PSRF01. Next base: position 771 of record DATLBQ010000439.1, read on the forward strand.
GCGTGCGTCAATTGCGGCACTCGAATACGCCGCGCGGTGCAAGGCGGCAGATCAACTTACTACTGTCCAAAGTGCCAACGCACTTAACTTCGGGTTGTGTAGTTCCGTATCCGTTCGTGTTTTTTCGTGGTCACTTTTTCCTTAATAGCAGTCTACGAACCACGAAGTTACACAAAACTAAAACCAAGCAACACGAATCAAGTCACCACCCAAGTCTCGTCCGCGACGCTGCCGAGTAGAACGAAGCTCCTACAAATTCGCCACCACAAAATCCGTCATCATTTGCCGCATGTGCTTCACCAGCAGCGGCTCGGTGACGCCATGGCGCGATTTCGGGTACAGCATCATCTGAAACTGCTTCCCTGCTTTCTGCAGTTCATACGCAAACTGAATTGTGTTTTGTACGTGGACGTTGTCATCGATCGCGCCGTGGATTAGCAACAACTTCCCGTGCAGGTCTTTGGCGAAAAACCGCGGCGAACTGTTGCGGTATCCTTCTGGATTGTGCTGCGGAGTCTGCATGTAACGTTCCGTATAAATCGTATCGTGGTCTCGCTGATCAGCCAGCGTGCCTCCGGCGATTCCCATCTTGAAAGTCTTGCTGTGAGTTAAGGCGTAGCTCGTCATGAACCCACCATAACTCCAACCCCACAAACCAATACGCTCGCCGTCGACATACGGCTGGCTCTTCAGCCACGTCAGGCCGTCTTCAAGATCACGCAGCTCCAGTGGGCCGAAAGTTTTGTAAACGGGCCATACCGATTCTGCACCCTTGCCGCTGGCAGTGCGGTTGTCGCAGATCCAAATGATGTAGCCTTTCTGCGCCATCATCTGGTGCCACATGTAGGCATTCCCGGCCCACGCATTTTTTACCTGAGGCGCGTGCGGTCCGCTGTAAGTGAATTCCAGCACTGGATATTTCTTGCTCGCGTCAAAATCCGGTGGCCGGATAATCATCGCTTCCATGGGAAAGCCATCTCGGGTTTTCACTTGCAACAACTCCGTCGTCCCAAGTTTGTACTGCTTCAACGCTTCCACCTTATTTTCGTTTATCACGCGGACAAGCTTGCCGTCGATGCCATAGAGGCGCGTCTGCGTCGGCGTGTTAACGTCACTCCAGCTGTCAATGAATAAATTCATAGCCGGACTGAAGCTTAGCTTATGAGAACCTTCGCCGGCGGTTAGCCGCGTAAAGCCGGTGCCGTCGAACTTTACTCGATAACTATTGGGGGCTATGTGGCTGTGTTCCGTGCCACTGAAGTAGACGAGAGCCTTGTCCTCATCAACACCATGGATAGAGTCGGCTTCCCACTTGCCGTCGGTAACCTGCCTGATCAGCTTTCCATCAGCGGCGTAATGATAAATGTGCTGCCAACCGCTGCGCTCGCTCAGCCATAAGAATGACCCATCCCTCAGCCAGGTGGGGTTGTCGAGCACGTCCACCCATGGTCGGGAGCTCTCGCGCAGCAAGTTATTCGACTTTCCGTCCTGACCGTTTGCAAAATTCAAATCCAGAAAGGTTTGTTCGCGGTTTTGCGCCTGGTAGACAACCTTCGCGCCGTCCGGCGTCCAGGTTACGCGCACGATCAGGAGATCGGTTGGTGGATATTTGGAAGTATCAATCCAACGCGTGGCGCCGCCCGCAACGTCTACTACTCCGAGTTGGACCAATGGATTTGGATCGCCGGCTTTCGGGTAAGGTGTAACTTCGAGCGTTTGCCGATAAGGAATGTGATCCACGACGGTAAACTCATGCACCGGATTTTCATCCAGCCGGAGATAAGCGAGCTTGGTGGAATCAGGACTCCACCAATAGGCTTCAAAGTTTCCACGGCCATACAGCTCTTCCTGATAAACCCAATCGAGCCGGCCATTGAGAATCTTGGGGCCGCCGTCGGTGGTTAGCTTGCGCTCCTGTTGAGCGGCGAGATCGTAGACGTAGATATTATTACCGCGGACATAGCCGAGCAGATGATCGTCCGGACTAAAAGTTTCGCCAACTTCTGCTTCCGCATCGCTAGTCACCCGCACGGCTTTATCGCTGCCTAGTTGATAGTAAAAGAGATCGTTATTTGAGTTGAGCAGGACTGCCGTATCGTTGTGGTTGAATTCGTAGGTGCCGCGATTCGAGAGTTCCTTCGCATCCGGTTCGGTTATACCCACGCCTCGCAAGGCCGCTTGCATCTTAGCGCTGTCGAAAAAAGCCGTGGCTACTCCGGTCACCGCCTCAACTTTTTGCAGTTTCGGAACATCGGTTCTCGACGCTTCATTGGTCAAAAGGTAATGCTTGCCATCCTTGAGCCAACGAATGCTGGGCACTGTGCCGCTGAAGTTAACACGCTTAACCGGATCGTAAATGTCGTCGATGGTGAGCAGTTTCTCCTGCGACAGGACGCTCGACACCTGAAAGAAAATCAGAGCCAGAACGAAAAACCACCACAAATATCTTCGCACGCTAGTCTCCTGTTTAATTAACTTGATTTATATCGCCTCACGCGGGATGAGCTTCTTGATGAATGGAGTCAATATCGCTAGGACCACCGCCGCAAGCAGCGTAATCGCCGCGAAGGTCGCGAAGCCCTTGGTCAGCACTGCGTTATCATTCCCTTCGAATAGTCGAGTCGTCAGCCCGGCTATATAGCTACCAATTGATATCGAGAGGAACCAAACACCCATCATCAGACCGACCATGCGAGCCGGCGAGAGTTTAGTAACGGTGCTTAAGCCCACGGGACTGAGGCAGAGTTCGCCAAATGTTTGAAGCAGGTATACGAGGACAAGCCATAGAGGGCTAACTCGACCACCGCCGCCTAACATTGACGCGATGGTCACTACAACGAAAGCGATGCCGGCAAAGAACAGTCCATAAATAAACTTGCCCGGGCTGGATGGTTGCCGTTCGCCCAACTTCTGCCAGAGCGCTGCGAAGATTGGCGCGAAGATGATAACGAAAATTGCGGGAACGGATTGAAACCAGCTGGATGGATATTGCCAACCAAAGACCGTTGTCTGTGTCAGGCGATCGGCAAAGAGTGTCAGACTTGAACCGGCCTGCTCGTATGTCATCCAAAACAAGATCGAAAACACAAAAAGAATGAAGATGACCAGGACGCGCCTGAGCTCCTCGCCACTCAACAATCTCGTTGTTCCGAGCAAGTAACCAGCGAAGAAACCCACTACCAACGGAAAGAGCGCTGAAATAAGACCGGCATCGCCGAAGCCATACCCAATTCCACCACCAATCCCACCACCGAGTATTGCCAAACCCAGCGTCACCATATCAAACCTTGAAGAAGCTCCAGGGGTTTCCTGCGTCAATTTTCGCTCCGGCTTCTCACCGACGTGGCTCAAGCGCGCGCGCCCAAGCAAATACTGAATCAAGCCAAAGGTCATACCGACGCCGGCAGCGCCGAATCCCCAATGCCAGGCAGAATTCGGGTCAAGACCCATGGAGACAAGAAAGTTGCGGAACGAAGAATGTTGCGCCAGGAAACCGACGACGATGGGTGACAGAAACGCTCCCAAATTTATTCCCATGTAGAAAATTGAAAAGCCTGCGTCCCGCCGCTGATCTTTCTCCGAGTATAGTTGCCCTACCATCGCGCTAATGTTGGGCTTTAACAGACCGGTGCCGCAGGCGATGAGGATTAGGCCCGCGTAGAAGTTCAGCTGAGTATTAATCGCCATCGAATAGTGACCACAGGCAATGATGATCCCGCCGATGAGAACTGCGCGCCGCGCGCCGAAGACACGATCGGCCAACCAGCCGCCTATTAATGGCAGATACCAAACCGACGAAACGTAGGTTGCATAAATAAGAGCGGCATACTTCTCGTCAAAACCCAAACCACCCTCGGCCAGCGCCTTAGTCATGTAGAGCGTAAGGATTGCTCGCATGCCGTAATAACTGAAGCGCTCCCACATCTCCGTGAAGAAGAGCGTCGACAGTCCCCGAGGATGTCCAAAGAAGCCGTGTGAATTCAGGACGTCCGCGCGGCTGACTCCGCTTCCATCGATCGGTGTGCTCATAGAGTTTCCTCACTCACATGTAGTTATGTGTGCTTGCCTAATCGGAGAAGATTGGCTCACGCAACCGCCTAATTCAGGGAGAACTTCGCGTTAGGGAGCTACAACGCAAAGAAAACTTGGAGAACCACAGCATTCAGCCAAAATAAGGTTTGGCTGTCAAGGCCCATACGTTGGTCCAGTCTTCTAAACATCCATTTGAGAAGTAGCTTTGCGCCTAAGAGTTTTGCTTGGGCAGATTCGGCTTTGCATCGGATACGAGGCGAAGGCTGTGCCCTGCCGTGCGATACCCTTTAAAGTTTTGGGCTATGCCCTTGGTGAGGCAAGGCTTTGAGGAGTCATGTTATTTCGCTTGGAGCGATTCGATCGTCTGTTGCCAGACGCATTTTTTCCGAGCAAACAGTTTTTGTTGACGACTCCACGAGGTATGGCAGTTGCGATGTCGGTGGCGGTTTTGCTCTTAAACCCGACCACAGGAGTTACGACCAATGATTCTGTCAACAATCCGAAAGACCGCAGCTTTGCGATATATGTTTGTGGCCACCGCGCTGGTACTGTTCTCTTTTCCTCTCGCGTTAGCTCAAGAGGAAGAGCTAACGCTGCCGAAAGCGGAAGCACGACTAACTGTCGGCGCATCGGGCTTCACGTCGGACGACGGGAGGATTCCCCACGTCGTCGCTGGAGCGTCGCTTCGTGTTTACGTCACGCGTCGCGTTAGTAGCGTGGCCTATGATCTTACTGACCCGACTAAGTCCGTTGTGCCTTATGTGGTCGCGGGCCTTGGCGTGCTCCATCATCGCGGCCGCTTCTTTGGCCTGGACTTCGACACCGGGCAACCTCGCGTCTTCGACACGTCGTTCACAGTGCCGGCGGCTAGTGCCTGCGCGGGTGTCAAGATATTCCTAACCAAACGGCTGTTTATCGCGCCTGAAGGACGCCTGGGCCGACAGCCGTCTTTACGCAGCACAGTCAGCATCGGCTACGTGTTCGCCGGAAGAAAGTAGCCAGGGAACTACACGAAATCACACAAGACAAACCACCAGTACACCAAGTCGCGGCTTGACAGTCGTATTTCTTACGGCGTATAAGCACAACTGTAAACGTGGTGAGTTAAGGCGACTTGCGGCCACGCAAAACAAACGGCTAAACAGCTCGGGAAAGCTCGTAAAGCTCAACCCGAAAAACTTCAGTTAGTGACGAAGTCCCGCGTTGTTTAGCGCGGGATTTTTGTTTGTAGGACAGGCATTCCTGCCTGTCCCACGTCAAAGAAAGATCAACGGGACAGACAGGAATGTCTGTCCTACGCAGAAAATGGAACCTTTCAGGAACATTCTCGAGTCTGATCGTATCCACGTCGTCGACGGCGCGATGGGTACGATGCTTTATGCCAAGGGCGTCTACATTAACCGCTGCTACGATGAGCTAAGTCTGACCAATCCCGACCTGGTTCACGAGATCCATTCCGAGTATTTGCGCGCCGGCGCCGACATACTCGAAACAAATACTTTCGGTGCAACTGCCCACAACCTGGATCAGTACGGCCTGGGCGACAGCTTGCGCGAAATAAACATTGCCGCGGCTCGAATCGCACGCGAGGTTGCCGGTCAGCATGCATACGTAGCCGGAGCGATGGGCCCGCTCGGCTTGCGCATTGAACCTTACGGCCCAACCTCCCTCGACGAAGCGAAGGAAATGTTCAAGGCACAAGCCTCCGCGCTGCTTGAAGGCGGAGTTGATCTGTTCATGTTGGAAACATTTTCCGATATTTCAGAGATGCGCCAGGCAATCCGCGCAGTTCGCGAACTGGGAGACCTGCCGATAATTGCCCAGATGACGATTCTCACTGACGGCAATACCTCATTCGGTACTACGCCTGAACTTTTCACCGCGCGTCTCGACGAATGGGGCGCGGATGTGATTGGACTTAACTGCGGTGTTGGTCCGGCGATTATTTTGAGCGCACTCGAGAAGATGCGCGCCGTCACCAAGAAAAAACTTTCCGCGCAACCCAATGCCGGATTGCCGCGCGACGTGCAGGGGCGGCAGTTCTACATGTGCTCACCAGAGTACATGTCGAAGTTTGCCAAGCGCTTCATTCAATCAGGCGCGAAGTTTATTGGCGGTTGCTGTGGCACAACGCCGGCCCACATCAAGTTAATTTCCGATGCCGTCCGCGCAGCGTCACCGCGTGCGCAAAAGATCGTGTTTTCATCCGGGGCCTTAGCCCAGGTGACGGAAGTTGTGCCGAGCGATTTAAAGATCGTACCGCCGGAGGAACGTTCGCAGTGGTCACGCAAGATCGTTAACGGCGAGTTTGTAACTTCCGTGGAGGTGCTGCCGCCAAAGGGCGTTGACGCGCAAAAGACTCTGGACTCCATTCGGCTTTTAAAAAACGCTGGTGTCGATGGCGTAAATATTCCGGATGGCGCGCGCGCGCAGTCGCGCATGAGCGCCCTGGCGACGGCCGTACTGGTCGAACAACAAATCGGCATTGAGTCGGTCCTGCATTACTGTTGTCGCGATCGAAACCTGTTGGGGATGATGTCTGACTTGTTGGGCGCCGCGGCGCTGGGCCTTCGTAACCTGCTCTTAATTACTGGCGATCCTCCGAAAATGGGGCCATACCCCGACGCCACAGCCGTCTTTGATATCGACGCCATCGGCCTCACGAACATGGTCAACAAACTCAATCACGGGCTTGACATCGGTAACAATCCCATCGGTCAGCCGACGGCTTTTTGTATTGGAGTTGGCGTGAATCCCGGCGCCATTAATCCTGATGAAGAGATCCGCCGTTTTGAATACAAGGTTGAAGCAGGTGCGCAGTATGCGATTACCCAACCCGTGTTTGATACGGATCAGCTCCGCGACTTTATCAAACGCATCGAACACGTGAAGATTCCGATCGTGGCCGGCATCTGGCCGCTGGTTTCTTATCGCAATGCGGAGTTTCTGCACAATGAAGTACCGGGAGTGCGCGTGACGCCGTCAATTATGGAACGCATGCGGGCGGCGTCAGCTATCAGCAAGGAAGCGGGACGCGAGGAAGGCTTGAAGATTGCGCGCGAGTCGCTGGTCGATGTGCGAGATGTGATTCACGGCGTGCAGGTGTCTGCGCCGTTTGGCAACGTGAAGTATGCGCTCGAGGTGTTTAGCGTACTCGAAGGTTTTGGAGAACAGAAGGCCGAACTGTTTGCAAGTGACTGACGCTCTAAATACCTGGCTTACCAGAATCTACGGCGCCTTCTGGTCGTCGCCCTTTTTCGCTTCAGCACGACGCTTTTCCACGGTGAGTTTTAGCCCTGGATCAAGTTCCACGGCTCGGGAGAAGTCCTTTTCGGCTTCATCGTCCTTACCGATCTCCCTTAATGCCGCTCCGCGGTCTAAATAAAAGAACGCCATCTGCGGTTGTTGCTCGATAGCTTTAGTAAAGTCAGAGGCACAGAGATCACAGAGGACGCCCAGATATCTTCAAAACCAGGTCAATATCAAAAATGAGGTCAGTACCACCTCACGGTGGCCGGTGGGAAAATCATGCATTGCCCTGGACGTACGAACCCACCCGCTACGGCGAGGTAGTACTGACTTAATAACTCGAAGCACGGATTATCCTTCGGCTATCAACCGCGCTTTTGCAAAATGGCGGCAAGCGCCGCCTCAAGCTGCGAGTACTGATATTGGTAGTTGGTTGATTTCAAACGCTGCGGCTCGACTCGCTGGCTGGACAACAACAACGCTTCTCCCATTTCGCCAAAAATTAGGCGCACGGCAAACGCCGGAATTGGAAAGAACGTCGGCCGCGAAAGGATCTTGCCCAGCGTGCGAGTAAATTGGGCGTTGGTCACCGGATTGGGCGTTACAAAATTTACCGGACCCCGTAAGGCATCATTAGTCAAAACGAAGTTGAGCGCGCCTACAACGTCATCAAGCGCGATCCAGCTCATCCACTGTCTACCGCTGCCGATTCTTCCGCCGACCCCCATGCGAAACGGTGGCAGCATCTTCTTAAGTGCACCGCCATTTGCATCGAGGATGATCCCGAAGCGCGCATTAACGACGCGAATTCCCTTCTCCGTCGCCAGCGCCGTCGCTTTCTCCCATTCGACACAAACCTCTGCGAGGAAATCATTACCCGGCGCGCTCTCCTCCGTCAAAATCTCATCACCACGATTTCCGTAATAGCCGATCGCCGAAGCGCAGGTGAAAGTTTTCGGACGATGAGTCAAATTTGCGAGGGCGTCGCCCAGCAGCTTCGTGCCTTTCACCCGGCTCTCGCGAATGCGACGCTCCTTCTCATCGGTCCAGCGTCCCTCTGCAATGCTTTCGCCGGCGAGACTAACAACCGCATCGAACCCTTCAATACGAGCGAGTGCGATGCTGTAGCGGTCGGGACTCCACTCGATTTCCGAAGACGAATTGGGGTAATGCCGCACCAATCGAGAAATCTCATGTCCGGCGGCCTCCCAGGACTTGATCAAAGCCGTGCCCACCAGCCCGTGCGATCCACTAATCAGAATTTTCATCGGTTCCTACCTTCAGTTGCCCTTTAGCCTGAGCCGGCGATTAAAGAAATCGATCACTAACGGCACGAACTCGTCCGTTGGAATGCTGTGCTCGGCGTTTGGAAATAACTTGATTTCGAAGACTTTGTGAAGTTTGGTCAAACGATCGCGCAGCAGCAATGCCTGACTGACCGGAACGTTCTGATCTTTCTCACCATGCAGGATCAGAACCGGACATGGCAGGTTCTTCATCTGAAAAAGCGACGATCGATCCTTGATCGCTTTCTCAGTCATGCCTGATTCCAATTTCATGTTTTCGCGAATGCCTTCCATCTTGATCTCGTCGTAAGCTGTCTTGAAGTCGTAGATGCCGGCGCCAAACACCGCCGCCCGTAGTTCCGGCAGTCTCACCGCCAGTAGTGATGCCGCCATTCCGCCGCGCGAGTAGCCAAAGATTCCCATCTTCTTCTTATCGACATATGGTTCATGCTGAAATTTGTCAAAACCAGCCTTCAGCGCATAGATAGTGTTCGGGCCAACGTAGTCGGCCTTCCCTTCCGATTTTCCAAAGCCCGGCTGCGTCACGGCCACGGAAGCGAATCCTTGTTGGCCCAGAATCCGGCCAAGGTTGAGGTAGTCGGGAGCGCTTCTTTGATAACCCGGAATCAGAAGCAAGCCGGGGAATTTCCCTTCGCCCGCGGGCTGAAACGAGAGCGCTTCTATCCGGTTCCCTTCGATCACGTAGTCGTACTTACAAACCTTGACCTGGTCTAATTGAGTGCATCCATCTTTGGCGATGGCGTCAAGTATCTTTTGGCGATCGAGTTGTTGCGCGGAAGCGTTAGCACACAACACCACCACGCACGCAATTAGGAGAAGAAGGATTCGACTGTACATAGGTAAGCCTCCAAAGGTTGCAAAAACACCTAAACAAAATTAATAAATCGGCAGTCTCCACAAAAGAGCCGGGGGCAAGCCCGCCTTCCCAACCTCGAGATCAAAGGACTTGCGCTATTGCTTTCATTGCAAGCCCTTCGGAGTCGAGTAAAAACCCGACTCTGATCAGCTGCCAATGACTCATCAATGCGTACAAAAGCCCTTGCATGGACAGCGAACGCAGTCACTCAGCACTTTGCTTGTCTTCCCACAGGAAAACGCTACACTCCGTCGAGCCTCGAATACCGCTAGTCCGTTATCCAATCTTGTGCGTGACAGAATTTCTATTCTAGCAGACACGCCGCTGGTCATTTGATCATTGATCATCGTGTCTCAGAAGCGCAGAGCCCGAGTCTGATCCGAGTCGTGTAGATCCGCTAACCCGCATAACCTCCGTCACCCGAGTCGACACCAGCCGAATGCTTCGTCACAGAAGATCCCTCCTTGTCTGCGTAGCTACCGCTGCGCTATGCGTCACGGTTTGGCAGAGCGCGCGCATGCAGGCTCCGCTACGGCGAATCACCCACACGACCGAAGATGGAATTAGCATCAATCCCTCGATCAGCGGTGACGGTCGTGTGGTTGGGTTCGAGTCGACAAGAGATATCGCGGGTGCCGGAGGCAGCGAAGCGTTCAGGGCAATCCGCGCCAACATAACTGTCAACCCGGCGACGTTTTTACAAATGGGCGCGACGCGCGCTCCCGCACCGGCAATTTCTCAGGACGGATCGCGGATCGCTTTTGCTTCCAAAGATAATCCGCTGGGAACCAACAATGATGCCAATTCGGAAATCTTTCTTTACGACGGGGACAAGCTGATCCAGGTCACCAACACTTCACCCGCTGACATCTCAACCCGCCTGACCGACGGGAATTTCCAACCGTCGATTTCTGACGACGGACGCTACATCGCGTTTTCATCGAACCGTCAGCCCGGCGGGCAAAACGCCGATGGCAACCTCGAGATTTATGTTTATGACGCCGTAGCTCAGGGTCTGGCGCAACTGACGAATTCAGCCGGCGTAGTCGGTTCCACCGAGCCTAAGATCAGCGGCAACGGCAACAGCGTCGCTTACATTTATGATGGCGGCGCAAGCCCGAGTTCAAGGCGTCGCTTGTTGCTGACAAGCCGAAATGGATTAACGCCAGTGCGCGGGATCAGTCCCGAAGTGGAGGGCCTGGCCTTTACTTACGGCCGGGCCATCAGCGACGACGGATTGCGCATCGTCTGGTCCGCGCATTCGGCCATCAATTCCAGCCAGGTGTTTTTATTCGATGGGCGCAACGGCGATACAACTCGACAGATCACCACCCTCGGAACGCGCGTGACAGATGTTCCGCTTCATCCAACGATCAGTGGGGATGGCGGCCGCATCGCGTTCGCAACCCGACGTCCTGTCAGCGCAACCGGCAGCAACTCCGATGGCAGCGTCGAGCTTTACACGTTTGATATTCCTTCCGGAACGCTGGGACGAGTGACGAACGTAAACAACTCCGGCGCGACGGCGGATGTCCTTTCTTCCATGAACGACGAGGGCTCTGTTATCGCATTTAGTTATCCACGCTTGCTCTCAGGTTCGGTTTCGCAGGAGATCTTTAAAAACAATTCAGAAATATATGTCAGCGGCACGCCTCCGCGACCTGCCTCCGGAACTCTTACGATCCTGAACCGCGCCTCCTTTGGCCACGAGCCGTCTTCGATTAAGGCGGTGGCGCCAGACAGTATTGCTGTCGCTTTAGGAGGTGCATTTTCGTTTACAACTCAACAGGCCCAGCGTCATGCCGACAGTACGTTTCCCACAAACGTCGGCGGCACGACCGTAACCGTCAACGGACAGCCGGCGCAGATCTTTTTTGTTTCGCCAAACGAAGTGCAGTTTCACGTTCCCGCCACTACAGTGCTGGGAACTGCGGAAGTCGTGGTAACAAACTCCGACGGCTTTCAGAGTCGCGGCAGTGTACCAATCCTCCGCGCCGCTCCCGGCGTATTCACGACGACCGGTGACGGTCTGGGCGAAGGCATGATTCTGAACGCAGATACGTTGCAGCCGGGACCATTCGATCCAACCCACGGCAACCTTCGCTTGCTTATTTTTTCGACGGGCATCCGCAACGGAGAATCGGTATCCGTAACGGCGGGTAGCCGCACGTTGCCTGTCGAAGCGATGGTACACACATCAAATATGCCGGGCATGGATGAGATTCACGTGTTTGTCCCGGCCGATCTGCGCGGCCTCGGAAGAGTAGATCTGGAGGTGCGCGCCGACGGGCGCGACAGCAATCACGTAACTCTCGAATTTATCGGCGACGCGCGCCGCGACCTTCTGATTAATGAATTTCTTGCCGATCCCGCCTTCAGTGTTACTGATCCAACAGTGGGTGACGCAAATCGTGATGGCCTGCGTGACGCGTCTCAAGATGAGTTTATTGAGTTGGTTAATACTACAACTCACGACATCGACATTAGCGGTTATCGCATTTTCACCCGAAGCACAGGTTCGGACACGCTGCGCCACGTCTTTGCTGCCGGCACGATTCTTCGCTCGTGTAGTGCTGTCGTCGTCTTTGGCGGCGGCGAAGCGAGCTTCAATCCTGGCAATCCCGCTTTCGGCGGTGCACAGGTGGTCAAAGCTTCAAGGTCAAGCCTTTCTCTCGCCAATTCCTCGGGTGCGATCACGGTTCAAGATCAGGTAGCGACCATAGTGAACCTTGTGGCCTACGGCGGATCGAGCGGCATCGACACTGACAATGATCAATCTGTAACCCGTTCGCCCGACATCACCGGCAACTTCGCGCAACACCTGTTCGCCAGCGGTGGTGCGCGTCCGTTTAGTCCGGGTACGCAAATAAATGGCGCGCCGTTTATCTCTTGCACTGCCGCGGTCACACGCGTTGAGGTTTCACCAGCTTTGGCGACGATTGAGATTGCGTCTCAGCAGCAGTTCATAGCGCGCGCGTTTGATGCCAAGAATAACGAAATCTCTGGGGTACTCTTCGATTGGCGGTCCAGCAACCCCTCGGTGGCGACAATCGACCAGAACGGACTCGCAAGCGGTCTTATGCCCGGCTCTACTGAAATTACCGCGACTGGCCGCGGCGTGTTATCAGCGCCCGCCAGCCTAACAGTCAATCCGGCTACACCTGTATTGACCAGCGTCACGATTATTCCAGCCCTGACGACAATCAGCGTGGGGCAAACGCAAGACTTCATCGCCCAGGCTAATGATCAGACGGGGCAAAATATCGGCGGCGTCACCATCACCTTCGCCTCAAACAACATCACGGTGGCGAGCGTGGAGGCGGTGAGCGCTGCGTCTGTCGGCGGATCGGCAACGGCGACAGTCATGGCACGTGCGAACGGTTTGGCGGAAATTCGCGCGTCGGCGACGAACGGCAGCATAACCGTAAACAGCACCCCTGCATTCCTGACCGTCGAACCCGGAGCTGGTCAGTTATTGATAAGTGAATTTCGCACTCGTGGTCCGGGCGGAGCGGCTGATGAATTCGTGGAAATCTACAACCCAACTACCTCGATGTTAACTATAGGTGGATTGAAAATTCGCGCTTCGAACAGCAGCGGCGGGATCAGCGACCGCATAACTGTGACAACCGGAACAACGCTAGGCCCCGGCTGTCACTATCTGCACGCGAATAGTGGCTACAGCGGCAACGTGCGCTCCGACCAGACTTATGGCACCGGCATAGCCGACGACGGCGGCATGGCCATCACCGGTTCCGACGGAATACGCATTATCGACGCCGTCGGCATCAGCAGTGGCTCCGCTTTTAAGGAAGGAACCACGCTCGCCCCCGTCACAGTTTCATCGGATTGGAGTTACGAAAGAAAACCGGGTGGCGCGTTTGGCAATGGTATTGACACCAATGACAACCGCAGCGATTTCTCGCTTACGATTCCCAGCAACCCGCAAAACTCCTTCTCGGGTTGTCTCGATACCAGCTCCGCCGATCTTTCGATAGCGAATACAGATCTACCCAACCCGGTGACTGTTGGTTCCGATATTACGTATACACTGACCGTAACGAACAGCGGCGCCGCTGTAGCGCACAATGTAACGATCGCAGACGAGCTGCCGACGTCTGTAGCCTTCGTGTCATGCAATGCTACCGGCGGCGGTGTATGCGCAGGTTCAGACAATCACCGCACCGTAACCTTTGCGTCTTTGGTTAGTGGTGCTTCAGCGACCGTGACTCTTGTAGCCACTGCAAACGCCCCGGTCGGTTCTATTATCAGCAACACCGCAACGATTGCCTCGACGACGCCGGATGCCAATCCAGCAAACAATTCTGCAACCGCCACCACAACCGTTCAGGCGCCGGTGCCTTCGCTTGCCATCAATAACGTCGCAGCCAGCGAAGGCAACAACGGTTCAACAATCTTCACGTTCATCGTTAGCTTGTCTGCGTCTGCTACAGAAACAGTAACGTTTGATATTGGCACGAAGGACAACACGGCAACCTCGTCAGGTGGTGATTTCATCTCGCGAACCTTGACCGGGCAAACTATTCCGGCCGGCAATACCAGTTCCACGTTTGAGGTGACAATTAACGGCGACACGCTGGTCGAGACCGATGAGATGTTTGTCGTCAACCTCACCAATGTTGCCAACGCGACGGTGTCAGATGCGCAGGGTCAGGGTGCCATCCAGAATGACGACACAGCGCAGCTGGTAATCAGCCAGGTCTACGGCGGCGGCAATAATTCAGGAGCGCTCTATCGAAACGATTTTGTCGAGATTTTCAATCGCGGAACCACCAGCGTCGATTTTGCCGTCACGCCTTATTCGATTCAGTATGCGGGAGTAGGCTCGAACTTTGGATCGAACAAGACAAACCTGAGCACCGGCACTATCGCTGCCGGCCAGTACTTTCTGGTCCAGCAGTCTGGAGGGACTACCAACGGCGCCGCGCTGCCCCCGCCCGACGCCATTGGCACTATTGCCATGGGTAACACATCCGGAAAGGTAGCGCTCGTAGTCGGCACATCAGCGCTGGCGTCGCTTACCTGCCCCGGCGACGATGGATCGTCTCCGTTTAATCCGGTCGATGCAACGATCGCAGATTTCGTTGGTTACGGAAACACGGTCAACACGTCAGGTCACTGTTATGAAGGATCTGGCCCAGCCCCAGCACCCGGCAACACAACTGCAGATTTGCGTAAGGCCGGCGGCTGCAGCGATACCAATGACAATACTGCGGACTTCTTCGCGTCAATTCCCTTCCCGCGCAACAGCGGTGCACCGTTCAATAATTGCATTGCCGGTACGCCGCCTGATCTGACCATCAACGACGTTACGGTGGCCGAAGGGAACAGCGGCACGACGACGGCAACTTTCACCGTTAGTTTGTCTGCGCCCGCGCGGTCAACCGACATCACGTTTGACATCGCCACGCAGGACAACACCGCCACCACAGCGAATAGCGACTACGTGGCCAGGGCGCTGACTAATCAGATTATTCCTGCGGGACAGCAAACCTACACGTTCACAGTTGCCATCAACGGCGACCTCACAGCGGAACCTGACGAGTTGTTCTTGGCTCACGTAACGAATGTTTTCGGAGCCACTCTGACCGACGGCCAGGCTGCGGGCACAATTCAAAACGATGACCTCCCGGCGTTGAGCGTTAATGATGTTGCCTTAACCGAAGGTGACGGCGGAACAAAGATATTTTCCTTGACGGTTAATTTGTCGTCACCAGCACCGACGGGAGGAACCACTTTTGACATTGCAACTCAGGATGGTACCGCGACGGTTGCGGATAACGATTACCTGCCGCGCAGCCTGACTGGCCAGACCATCGCCGCAGGTAGCTCAACCTACACGGTTGACGTTACCGTCAATGGCGATCTGAACATCGAAGCGAACGAAACGTTCTTCGTCAACATTACGAATGTTGGAGGCGCGACGGTAAGCGACGCACAAGGCCTCGGCATTATCCAGAATGACGACAGTCCCACACTAAGCATCAACGATGTTTCGCAAAGCGAGACCAATAGCGGCACAAACATTTTCACCTTCACGGTCACCTCATCTTTGCCGGCGCCGGCAGGTGGCATCACGTTTGATATCGGCACGGCTGACGGCAGTGCGCAGGACGACACGCCGGCAACCGAGGATAACGATTACGTCCAGAGAAGCCTGACCACGCAGACGATTGCGACAGGTGACACCCTCTACACTTTTGAAGTTACTGTTAACGGTGACACATTGGTGGAGGCCAGCGAAATATTTGTCGTCAACATTAATAACGTTTCCAATGCGACCGTGTCTGACGGTCAGGGCCAGGGCACGATTCAGAACGACGACCTGCCGTTGCTCGTCATTAGCCAGGTTTACGGTGGGGGCGGCAACGCCGGCGCCACTTATACAAATGACTTTATCGAACTTTTCAACCGCGGCACCACCACCATTGATTTTTCAGTTACGCCTTACTCCGTTCAATACGCAGCTGCGACGAGTAACTTCTCGACCAGCAAAACCGACATTACCTCAGGAACACTATTACCCGGCCACTATTTCCTGGTCCAGCAAGGTTCTGGCGGAGTGGTCGGGTCTGCACTGCCAATGCCTGACGTCTCCGGTACAATCAATCTTGCCGCCACGGCCGGTAAAGTCGCGCTCATCTCCGGAACCACAGCGCTAACGGGAAGCGGCTGTCCATTTGGCGCGACGATTGTCGATTTCTTAGGCTACGGCAGCACGGCTAATTGTTTCGAAACGGCTCCTATCACTGTGTCTGGTACAAACTCAAACGCGCGGTCTGTAATTCGAACGGCAAGCTGTAGCGATACGAATAACAATTTCGTAGATTTCAGCAATCCAACAACCGCTCCGGTGGCACGCGACACCACGACAACGCCGAACATATGCCCGTAACAACAGTAAACCGAACCTGCCGGTCCATAATTCTGAATTCGCTCATGCTATCCTGTCGGCCGCCGCTTGTTCGCGCTACGCGCTCATTGCAGACAAGATATCTGCGCTCCCAGCCTGCGGTTCTGCTTTTGCTACTGGCTCTATCCAGCACGATCGCTTTTCCACAGCCGCGTAGATTTCAACCCTCACGTCCTGGAGCAGCAGAAGTGCGCGCGGAGTTTCTGCACGCCTGGAACGGTTACAAGAAGTTCGCCTGGGGTCACGACGATCTGAAGCCTTTGAGCAGGACCTGGCACGACTGGTATGCCGAACCGCTCTTGATGACGCCGGTCGATGCGCTCG
>DATLBQ010000440.1:0-5076 GCA_035526805.1 Pyrinomonadaceae bacterium
AGATCGACAAGTGCGAGCTGCGGGGCACTGTCGAGCTGACGAACCAGGGCGATTGCGTGATGCCGAGACTCACAGGCATGAATGTCGAAATCCGCTGACAAGGCAAATGTCAGCGTGTCAGTGATCAGTTGGTCGTCATCAACGATCAGAAGAACGGGCTTGTTTTCAGTGTGCGTTTGATGGCTCGGCAACATGGATGCTTCGCATAAATGCACGCTCAAGATTGGCTTCCGAATAGCGCTCGCATAATTGCTTGGGCGAGCCCTGAAAGCGAATTTCGCCGCGGTCGAGCACGGCGATCGAAGAGCACAGTTCCTCCACATCAGAGAGCACGTGAGAAGTGAAAAACAACGTTCGCCCTTCCCGAGTCAGTCTTGCCAGAACCGCCTTAACAGCTACGCGACTAGCCGGGTCCAGGCCACTCATCGGTTCGTCGAGCAGATACAGGTCACGATCTACCAGTAAACAACCCGCGAGGCCAAGTTTCTGCGTCATTCCTTTCGATAGCTGACGCACTGGCCGCCGAAGTGCCGCGCGATCCAGCCGAAGTTCGTCAAACATTAGCTCGACGCGGTTAGACCTGAATCGGCTACCCGCGAGGGCAGATGCCAACTCGATGAATTCATAACAAGTAAGGTAATGGGGGGGCACAAAATTCTCCGGCACAAAGGCAATGCGCTCACGAGCCGCAGTAACAGTGTGCGAGACGCCGTAGATTCGGAACACGCCGCTATCAACAGAACAAAAATCGAGCATGCACTTGATCAGCGTGGTTTTGCCTGCCCCATTTACCCCGACCAATCCAAATGCCGCGCCGTCTGCTACCGTCAGGTCAACACCCCTTAGCACGGCCACCCCACCATAAGACTTGATTATCCCGGAGGCCTGCACGGCAGGCTCGAGTGGGGTGCTGGTCGGCATGAACGTTAATATAGGGGAAAGGCTCCGCTCGCGCAGCGTCAAAATCGGTATGGGCTGTTTCGAGATTTTTGGGGTCTTTTGACCGGTCTAGTAAAATTGGCATTTGCGCCATTCGGAATAGCCACAATTGGCCGACGTTGACATCGTTCAGATTGAGTCCCTGACGTTTGCTTACGATGCACGCCCGATCCTGAAGGGCATCGATCTTAAGATTCGTCGGGGACAAGTTGTGGCGATCATGGGTGGATCCGGTTGCGGGAAAACCACGCTGCTTCGGATTATCGGTGGAGTCCTCACCCCGACTGCGGGTTCGGTGCGCGTGCTCGGGCAATCGATGGGGACGCTTACGCAATCGCAGCTTTATGCGCAACGACGGCAAATGGGAATGTTATTTCAATTCGGTGCGCTGTTCACGGATATGTCGGTCTATGACAACGTGGCGTTCCAGATGCGCGAGCACACGAACTTGCCTGAAGATCTTATTCGCGACCTGGTGTTGATGAAGCTAGATGCCGTCGGACTGCGTGGTGCATCGCAACTGATGCCCTCGGCGCTTTCGGGGGGAATGGCGCGTCGCGTAGCACTCGCGCGCGCAGTGGCACTCGATCCTACCCTGATCATGTACGACGAACCGTTTGCGGGGCTTGATCCAATTTCGCTCGGCGTCATCGCGCGGCTTATCCGAAAGCTCAACGACTCTCTCGGCGCTACATCCATCGTCGTCACCCACGATGTACAAGAGTCGCTTCACATCGTTGACTACGTCTATTTCGTGTCAGAGGGCCGCGTGGTCGCACAGGGCACGCCTGCTGAAGTTCGCGAATCGACTGAGCCGTTTGTTCGTCAATTCTTAAACGGTGAGCCGGATGGGCCGGTCGCGTTTCAATTTCCGGCGCGTGACTATGCGGCGGACCTGGACGGCATTTCAGCAGCCTAATGGGAAATGTCAGCGCAATTCTGCGGGGGATGGGCCGCACTGTTACCGACAAACTCTGGCGACTCGGCTTTGCTAGCCGCTTCCTTGTCTATCTGCTGGTCCATTCGGGGACATCATTCAGACGGTTTCGGCTCACCGTAAAAGAGATTTATTTTACGGGTGTCCTATCCCTGATCATTATTCTTGTCTCAGGACTGTTTGTGGGGATGGTGCTGGGCTTACAGGGTTACGATACCTTGCAACGGTACGGTTCTTCGGAGGCGCTCGGAGTGCTTGTTGCACTCTCACTGGTGCGAGAACTTGGACCCGTGGTCGCCGGGTTGCTTTTCGCCAGTCGTGCGGGAAGCGCTATTACCGCCGAAATTGGTCTGATGAAAGCAACCGAACAAATTTCAGCCATGGAAATGATGGCGGTCGATCCGATCGCACGCGTCGTTGCGCCGCGATTTTGGGCGGGGGTGCTTTCGATGCCGCTTCTCGCGGCATTGTTCTCGGCTGCCGGTATTTTCGGAGGTTACCTAGTCGGGGTTCGCTTGATTGGGGTTGACCAAGGCGCGTTTTGGTCGCAAATGCAGGCGGCCGTTGACGTTCGGCAAGACATCCTCAATGGCGTAATAAAAAGCGTCGTTTTCGGAGTTGCAGTGACTTGGATAGCCGTATTTGAAGGATACGATGCGCCGCCAACGGCCGAAGGGGTCTCGAGGGCGACGACTCGCACGGTCGTTACGTCTTCACTGGCTATCCTTGCGCTCGATTTCGTGCTTACCGCCCTGATGTTTACTGGAGGAAATGGAAAATGAACCGTTCGGCGATTGATTTATGGGTGGGCGTGTTTGTCGCCATCGGGCTTGCCGCGCTGCTGTTTTTGGCGCTGAAGGTGGGAAACCTGGCTTCGATCTCCGCTTCCGAGGTATATCAGGTGCAGGCCAAGTTTGCTAACATCGGCGGGCTAAAGGTTCGCGCACCGATCAAGAGCGCCGGGGTTGTAGTTGGCCGGGTTTCAGATGTGCAGTTTGACAATGAGACGTACGAGGCAGTTGTCAGCATGAATGTTGACGGGCGCTTTAAATTTCCGCGCGACACTTCAGCAAAGATCCTGACCTCCGGACTGCTTGGAGAGCAATATGTTGGCCTTGAGGCGGGCGGTGACAGTGCGATGCTTAAAAGCGGCGACCGGGTGAGACTTACCCAGTCGGCTGTTGTGCTTGAAAACC
This sequence comes from Pyrinomonadaceae bacterium, assembly GCA_035526805.1. GTDB lineage: Bacteria > Acidobacteriota > Blastocatellia > Pyrinomonadales > Pyrinomonadaceae > PSRF01. The sequence goes on from DATLBQ010000440.1 coordinate 3,073, forward strand.
TAATAAGCCAATTCCTGTTTAGCAAGGCGCAGGAAAGCAAAGACAGCAAGGACTCAAAGTGAAGCGGGCAATGTCTAAGTTGATGTTGGGGTTTGGCATGTTGTTGCTTGCCTGCGGTTGCGCAACTACAGGTGGGGATGCGCGTGACCCCTTCGAAGGATTCAATCGGTCGATGTACGGGTTCAACCAGGCGGTGGACCAGGCTGTGCTTAAGCCGGTCGCGCAAGCTTATAAGCAAGGGCTGCCTGAGATAGTCCAGACCGGTGTACGCAATTTTTTTTCCAACCTTGCTGATGTCTTCATCTCTGTAAACAACCTCCTTCAAGGCAAAGTGATCGAGGCGGCAAACGACGGTATGCGGTTCGCAGTCAACACTACGATTGGGGGGCTAGGATTGCTCGACTGGGCTTCAGAGATGGGGCTGGAAAAACACAACGAAGACTTTGGACAAACGTTCGGCAGATGGGGGGTGGGCGACGGCCCCTACATAGTCTGGCCGGTGTTCGGGTCCAGTACCGCACGAGATTCGGTCGGCGGAGTTTTCGACATAGCGGTCGATCCGGTGAGCAATCACAAGCCCGTTGCGGCGCGCAATGCAATGAACCTAGTCAGGCTCGTCGGCAAACGAGCTGATCTACTGGATGCGAGCCGGCTTCTCGAGGAAGCGGCCTTGGACAAATACGTTTTTGAACGAGACGCTTACCTTCAGCGACGCCGGAACCTGGTTTTCGACGGCAATCCGCCCCGCGAGGCGGCCAGCCTCAACCAGTCGAGCGAGACGGGGGATCTGTCAGAACACAGTCCGGTGCAGACACCCGCCCAACACGACGCTGTGTTGTCGCTTTCAGGCCAAGCCGAAGGAGAGCGGTTGCGTGTTGATGGTAGGTAGGGCGCTTTTGGCGGTGGTTGCCGTGGTATCGCTCATCGCTGCTGGATCCACACTCGCCCAGGATGGTGCACCGGATGTTCTCGTAAAGACGGTTACGCTCGAAATAATCGACCTGATCGCAAAAGACAAAGATCTTCAGTCTGGCGACCAAAAGAAAATCGTTGCGGTAATCGAATCGAAGATCCTGCCGCACTTCAACTTTGCCGCAATGACCCGGTTGGCGGTTGCTACCAACTGGGAAAAGTCCACTGCAGAGCAGCGAAAACAACTGACCGAAGAGTTCAAGACGCTGCTGGTTCGTACCTACTCAAGCGCGCTTTCGACATATCGAAATCAACGGTTCGACTTTCGTCCATTACGCGCGAAGCCAACCGATACGGATGTAACCGTTCAGGTGAAAATAAGCCAAGGCTCCCGTGAGGCGGTCAGTCTTGAATACGATATGGAGAAAACCCCATACGGATGGAAAGTCTATGACGTACGGATCGCCGGCGTCAGTTTGGTTGCGAGCTACCGTACCGAGTTCGCAAACGAGATCCGCGCGCACGGAGTGGATGGCCTGATTAAAAGCCTTGTTGCCAAGAATCAGGGACAGGGACTCCGAGCTGAGCGCAGATGATCAATCGCGAGGGTGATCGAATGCTGCTCTCGGGGCCAATCACGCTCCAAAATGTCACATCACAATTGGGCGAGGGCTTGGTACACGTTCGTAGCGGGGCCGTAACCATAGACTTGGGCGGCGTTACCGATTTGGATTCGGCCTTGCTAGCGGCAATTCTTGCCTGGATTCGCGAAGCACATCGCCTAAATAATCCGCTTGTGATTGAGAACCTCCCCGAGGGACTTCAGACTTTAGCCCAGCTGTACGGCGTGGAACAGCTTTTGCCAGTGGCACATCGGAACTGACGAACCGGTTCCGTCGGCGCACCTGCGCTGAGACAATGGCATGCCTTCAGCGATCAGAATCCAGGGAGTACACAAATCATACGGCCAGCTTAAGGCGCTCGATGGTGTAAGCCTTTCAATCGAATCCGGTGAAATCTTTGGTTTGCTTGGCCCAAATGGCGCCGGGAAGACCACCCTGATTAGTGTCGTGGCCGGCCTCGCCCGAGCAG
>DATLBQ010000441.1:0-5626 GCA_035526805.1 Pyrinomonadaceae bacterium
TACAACGGGCGCATACTCCAGGGACCGGGCGACGGCGAAGTCTCTCCCCCAGAGCAGGCGGAGCGGGAAGTCATTATCAAATGGCTCGCGCGCGTGCGCGGGCCGGGTGCACAGGATCCTCCGCTGAAGGTGTTTCCCCGACCGCAGGGGCCGGCCACCAAAGCTATCATCACCGAATATGAACTCCCGTGGCTCGGCGTTCACATTCATGATGTTTTTAAAGATACCAAGTCTGACAATATCTGGTTTGACATTAACCGCAGTCCATTTATTGGGAGAATGGATCCCAAAACGGGGAATATAAAGTCCTGGAGAATTCCGGGCACTCCAAACCGACATCCAGGCGCCCATTGGATTCAGGCCGAGCCCGACGGCGGCGTCTGGTATTCCGAAACGTGGTCGCAGAGCCTGATTCACTTCAATCCAATTACGGAAGTTTTCCGCAAGATGAGTTCCGGCGTGCAGGGCAACATGGCGCTGGCGCCAGACGGCACAATTTGGCGTACCGCAAAGGACAAAGTTTCGCGATTTGATCGCGAGTCCGCGAAGATTGTTGAACAATTTCCGAACGACGACCGCAAGATTCCGAACACCTATGGGAATTTCATTAGCTGGGATGGGCGCTACTTCGGCGGCGGCAACAGGGATAGAACGTTTGACGGCGTGGTTTTTATGGACCGCCAGACCAAGGAAGTGCGCATGATCCCATCGCCGAGCGGCGTCTCGGCAGCATCGCGCGGCTCGTTTGATCCCGATGGAAACATTTGGGTTGGCGGGCGCGGCGGCGTGCTGGTGAAATACGATCACAAGAATAATCGCATCGCCGAGTATGCTCCGCCCACGCCGAACAACACATTTTACGAAACACGCGCCGACAAGAACGGCGAGGTGTGGGCAGGAGAAATGCGCGCCGGGCGCATCGCGCGCTTCAATCCGAAGAATAGCCGATGGATTGAGTACGTGCTGCCGGAACCATTTTCGTTTGACTGGCAAACTTACGTGGACAATTCAACCGACCCCGTTACCGTTTGGTACGGCGATCAGTATGGTTACATCGTACGTATTCAACCGCTCGAATAGTTTGCCGACAGGAGAATTTCATATGTCCGATTCGTGGAAGGCAGCACTAAAAAGAACTGCCGTGTTTTCGCTCCTGCTGGGAGGAACACTCGGGAGCATTAGTTTCTTCTCCTCGCAGCAGGTTGCCGTCGCCCAGTCCGCCGGGCAGAGCGCGGCGCCAAGTTCGGACTTGGATTCGCAGTTGGACCCGTATCAGCGTTCGGGCAAAATTTACTACCACAAGCTGATGGGGAAAAGCGGAGCGGAGCGGGGACAACATATTTATTATTTGAAGTGCTGGATCTGCCATAACGAATACGCGATTGAATCCGATCCCAATAATGCCGCGCCAACCCTGAAAGGCCTCTACACACGCCAGCAACTGAAATCGGGCAAACCGGTCACCGACGAAAACATAAAGGCGAAAATCGCGGATGGCGGACCTGGAATGCCGTCGTATCGGCATACCCTTAACGATGTGGATTTGACCGATCTAGTAACCTACCTGCGCGAAAAGTGCTGCTGGGACGCCGACAATCCACCCGCGAATCCATCATATAAAGGGAATTAGCCCACCAGTTCGACAAAACTCTCGCACGACGCCGAAAGGCGTCCGCCGCATTGCGCCTATGCGATGAAACTCTCAAACAGGCTGGCTCCCAGCGACAGTAACCATTTATTGATGTTTCGTTCATATTTTATAAACCAGCGGAATACAATAATGAATAGGGTATTCAGTCCAATATTCCTATCGCCTTAGCGTGTACCCTGCTATGAAGAAAATCTTGATTGTTGAAGATGACAAAGACATCATCGAACTGGTCCGTTACAACTTCGAAAAGGAAAATTTTCGGGTGATTCACGCCGAAGACGGCGTGCTAGGGTTAACCCAGATTCGCAAGACTCATCCGGACCTTATTATTTTGGATCTGATGCTGCCTAGACTCTCGGGCCTGGAAATCTGCCGCGAAGTGCGCAAGGACCCCACCCTCTCCCGAATCCCAATTATCATGTTGACGGCGAGGGGCGACGAGGCGGACCGAGTCGTAGGATTGGAAATGGGGGCCGATGACTATGTACCCAAGCCGTTCAGTCCCAGGGAACTGGTGGCCCGAGTGCGTGCCCTTTTCCGCCGAGGCGAGCCCTCGGAGACGGAAAGCAACGAGTCGCCGGTTGAAATCGGCAATCTGGTAATTGACCCTCACAGATTCCAGGTGTTAAAGGACGGCTCGGCGCTTTCGCTGAGTTCTCTGGAGTTTCGCCTTCTTCACTTCCTGGCTTCGCACCCGAACCGCGTCTATTCACGCGATCGTTTGCTCGACGCAATCTGGGGAAATGAGCGCTACGTGATTCCCCGCAGCATTGATGTGTATATTCGACGGCTCCGTGAGAAAATTGAGAATGATCCGCAGCAGCCCGTATTTCTGAAGACAGTACGTGGCGCGGGCTACCTTTTCGAATCTCAATACAGTGGCAGATAAGCGAGTTGGGCCCGATCTACGATATATTCTCCTCACCTGGGCAGGCGCGTTGTGCTTGCTTTATCTCATCTTTGAGTGGGGAGCGGAACGCTTCACTCAGAGCGAGTTGCTGATCATTGCCGGCGCTCTTTCGGCATTAGTTCTCATTCCAATTTATTTTCGCTTCGCTCGAAACCAGACGATTCTTGATCGCCTCGTCAGCCTTGCGAAGAGTATCAGTAAGGGCGATACGCGTGCTCGACTGGAAGAACCATTGTACGGCTCGTATAAAGAGTTGGCCGACGCGCTTCGGGAAACCGCCGAATTGCATGACCGGACAGCTCTCCAGCTCAAGGACGAGCGCAACCGCATCGACCTCATTCTGCGACGCATGGTGGAAGGGGTCGCCGTAATTGAACCGGGTCCGAAGATCGCCTTTTGTAACGAAGCCTTCTCCAAAGCGCTTGGCCTCGCGGGCCTTCCCCGAGCCGGAAACTTATTGTTGCAAGTTACCCGCGAAGCAGGACTGTTGGAGATCGTGAAGAAGGTCCTGGATACCGGCGAGACTATTCGAACCGAGGTGGAAACCGGTACATCGCAGCGTCGCACCCATTCCGTTACCGCTGCGACGATGCCGATCGGAGCGGCGCCTGGCGTTGTTCTGGTGATGCATGACATATCTGAAATACGGCGGATTGAGCAGATGCGCCGCGACTTTGTGGCCAATGTTTCGCACGAATTCAAGACGCCTTTGACTGCAATTCAGGGATTTGCGGAGACGCTTCTGGAAGGGGCGCTCACGGACGAAAAACACGGGCCGCGCTTCGCACAAATTATTCGCGATCACGCCATCAGGCTAAACCGATTAACATCTGATCTGCTGCGCCTTTCACTCATTGAAGCCGGAAAAGTACAAGTCGAGAAGGTGGACATTCCCGTCCAGGAGTTAATCGAAACTTGTCTGGAGACCGTGCGCATGAAAGCGGAGAACAAGCAGATTGAATTGCGCGCGGAGCTACCCGAAGCGCAGATTACCGCGCAGGGAGACCCGTCAAAGATTCGCGAGATTCTGCTCAACCTGCTGGATAACGCTATTCAGTACACGCCTTCCGGCGGGCGAATCATCTTGGGCGCCAAGACTTCGACTGCAGGGGTAACGTTTTATGTCGCCGACAATGGCATCGGCATTCCAATAGAAGATCAACAGCGAATATTTGAGCGCTTTTATCGGGTTGACGACGCTCGCTCGCGTGAGGTCGGGGGAACGGGTTTGGGTCTTTCGATTACGAAGCATCTCATCGAGGCGCACGGCGGATCAATTACCGTTGAAAGCGCGTTGAACGAAGGGTCGCGTTTCATGGCCTTCATCCCGAATTCAGAGGACGTTTTGGCGAGGGCCGCCAAGATCAGATGAGCACGCTTTAACTTGCTCTCAGTTCACGGAGGAGTTCCTCGGCGTAAAGCGCACCGGCGGGAGTTTCTTCGTGTTTAAAGAAAACGAAGACATCTTCGACTTCCTTCATGACTTTCTTCAGCCGCAGTGCTATATCGCGCCGTTCGTCCTGCGAATAATCGCTCTTCCGAAGCCGGTAATAGGCAAAGTCGGCGGTAACCACATCGGGAACCTGCAAGGTCTCCGATTCCGCAACGCAGATGGCAGCATTATGTCTTCGTAAAAGTTCATAGACAGAGTCACCGAACCAGGAATCATGCCGGAACTCAAAGGCGTAGTGCATATCTTTGGGTAGGACAGTTAGAAATTCCGCCAAGGTCTCAAGATCAGACTTAAAGTGGGGCGGCAGTTGGAAGAGAATCGGACCCAGTCGCTTTACGACCTGCAACGGAGCAAGCGATTTCAGGAAGTCAAGTGTCGGCTGCGCGACACCTTTTAGCTTCGCGAAGTGTGTGATTCGCTGATTTGCCTTGATTACGAAACGAAATTCCGGAGGAGTCGCTTCAATCCAGCTCTCCAGGGTTTTTAGGGAGGGGACCTGCCGAAACGTGTAATTAATCTCGACGCTATTCAGCCTTCTCGAATAGAAGGAAAGAAAATTCTTAGACGAACATTTTGCTGGATAGAAGTCGGGGTTCCAACTCGAATATGCATACCCGGATGTTCCCGCAAAAAGGGCCGCCATAACGCCCTAATCATGTCATGTGCTGACGTTAAAGAAAATGACATTGTTTCTTCGCCTTCTTCCTCACTCTTCGATCGGATCCTTCAAGATCAGATCACTGAACCAGGAATTTGGTGCGCTCGCGGCGAACAACTTATTCCACGCGCCCTCTGAATCCCCCATGTGCGGCTCATTGTGCTGGTCCCCGCCATCGAGCTTCGTTCCACTTACCTCGTCAACTAGGGCTGTAAGCTCGAAAATCTGCCGCTCTTCTGATTCCAGGATTTTCTCCAGCAAAGCAGTTGTAGTCGGATCACTATTCCCCAGGAATTCTATAGAGTTGCGGCAGAGATCGATGATAAAGGTCTCCGCCAGCAAACTCTCCCTGACCATGTCTGCAAGGGGGACGCCCTCCAGCCGACTCATGTGAGAGGTGGGAGGCAAGCCGTTCGCATTCCAAATCCTCTCGCCTCCAAGTCGAGCAATCCGCGCGGAGACAGACTCCGCATGGGACTGTTTTTCCATGGCATGCGCCAATAATTTGTCAGCAACTTTTGAAGATTGCTTCTTGGCAGCCGCGCGGGACTTGTATAGATTGCGAAAAGTGAGCGTAAGCTCCAGCAGATGCACCTGGCTCAGCATCTGTATCAGCGTGTCGTTTCCGGGGGATTCACCCGTGGACCTCGCGCGCTTCAACTCGCGGACAGCACGCCAATGCATTTCCTCAACATCAATTAGAAACGGTTGTTGCTCAATCCAAGTTGCCTGGGAACCCATTATCACCTCGCTCGAGTGTTGCTAGCCGGACACGTTTACTTGATTCCCGTCACCGGCCTCGGCTCAATCTGCAAATTGTTGTTAACGCCTGTTACTCCACGAATTCCTTCGGCCGTCTGGCCGATACGCTCTCTTACTTCGGAAGATTCTACTTGCCCGGCCAGTGTCACAACTCCATTTGTCGTATTTACTTTCACATTTATTAAGCTTGAG
>DATLBQ010000442.1:0-4695 GCA_035526805.1 Pyrinomonadaceae bacterium
TTCATGGACTCTGAAAATTAACCGCTAATACCCTGGAGGTCTTTCGAGTGTCGCTTGCTGAATTAGTTTACGACTGGAACACAATCGACGCGGCGTTGATTCATCCGAACCGTCACATCGGTTTTGATGACGAGACGCTGCGTGATGGCTTGCAGTCTCCTTCCGTAAGTGAACCACCGGTCGAACAGAAAATAGAGCTGCTTCACCTGATGGATGCGCTGGGGATCGACACCGCCGACATCGGATTGCCGGGCGCAGGCGGAACACATGCTGCCGGCGTGGAGCTGATGGCCCGTGAGATCGCCGAAAAGAAGTTGAAAATCCGCCCAAATTGCGCAGCGCGCACGCATCGAAGCGATATTCTGCCCATCATTGAAATCTCCCAACGCGTCGGTATTCCGATCGAAGCCTGCACTTTCATCGGATCCTCCGCCATACGATTTTTTGCAGAAGACTGGACCTTGGACAAGCTGCTGCAATTAACTGAAGAGGCAGTGTCTTTCGCTGTGAGCGAGGGCCTCCCGGTGATGTACGTAACCGAAGACACCACGCGCGCCAACCCGGAGACTATTCGGGCGCTTTACACGACGGCGATTCGCTGCGGCGCAAAGGCGATCTGCGTGTGCGACACGGTGGGACACTCCACTCCCGACGGCGCGCGTTCTGTAGTCCAATTTGTAAAAAGCATCATCGAAGAACAGGGTGGGAATATTCGACTAGACTGGCACGGCCATCAGGACCGTGGTCTCGGCGTAATCAATTCGATAGCGGCGATTCAGGGCGGTGCGGATCAGGTCCACGGGTCGGCTTTGGGCATCGGTGAGCGGGTCGGCAATACACCTATGGATCAGTTGTTAGTTAATCTGAAACTCATGGGTTGGATTGAAAACGATGTCTCCCGATTGGGAGAATATTGTTCCGTGGCGTCGAAAGCCTGCGGTTGGTCCATTCCTTACAACTATCCAGTTTTCGGCCGCGATGCTTTTCGCACGGCCACGGGCGTTCACGCAGCTGCGGTGATCAAGAGTTACCGGAAAGGCGATCGTGAGCTGGCGGATCTGGTTTATTCAGGCGTGCCGGCGGGCCAGTTCGGTCTGGAGCAGGTGGTGGAAATCGGCCCGATGAGTGGCAAGTCAAATGTGATCTACTGGCTTGAGAAGCGTGGCATCGAAGTCAACGAAGATCGCGTGAACCGAATTTATGACCGTGCAAAACAAGCATCCAGCGTTTTAGGTGACGACGAAATAATGCGTCTGGTCTAACTCAAAGGGTAAGAGGGGAAAAGGGTAAGCGGGAAAGGATAACAAAGCACAGGCTTTATCCTTTCCCCCTTACCCTTTTCCCCTCTTACCTTTTCCCTTGTTCTTAGTTTATTGGGATCGTTATTGTGGCCGAGCCGGCTTTTCCTGCCGGAAAGCGTTTTTGTCGCGCAATTCGTACTGCACTCGCGTCACCGCCCGACGCCTGCGTAACACGACCCGACTCATCGTAAGTAACCGTCACCGTAATTTTCTTTGGACCAGGCCTCGCCGCATCACTTGCCCCATTAGAGGGCAATGTTGAACCGGGCGCTCCTGGAGTCAACGACGCTGCTCTCTCACGCGCCCTTGTTCTTTCCCAGTCCTTCTCGCGTTGGCGCCTCGCGGCTTGCGCGGCGTCTTCCACAGGCGGCGCAGTGGGCGACGAAGTTTCCGGAACATCCGCTTGGGGAACTTCAGCAGGCGCCGAAGACTGTGTAACAGCAGTTGGTGGCGGACTGGCCACAGAAACTTTTGCGCGCTTGTACCAACCAGCTGGAACGCCAACCGCGGCAATGCTAGCGATGACAACAAAAGCCACCGCGCCAGCAATCACAAACTTTCGCTTACCAACGGAATCAGAACCCATTAAAGAGAGAAATGAAGGAACGCGCCTCTTTTCAAAATCGCTCGTCGATCCGCCAGGCAGGTTCGCATCCGGCTCTTCACGCTGATCGTGATAGTCAGGAGGAAAAGCGTCGGGCGGCACGATACCTTCGTCGAGCCGACGAAGACCTTCAAGGACCACTTGAGTCCATGGTTGATTTATCGTCCGCTCAGTAAGTTCACACTCGCCCCCAAATTCAAACTTTGCATTGGGAAGTGTTAACGCGTAATAGACCGCGTCTATTCCTCGCAACACGCCAATACGAGCATCAACAACGGAGCCAGTCTGGAGATAGAAATGTCCGTGGCCTTGCGGATACAGCACCTTGAGCTGTCCCGTTTTGCGTTGGTTACAGAAAAACTCGATCAATTCTGAGAGCGAAAGATCGCTCAGATGTCCGGTTAGTGCCATGAGACTTAGCTCCTGTTTTGATTAGGCATGTCGCGAGGAACTGCACGCCGAAGATGCCGATCGAATGATCGACCTCCTCAACCGCGGAGAGTTCACTGGGAGAGGGCGAATTTATAGTTGATCAAACCTGCCACTTTAACGGGTTGACCGGAGAGTTTTGTAGGTGAAAATCGCGCTCGGCGGGCAGCTTGAACGGCGACCTCTCTAAGCTGCGCGGGTCCGCTGGTTGCCACCGCAGAGATTACCTTGCCCGTTTCATCAACAACCACTTCCACAATAACCAAGCCAGCCATTCGCAAACGTCTAGCAGTTTCCGGATAGTTAGGCGCCGGCAAACTGATCGCCGTGCCATTTAGTACACCGCCCGACACCGGTCTGAGTCTAGCATTGGGAGCCGGCGCTGGCGGTGGTTCCGAGTCAAGGTTTACGATGGGAGCTTGGTCGCTCGCAGTTGTGCGCGCGCTCGCCAGATCCAGCGTGCTCGAACTATTCAACCTCTCGGCCGTGTTGAATACGGGATCCGGCAACGAGGCAGAAGTCTTCTTATTTCCATTTACGATATTTCTGGTCGGTGATTTAGGGATAACCGCGGTGGTAGAGTTCTCCAATTTAGTATCAGTGACATTGCCGGGCACTGAGTTTGAGGAACTTTGCTGACCCATAGCGGGCATTGGTGGTGAAGAGGGCTGGGCCATCTTCATCATATTCTCGTCGAGGTAATACATGATCGAACGATAGGTAACTTCCGTCGGCTCGAAGGACATTTTGCCGCCTTCAATTACCGCAACAGCCGTCGTCATCTTGTTCCAGTTTCCCGCGAAGTCAAAATCGTACTTATAAGTCTCTTTGCTCACTAACGATCCGTCTGCATTCAGCAGCGTCATCTCGCTGATGTTCCCCTTGTCGTCATACTTGTAAACCTCTTTGCCCGTAAGGTTCGCTCCGGCGATGGGGAAATACTGGTTTTCGGTCTTGTTACCTTTAACGTCATAGGCGACGACTTCCAGTAGAGCGTGTTTGCCTTCCAGCAACTTTCCGCTTTCATTCGACAGTTTCACAATCTCGGTACGCACTCGCCGTACAGGCCCGGCCAATCCATCCCTGACGCGGTCGTTTTCCATCACCGTGACTGCCGGAACAGACTTCGGTGTATTGGCCTTCGCCGCAAGCCTCGACTGACTTCGCACGTTGAGGCTAAAAACAGCCAGCGCGATTGCACATAGAGTGAAACTTCCTATCCGTCTTATCATTTGAATTGACTCCTGACCTGAAGAGGTGGGCGACCAAGCGCGTATTGAGAGGAATGTTGACTGCGGTTAGAGACCCTAGCCGCGAAACCGACAGCGATAATAGCGAGTTAAACGGGGTTTGTCTAGAGCCAACATTGGGTAAATAGCTCGCTTTGTGTGACGATTTGGGGCAATTGAGCGGGGAATCACTTAGATCGGGCGAGCAAAGTAACGATCTCATCCACCAATCGGGTGCTGTTAGCGCCACCGGTCTGGTCGTTGCACATGATGGAAAACGCCCAGAATTGACCGTCCGAGGCGGTGAGGTATCCGGACAATGAATTATCATAAGTTAACGAGCCTGTCTTTGCATACACCCTGTCTTTTAGGGGATTTAGGCGGCCGCCGAGCGTCCCATCACGGCCCGCGATTGGCATCGACTCCTTGAAAACTGGGCCCACAGCTGTTCGCGCAAGGGCAAGCAGCAACCTCGCGCTGGCTTCGGGAGTCACCAGGTTGAGTCTCGACAAGCCTGATCCATCGTGCAAAGCTAACCGACGAGTGGCGATTCCAGCTCGTCCGAGCCACACCCTCATTACGGCAAGTCCCGCTTCATCATCTCCTCGCTCTCTGCCGCTGCCCTGTGCCGGCGGGGCCATCTCTCCCCGTTCTCTTCCAAGCGTGCGGAGAATCAACTCCGCATAAAGATTGATGCTCTCTTTGTTTGTTTCTTTTGCTATCTCGGATAGCGGTTGGCTTTGAACAAATGCGAGTTCCGGCGACCGCGATGGATCAAACCGTTGACTCTGCGCGACACGCGAATTGCGCGACAATGCTTGTCCCTCCACTTGTATGCCACGCGCCTTAAGAGCGCGCACAAACAATTTTGCCGCCCACAACGCGGGATTGTGCACTGACAGGCGCGCGCCAAACCCTTTACTGCCGGGCGCAAATTCTCCCCAGACCTCAATGTTGTTATCTGAGAGTCCGCGATGTACACCAATGGTTGAATGTACGGTTCGATCCGCGACAGCCATGCGATTTTGAACAGTCACATGATCTTCGGTGTCGGTGGTCCTCACGGTTGACTCTTCGCCTTTGCCGGAGGGAACAAAATTAATATCGACCTCATTGCCATTAATCGAGAGTG
>DATLBQ010000443.1:0-7956 GCA_035526805.1 Pyrinomonadaceae bacterium
AGAGCGCCGATAGCAGCGCCTTTCTTACCCCCGGCGATGCCGCCGATAAGGGCACCCGCGCCAACCCCTCCCGCAGTGGTCAGTTTATCGCGGTGTTTCTGCCAGAAACTTCTGCCGTGCTTGTGCCCATCGCCAACGCAGGCGTAGTGCGTGTGGGTGACATTGCTATGCCTATGGCGCAGCCTTCCACAGGTTCTGGCTGAAGCGGGCAGGGAAAATAGAGCCAAAAACGTCAATACGATCAGCACTGAAAGTATTTTTCTCATTCGTTGTTCCTTTCGACGAGACGTCGCGCTGGGAGAGATGTTTGTCTTGGAAGGGGCGAACAGCCTAATTCTATTGCCGACAATACTCTTTGTCGAGTCGGGGCTGACTCGTGGTGCTCGACTGTTTGCGGCAGGTGCGGTCAGACGACTCGTTGCACGTTTGGCGCCGCAAGACGAAAAATTGTCACTTCAAACGCCTTCTCCCACTAGTCTTCGGGGACATATTGTTCTTTCAGTGGAGCTCAGCGCCTTCAGGACTCTCGGACGAGGGCGGGGAAAAGTGTTCACCATCAATTGTCTATAGAGAGCTGCTGACCATGATACAATACTTTGGCTGGTCGGTGACCTTTCTTAGCCTTGTCGCCCGCACATTCGCTCGCCCATGATTTGTCTTGCCAGCAATCACCCTGCTTTTTTAAGATGACCTTGTCCGGATTATCGTTCGGATAGCGATCAATAGTGATTATGCCAAAAGTAGCTGAAGAAGCGTTGCGACCAGCTGACTATGACAGCGAAATAGTCGACAGCGGGTCTCTGCTGGATCTGCGGGGGGAGCCTGGAGATGAAGCCGCGAAATTAAGGGATATTTTTGCCGACGCTATCGACGCTTGGTTGTCAAATATGACAGCAGCTCCTTTAGAAGAGTCAGAAGAAGTAAGCAAAGCGCGCGCGCTGGCCCGGCAATACCGCTATCCTTACGTTGATTTGTTTCCCTCTCAGGGAAGTTCGCCAATACAAAATGAACTTGTGAATGAGTTGCCGGTCGAGTTGATGCTGCGTTATCAGTTTGTGCCTTTGCGTAGAGACGGCAAGCGACTCCATATTGCAATATCCGATCCTACAGATCTTCAAAGATTGGATGAGTTGGAAAGCACGCTCCAAATTCGCCTTGTGCCGTATGTCACAACCGCAGGGGCTATTGAACTTGTTCTGCGAAAAGGCGACACAACGCAACGCGTCCTCCGCCACGCTGCCTCGGAGTTTCGTATCTCATTAGTTAAAGAAACCGAAAACGGCGAAGAGATCCTTGACCTTGACAAGCTCGCCACCGACGCCGAGATGTCTCCGATCATCAAACTCGTGGACACTATCATTTACAATGCTTTAGAATCTCGCGCCTCAGACATTCACATCGAGACTGGAGACAGCGCAGTTTATGTCAAGTTTCGTATCGACGGCGCACTCTACGAAAGAGTCGATCCGATTGATGTGGCTTATCACAGTAGGTTGATCTCGCGAATCAAGGTGATGTCGGAACTCGACATCGCCGAGTCTCGCGTACCCCAGGACGGTCGCTTCCGCGTTCGCTATAAGGGACGTAACGTTGACTTCCGCATCTCGATAATGCCAACCGGCTACGGCGAAGACGCTGTAATTCGTATCCTTGACAAGGAGCAAATTAACGAGGAGTTCCGCAATTTGCGCCTTGATGTGATTGGTTTTTCTGAAGGCGATTTGCAGAAGTTTCGACAGTACATTGCGGAGCCTTACGGAATGGTGCTGGTTACGGGACCGACGGGCTCGGGCAAGACTACCACTCTCTACGCTGCACTCAATGAGATCAGAAATACCGAAGACAAGATCGTAACGATTGAAGACCCGATCGAGTATCAGTTGCAGGGCATCACGCAGATTCCGGTCAACGAAAAAAAGGGCTTGACGTTTGCCCGGGGCTTGCGGTCCATCCTGCGCCACGACCCCGATAAAATCATGATCGGCGAAATCCGTGACGCTGAGACCGCCCAGATCGCCGTTCAGTCTGCGTTGACGGGCCACCTCGTTTTCACCACCGTACATGCGAATAACGTCATCGACGTGATTGGACGCTTTTTGAACATGGGAGTCGAGCCTTATAACTTCGTGTCTTCGCTCAACTGTGTGCTGGCGCAACGTCTCCTCCGACTGATCTGCCCCGCCTGCAAGCGACCACATCGCCCCTCAAGCGAAGAACTCCTTCAATCGGGCCTACGCTCTGAGGAATATCGCAACCGCATTTATTACATGAGTGTTGGATGTGACCACTGTAATCATACTGGGTATCGAGGGAGAACGGCGATTCATGAGCTGCTTGGGTTGACTGACAACATCCGGGATATGATCGTTGAACGACGACATGCCTCCGAGATACGCCGTACCGCCCAAGATGAGGGACTATCAAGCCTGCGGGCATCAGCGATACAAAAGCTCCTGGCTGGAGTTACCAGCCTACGCGAAATCAATAGAGTGACATTTGCCGAGGAGGCCAAGCAATAACGAAACGACCGCGGGGAATAGATGGTGACGACCAGGGCTGACCTAAAAACATAGTCATCGCATAAGAAAGCTAGCCACGATGGAAGAGCGAAGAAAATCACCGCGCATTGACCTGCATTTATCTGCTGAATGGGAAACAACATCAGGCGTTCATGTAGGAACCGTCATTAACTGTAGTGAGGGAGGATGTTTCGTGCAGGCCCAGGTTGAAGAACCGGGGGACGAACCGATGAAACTCGCGATTCAGTTGCCTAATGGAGGAGCCATTCAACTCTGGGGCAAAGTGGCTTATTATCTCCCTACATTGGGCTTCGGTTTGCAATTTTCTATTCGTTCGGATGAAGGTCAGCTGATGCTCAATAGATGGCGTGATTACCTCCAGGCGCACACCCCTCTTCCTCACCGACAAGGCACTGATACCAAATCCTTCCCTTCATAGAAAATTTTGGTTGCGCTACCGCGTTTGGTCGGTGGCGAAGCGCCTTGCTCCAACAAGCGCGCTGTTGAGTTGCAAGGCTTCTAAGCCAGCATCCTCCAATTTGTCTAAAAGGTAGGTGGCCAGAGGCCAACAAAAATTCCGGCCTTTTGCTTGCCGCTCAAGAATAGCGCGATTGATGCTCCAATTGCCCCCCCGCGTCAGAATATGAAACAGGCATTTGCTCAGGAATGCGTAGAGGTTTGGTGCCGGAGGTCGGACTCGAACCGACATGAGTTTGACCTCGCCAGATTTTGAGTCTGGTGCGTATACCAATTTCGCCACTCCGGCGTCGCGAGGAGAAGATGATAAGTCCAGTGCTACGAGAATCGCAACCGGTGCAACTATCTGGTAGTGGGTGAGTTTGGGATTAGCGGCGGAGCTTACAGAACCGCGCGGTAGCGCCGGATGCAGGAGTCTACTTTAGCGATAATTTTAGGCACACAAAGTACTTAATGCTGAAGTTGCCGTTTAGGATCCGGCGCTACCGCGCTCGGTTCTGTAAATTGGCTCACGGTGATAATCCTAGGTACCGAGGAGTCACTTCTTACGTTGTCTTTTAGGATCCGGCGCTACCGCGCTCGGTTCTGTAAATCACTATCGAACTAATTCCTCGCTTGATTAGTGGCATTGATCGACAGGGATTTACTCTCATCAGCTTGCTCGCCATTCGTAGCCAACTCATAACCCTTATAGTTATACCGATAGTGATAATAGTCGTTCGCTCGCACCTCAGCGCGGTTAAGTACCACGCCGATAATCTTCGCGCCAATTTCGTTGAGCGTTTGTCGCGAGCGCTTTGCCACTTGCCGCGAAGTCGTGCCTCCGCGAACCACCAATATTACTCCATCGACCAGCGATGCGATGAACACCCCGTCAGTGAAAGAGGCGATCGGCGGAGAATCAATCACGATATGAGTGAAGGTGTTACCGGCAATGTCGAGCAAGCGCTTCATCTGCGACGAGCCAAGCAGTTCTGCAGGATTTGGCGGAATAGCCCCAGAGCTCAGCAAGTAGATGTTTGACTCCTGATATTGATTGATCTTCGCGAAGATTTCCGCTTCCGTAACGTCGCTCGAGAGTATTGCACTCAAACCTTCGTCATTACTTAGACCGAACACGTGATGCAATCTTGGTCGACGCATGTCAGCGTCGATGATTAGGACCTTGACTCCCGTCTGCGCCAGCACAGTGGCGGTGTTCACGGCCGTCGTGGTCTTACCCTCCGCGGGTACGCTTGAAGTGATCAGCAACGTCCTGGGGGACCTGCCAGGCGTTGATAAAAGTATTGAAGTCCGCAGATGTTTGTAGGCCTCCGCCAGCGAGGTGGGTCCGCTGGTATTTATCAGCAGTTCGGGACCACCGCCATTGCCATTATGGAGGCCGCGCGCGCGTAAAAAGCGCTTAGTTGGTTTGCCGGCCAGGGGAATAATTGCCAGCGAGGGCAACCGCAGTCCACTCTCGACGTCGCTGGTTGTCTTAACTGTATCGTCCAGATATTCGAGAAACAGCACCAGGCCAACGCCAAATGCCAACGCCAGCGACAGCGCCAGAAACACGCCGCGCATTCGTTGCGGTCCGATCGGCCACTGAGGAATCGCGGCATAGTCAACCACATGAATATTGTTGGGCGTACCGGCCATGGTGACGTCATTTTCTTTCGAGCGCTGCATCAAGCCGTCGAGCAAAGCTTTATTGGTTTCAATCTCCTGTTTGAGGATGTTGTAGTTGATAGCCGCCTGATTCTGAGCCACTGTCTCGGAGCGCTGCTTATTGAACGATTCCCGTAATGTCTCCTCACGATCAAGCGTCTTGCGATAACCGGTTTCCAAATTGACGGTAATTACTTTCTTCGCTCCGCCTCTCGATTCTTCCAATTGTTTCTCGAGAGTGGCAATTTGCTGATTGGCGTCTTTCAGTTCAGGAGATTCTTCGGTGTCAGTCAACAAGAGCTGTCCGCGCTTTTGCTTGAGTTGCGAAAGTTTGCCCTTTAGTTCCGCGATCGATTTATCCGTAACCTCCGCATTTGCTTCCGCGGCGCCGGGCAGAAGAGTGGCGCGATAGGCGGCCTCAGCAAGACTTCGTTCGTTTTCGGCTTCAAGTAGTGCCCGGTTCAAACCGGTCAATCTCTCGACAACCGTATTTTGACTGGCGTCAAGCGAGATAATTTCGTGGCTTTGGGCGTAGTTCACCAGCTGCTCTTCGCCGCTGCGAATCTGCGATTGGAGTTCGGCAATTCGCTTTTGCAGGTAGGTGCCCGCGATGGTGTTTGTTTTCGTCTTTACCTCGAGATTCCAGAGTGCGAAAGCATCGGCAATGGCGTTGACTACTTTGGTGGCTACCGCGGGGTCGGTATGGTTTGCGCGAATGTCAATTAGTCGCGTTTTTTTTAGATGTTCCACATCCAACAAAACCTGAAGCGATTCGACGTACGGGGCAAGTCGCTCGATATCCGAGGCGTCATTGGCCGCAGTTGTACTCGCGATCGCATTGCTGGGCTGCGCTACTGACACACTTTGCGGCCGGCTTGACTCTTTTTCCTGCAAACCGAATCCGACCATGTGCATCAGACTCTGCCAGGTCGAACGAGTTGCAACGCGCGAGTTCAGAAAGCTACGGTTGTGTTCGAGGTCAAGATTTCTAACGACTCTTCGCAGCAGAGTAGGACTCGAGAGTATCTGAACCTGGGTGTTGAAGTACTCCGGATCCATGTAAGTATTATCGGGATAGTAGTAGCCACTCTTTGAAGCTCCCAGAGCGGGATTGAGGCTCTCGGTATTCACCTGAACGCGCGCGTGAGCTTGATATATGTCGGGCTGCCGCGCCTGTCGCAGGGCTGCGATGGTTGAAATGATTACACCTAAGCCAATGATGAGCCACAAACGCTTGCGGATGGTTCTCCAATAATCACGCAAATGCAATTCGCCCTCAGACGCGACTTCTTCACCATAAGCAACGGTCGGTGGTGTCGCGTAACCATTCCGCCGCGAGTCATTGCCTTGCTCGAGCGCGGAACTTTTCAGAATAATGGCGAGAGCTTTGGCTAAGTCTGACGGTTCTTTCATAAAGGTATGAATGCCGCCAGGGCTGGGAAATGGGTGCGGTTCCGCCCTAACTTTCGAGCTTGATTCTTATTATGGGTGAAGGAACACCAATCGAATCGGTAAGCGGGACGGCAAAGCTAACATGCGGGTATGCAATAGTGCAAAGCTAAATCTACTGAAACCGAAATTAACTTATTACCACGGGCTGGTTGAGTGAACGGAAAACAATGTCCGGGATGGCGCGGGTATACGCCGAAGGCGTTCTCTGCTTTAACCCAGGGGATACCCTGGGTTTGTCGCAGCTTGAGACCGCGTAACGATACCGCGGGCTATACTGACCTGTTGGCGAACATTAAGACCTACCCTTTGGAGCTCCACATACTGAAAGCTTCGTCACTTTTCACTCTTAACTCTTCACTATTCACTGCATTTCTTAAGGCCTCTTGCGAAATTCCAGCTTGACTCCTATCCTCGCTGCCAAATTACACATTGGAAAGAGGACGTATGGAGGAATTTGAAAAACTAGGTTCCGTGGTCGAAAACCGTTGGAAGGCGGAGAACTACAGCGAGCAAGTCTTCCCGGAAATTGCCGCGCAAGCGCTTACTGAGGCAGACTTGCCGGCGCGCATTGACCCTTGGGAGATTATCCGTTGGGTACACTCCGCGACCACGCTTCCGGAGCAGCAGGACGTCGAAGGCCGGTTCGGAAATCCGCCGATCACTCTCTTTTCTGGCGCAAGATTCTATATCGATATTTACTACTGGCTCGACGGCACCACCTCGATTCACCAGCATGCGTTCACCGGCGCTTTTCAGGTCTTGCTGGGTTCAAGCATTCATAGCCGCTATTCATTCCGCGAAGACAAGATCATAAACGAACATTTCTCAGTGGGTGAAATCTCGCTGGAAGAAGTTCAGTTATTAGAAGTTAACGACATAAGAACGATCCGGCCCGGCAGAAACTTTATTCATTCGCTGTTTCATCTGGATCGGCCGTCGGCGACCATCACCATCAGAACGATGCAGACACCCTCGGCCGCGGTGCAATACGACTATCGCAAGCCTCACTTCGCTGTAAACCCCTTCTTCAAAAATCCTCTGTTGACCAAGAAGCTGCAAACTGTTGGATTGTTGCTCAGCATGAAACATAAAGAGGCCGACGCGATGATCGGGGAACTCGTCTGTGGTTCAGATTTTCATACCGCTTACTTCGTGTTGATGGAAAGTTACCATCACCTCCAGAGCAATGAAATGGATCTGCTATTTGGTCTTTCAACCGGCAAGGATCGGTTTAAGATGATTCTGCAGCGATGCAAAGAAGTCCACCGCGACCTCACCGACCTGGTTCTGCCCGTTTTGGAAGAGCATGAACGACAGATGAGCATAGTCCAACGCCGGAGTACTATCACGAGCGAGGAACATCGCTTCTTTCTCGCGCTCCTCCTGAACATCTCCAGCCGCGACAAAGTTTTGGAATTAGTGAGACAACGCTATCCGGATCAGGATCCTCTGGAAACTGTGCTTGATTGGGTGGAAGAACTCGGACGAACCAGGGTGTTGGGCTCGAATGAAACAAACGCTCTGGGGCTTCCGGAGTTTGATGATTCCTATGTTTTCGTTCTGGAGTGCTTACTGCAGGGACTCCATGGCGAACAAATCGATCAAAGGGCAATTGAGCAACACCCGCCTGACTATGCAGCTGAGCTTATAACAAAAATCCCTGCCATTGCCGCCGCGCTCAAAAACTCCATGCTTTTCAAGGGTTTGTTAACCGAATAGAAGTTTTCGCTGCGGCGTTTGTACGGGGGCGCCCCCAATCGGAGACATCAGAAAAGCCGTCGCTGATTTGGGATAAATCAGCAACGGCTTCCTCGAATTCTCTAAGTATCCAGCCGGAACTCTAAACGCACACCTTGGT
>DATLBQ010000444.1:0-7559 GCA_035526805.1 Pyrinomonadaceae bacterium
GCCGCCCTTCCTAACCTTGAGCTTTTCGATCTTGATTTTTAACCCGTGTATCTCTGTGTCTTCTGGAAATTAAGCATAGGGGCGGTTAACTTGCTAACTCACACACGAGCACTTCCAGTTGCAGCCGCGCGCCTTTAGGGCCGCCACCAGCCAGCGAGGTTTTGATGGCCAGGTCGGCAGCGGCTATCAGTTGAATGCCGCGAGCGATCCTGGTTGAATCGCTGCGTTGGAGCGTATTCATAAAGGCGTCACGCTTTGCCGGCGGTCCATAGATGAGTCGATAGACCTCGTCACGGGCTCCGCGTTTGAGCAGCTCCTTTGCGAGCGCCAGCCGATGATAATTACCGGCAATCAAACCCAGAAGCATTACCGGGGCCACATCGTCTTCCAACAAGCGATGAAGCGTCTCAAGCGCTCGCCGGCGATCGCCGGCGATAAGTTGATCACCCAAATCGAAGTTCGAAAGTTCACGGGAACGATCTATTAATTGATCAACCAACTCGATTGTGATCTGACCAGTCTCCACCGCCGCCGCTGCTAGTTTGTCCAACTCCGACGAGAGCATCTGCAGATTAGTCCCAACCAGCCTGACAATATCCGTCAATACGCGATCATCAGCCGTCGTCTTCAATTCCTTCAGGCGCGTGCGCGCCCATGCTTTTGCCTCAGCATCTTTCAAGGCGGGAAACTCAACTATGGTGCAACTCGTCTGCAAAATCCTGGTCAGCTTCTTGCGCTTATCAAGTTCGTCGGCCACAAAAATCAGGACCGTGGAATCCAGCGGACGATTCAAATAACGAATGATGATCTCTTCATCGGTTTCGCGCAGTTTTGCAAAGTCCTTGATTCTGATCACGCGTCGCTCAGACATCATGGGCAGCTGCTCCGCTGCCGCGATAGCTGCCATCGCTGAATCAGTGAGAAGACTGAAAGTAGCTTCGTTGAATTCTCGCAGCAAAGTGCCGGTCAGGGCAGCGTCTGTGATCTTGCGCGCCGTCATGTCGCGCAAGTAGCTTTCGCAGCCAACCAGTAAATAGAGAGGCTCGATTCGTCCTGCCGAAAGGGATTGTTGAACTTTATCGCGCGTGAGTGCGGTCATTTCTGAATCTGAATGGCGTTTGTCAGCGTGGAAACAATACTTTCAGCAAAATTTTTCGCCATGCGCTCTACGGCCGGATCTTCCTCGTTGAAGAAGTTGCGAGGATCGTTGGCGAATTCAAACTCGCCGCGAAAGACAAAGTTTTGGTTGTCGTACAGCACCCGGTTTTCGATCTGATCGCGAACGGTAATGGCCGCTTCAATGGTAACTTCAAAGATTCTCGCGCGGCCGCTGTCATCAAGCAGCACGCCACTGTAGCTAAAACTTTTGATGACGCCTTCAATCACGGCGTCAGCGCCTTCGCGGCCGCCCTGCACGCGCAGCCCGCGCCCGCGGTGAATCAACTCATTAACCACAGCTTCAGTGAAGCGTGATTCGATCTTGTAACGCAGCGCATTATTCTGAAACGCCGGTACAGCAACGGTCTTGATGCGCGTGGGCAGTTGATTTTTAGTTATCGGCTTATAACACTCAGCGAAGCCGCAAACAAAAAACAGTGCCAACAGGAATACTGATAACCTAATGACTTTTGGCATTGAAGATATTCACTCGAGAGACCGGAAAATTCGGATTTGAAACTCGCTTCGGATTCTCTCTCAGGCGTATGGCTTAAGCAAGTTCGCCCGAATCACGCATTTGAATTCTCTGTGCGTCCTCCTGTGATCTCCGTGTCTCTGTGGTGAGCGTTTGCTGCCTGTTCAAACACCACAGAGGCACAGAGTACATTGAGGACGCACAGAGAGATTACGCCATACTAAAGGCGTACGACTGCAACTCAAATACTTCCTGATTCGATTTCTACCGATTGATATCACCATTGACGCGCGAGCGCCATTTGGAATATTGTGCCGTCCTCGCGAGACAACAACTTATCCGATCTGGACTCACGAAATATTCTCAGCGCTCAAATCGCGTCGACGCAGAGGAGCTTTCAATGCCTAACAAGAAACCAGGAAAAAAAACCGCCGCCAAATCAGGACGGTCTACGACAAGACGTCGGCGAGAGCCAGTTGCGAAAGAAGACGTCGGCGAAGTAGTGCTCGGTCCGGTGCCTCGCACGCGGGGCAAGGTTCAATCGATTCGTCTGACTAGTCATAAAGCTCGCAGCCGATGGTTTCGAACACGGGCGGCCTGGCCCATTCGAGAAGCGCCTGTACACAAGTTAGTCAGCGAGCGTTTGCGCGCGGAGAAAGCATTGGCGCCGCCGCCAAATTTCACTGCCAAATGGGAATGCGTTGGTCCGACAAACATTGGCGGCAGGTTAACGTGTCTTGCTTACCACCCAAAACATCCCGAACGCATCTGGGCCGGCGCGGCCGGCGGCGGAGTATGGCAGAGCAAAGACGGGGGCCAGAACTGGGCCTCCTGCTGGAACGATCAGGACATTCTGAATATCGGATCGCTCGCCGTCGATCCGCGCAACGCCGACACGATTTATTGTGGTACCGGCGAAGCTAATCTGTCGCTCGATTCCTATCCGGGCGTCGGGCTTTACAGCAGTAAAGATGCAGGACGCACCTGGCAGTTGCTGGCATCGTCAGAAAGAAGCGGCGTTCCAAGCGGTATTGGCGTGATCGCGATTGATCCGTTCGATTCGAAACATTTGCTGATCGGTGGCGTCGGTTATGCTGAAGTCAGCTTCGCCGGTAAAAGCGTGGGCGGCATTTATGCTTCGTTTGATAGTGGGGTGAGCTGGGAACGGAAGACCTTTATTTCAACTGAAAACTATTGGTGTCATTCGATCGTTTTCCATCCAACCAGGCGCGGAACTATCTACGCCACCTACACTGAACAGGGATCGCGTAGTGGTATTTGGCGCTCGACTGATGGCGGCAAGAAATGGCAGCAACTTAAAAAGGGATTGCCTGACACCGCTCTTTTCGGTCGCACGAGCCTCGCCATTAGTCGCTCGAGGCCTGAGGTGCTTTACGCGCTGGCTGCCGATGAAAGTAGTGAGAGCAGCGATCTAGTACTGGGTGTCTTTCGCTCTGCGAACGGCGGCGACACCTGGAAGCCCATACATCGAAATCATTTCGCTAAAGAGGGCCAACTCTCTTACGGCAACACCATCGTTGTCCATCCCACCGATCCAAACTACGTAATTTGCGGCGGAGTTGATTTGCACCTCACGAAAGATGCCGGCGACAACTGGCGCAGAATAACTCAGTGGGAACGGGAACGTGGGGATCCTAAGTACGCTCACCCCGATCATCACGCGCTGCTGATGCCGCCTACAGTTCCTGGTCTAATCTATGACGCCAACGATGGTGGACTCGACGTGAGCGAGGATGGCGGTGCTCACTGGAAGAATCGTAGTAACGGTCTATCAATCACCATGTTTTATGACCTTGACGTGGCGCCGAGCGACGGGCTGGTGTTCGGTGGCGGCGCGCAGGACAACGGCACGGTGATTACCAAGACGGGCGCGAGCACCAGCTTTTTTCAAATCTATGAAGGCGATGGTGGCTGGATCGTCTTCGATCCGCGCGATGTAAACCATGTCTATTGCTCAGTCTACAATCTCGATATTCGCCGCTTTCACGGTAAAGTTCATCACAATATTTCACCGCCGGCGTCGGCAGAGGAACGAGCATCAATCTGGATGTGTTTCATCACCTTTGATCCCTCAAATTCCAAAACAGTCTTTACTGGTTCATATCGCGTGTGGCGCACGAAAAACGATGGTAAGAATTGGTATGTAATGTCAGCTTCGCTCGACGGAAGTTCGATTTCTGCTATTGAAGTTGCCCCCGCAGATCCGAAACGAGTTTATGTGGGAACGGAGAATGGCGGCTTCTTCCGCAGCTTGAATGGCGGCAAGAAGTGGAGCCCAAATCTTTCAAGCTCAATGCTGCCAGGGCACACGATCACGCGCCTCGAGACTCATCCGCATAACGCCGACGTCATTATCGCGACCGTGGCCAATTTCGGCCATTCGCATGTCTTTGGCACGCAGGATGGCGGTCTGACCTGGGATGATTTAGACAACGGCCAACTTCCCGATGTGCCACATCACGTCGCCATCATACGCAGCGACGAACCCGACAAAGTGTATGTCGGCAACGATGCGGGCGTTTTTGTGTTGGATACGATTACGGGTCGGTGGATGAACCTAACGATTAACCTGCCGAACGCGATGGTCGTTGATCTGGTCTATCACGAGAAGGACGCGACGCTCAGCGCGGCGACTTATGGGCGCAGCATCTGGCGGCTGAAGATGTAGGACAGACATTCCTGTCTGTCTAATCGATCTCTTGTAGCGGCCAGTTTGGCATAGGACGACCGAACCGGCGGTTTTCACCCCATGGCTGAGATGTTTATTGTCTGGCTATCAGAACCGGAAGCGGTAGCGACCGGCCCAATACACAACCTTCGGGCGCTGCGACGACTCACAGGTTGAATCTTTGGCCGGTCGCATCCACCACCCCACGCGGGCTGCCCGCGCGGGGACCCCGGTCCGCTTCCGGTTCTGATACCGCCGGGCGATCGTTTATTGACTCTATGTCCAGAGCCGTCAGAGCTATTAAACATTTCACTCCTAATGGAGTGAGAACTTTGCTGCGAGCGCTAGTAGCCACTCCTGCGCTTCTGAAACCACTCAGCTCTGTTACGCAGATTGTCTGACGGTTCACCCTTCTTCGTCTTCATCGGTTCCAGTTCCACGACTTGAGACGCCGATTCCGATTTCTTTGCTGAACTTTTGACGCTTCGCTTTTTCTTCGTCGCCTTAGGTTTGCCCTTAGCCTGTTTTGCTTTTGCCATGCGATGATTATAACAAGCAAAGCATGGTCGCCAAGTGGCATGAGCTTCGGAGTAGCTCTTCTTTCGGTTTTTCTCTGTGTAACCTCTGTGAACTCTGTGCCTCTGTGGTGGATTTGTTGAACCACAGCGCCTTCAGCGCTTGGGAGTTCTTCTTGACTTCGCATTTAATCAACGATAAAAACTCGCGCAAATTCCACAATTCAAAAAGGAGCAACCATGAGCGAACAAAACAAGAGCATCGTCAACCAGGCTTATTCCAACTTCAAAACCCGCAACATTAACGGGATACTCGATCTATTGGCGGATGACGTGAGCTGGACGCTGCCTGATATGGAAGGTGTGCCTTTCGCCGGCACTCGTACAGGCCGCGACAGCGTCGGCGAATTTTTCCAGAGCGTCGTTTCAACGCAGGAATCTCTGCGCTTCGAACCCCGCGAGCTAATCGCAGAAGGTGACAAAGTCGTCGCCCTGGGCAGTTACCAGTGGCGCGTCAAATCCAACTCACGCGAATTCGGCGGCGACTTCGCCCACGTCTTCACCATCCGCGACGGCAACGTTGTAGCCTTCAACGAATACATGGACACCGCCGCGTGTCGCGACGCTCACCAAAAAGCCATGAGCGCTGGGTAACGTCGCCCGCAATGTTCGACAAACTTTAGTTTGTTGCGCGTTGAATTTACTGAACCCTCGACAAGCTGAAGCTTGTCGGACATTGCGGACAAACTAAAGCTTGTTGGACAACGCAGCGGCAACGCGGACTGTTTCCCGAGCAGCCTTAACGTCGTGTACGCGCACGATGTGAGCGCCTTTCAAGACGGCGGCCGTGAGTGTGGCGAGGCTGCCGTGTAGGCGTTCGCCGACCGGAGCGGGATTGCCGTTCGCGTCGGCCAGAATGCGGCCGATGAAAGATTTTCGCGACGTTCCGATTAGAAGAGGGAAGTCGGGGAAGGCGGCGATGAGCTGATCTAGTTTCGCGATGAGTTCGATGTTTTGTTCCTGACTCTTGCCGAACCCGACGCCCGGATCGATAACGATTGATTCGCGCCGCACCCCACGTTCTTCCGCAATGTCAATGCTGCTTCGCAAACTGCTGGTCACTTCTTCGATAATATCGGCGACCGGCGGAAGGCCGTGAAGCGTGCCGGGCCTGCCAAGGGAATGCATCAGCACCAGACCCGCGCCTGACTTCGCCACCTCGTCCGCAATCTGCGGATCAAAACGCAAAGCAGAGATCTCGTTAACAACAGCAGCGCCGGCGTCGAGCGCCGCGCGGGCAACAGAAGCCTTCGTTGTATCGATTGAGATTGGCACCTCGAATCGTTTTGCCAGTTGGGCAATAACGGGCAGAACGCGTTCAAGCTCCTCTTCAGCTGACACGATCGCAGCGCCGCCTGGCCGCGTCGATTCACCGCCCACATCGATGATGTCCGCGCCTTCCGCGATCATCCGGTCTGCGTGAGCGAGCGCTTTATCGAGCGAAAAAAATTCTCCGCCGTCGCTGAAGCTGTCCGGCGTCACGTTGAGAACGCCCATCAAGAGCGTCCGTTTGCCGATGGGGAGGGTGCGACCTCCGGAGATGAGCCATTCGCGAGTCATGAGAGGGATGATAGGGGAAGAGAAGAAAGGGGAAAAGGAGGGGAGGCGATTTCCCATTTCACATTTCAAATTTCTCATTTTTCATCGGAGAAAGACTTTCGAGTTGTGCTGTTTAGCCAGGTCACTTGTGCCCCACCGAGCTAGGTGGACAAGTACAATTTTTAAATGCGGGCTCCAGTTCTTCGCAATGGAAGATGAGAAATGAAAAATGAGAAATGGAAAATCTCATTCTTTGATCTGATCCAAAACGAAAAGGGGAACAGGCAGTGCCCGTTCCCTTTCGAATTTTCCTGATGAGGTGGACAGACAGGAATGTCTGTCCTACTTACGCCGGCGCCGGATTGCCTCCGGTTATTGGCGGCAAAATTGGCTTCAGCGGTTTTGGTGACGTCGGCTCCTTGAGTTGCGGCCGACCTTCATCGCCACCATCAGTCACAGGTTGCGCGTCGTCGAGCGTTAAGCCGGCGACGATACGTCGAATCTCAACGCCGTCGAGCGACTCGCGCTCGAGCAGGCACTCAGCCAATCGCACCATGGTGTCGCGGTTATCCTGAATGATGGCCTTGGCCCGATCGTATTGAGCAGTGATGATTTTCTTCACTTGCTCATCGATGCGGATGGCAGTCTCTTCCGAAAAATCGCGATGCTGTGCAATCTCGCGTCCCAGGAAAATCTGCTCTTCCTTCTTGCCGAAGGTCAGCGGTCCCATTTCAGACATGCCATACTCACACACCATCGCGCGCGCGAGTTCGGTGGCGCGTTCGATATCATTTGAAGCGCCGGTGGTGATGCTGCCCAGGAAAGTGTCTTCAGCAATGCGGCCGCCCATCAGGATCGCAATCTGGCCCAGCAGATATTCTTCGCTGTAGTTATGGCGATCGCCCTCAGGCAGTTGTTGCGTCACGCCCAGCGCCATGCCGCGCGGAATGATCGTGACCTTGTGCACCGGATCGGCGTTCGGCACTTTCAAACCGACTAACGTATGACCGGCTTCGTGATAGGCGGTGACGCGCTTCTCCTCGTTTGAGATCACCATGCTCTTGCGCTCAGCGCCCATCAACACCTTGTCCTTCGCCAGTTCGAAGTCGCCCATCGCCACCAT
>DATLBQ010000445.1:0-6730 GCA_035526805.1 Pyrinomonadaceae bacterium
TTCGCTGTTTCAATTGGCGCAAATCGGGATTATTCAACACCTCGCGTAATTCCGGCTGTCCGGTCAGAACAATCTGCAATTGCTTGGCGTTGTCGGATTCAAAATTTGAAAGCAAACGAATTTCTTCCAGCACGTGCGGAGATAGTCCCTGTGCCTCATCGATAATGAGAACGGTACGCAAGCCTCTCACATGTCGAGACTCAAGACTCCGGCCCAATTCCATCAAAAGTTCCGATTTTGTTTCCCATTTCTGGACATCAAGCAGAGTCGCGATATGCTGGTAAAATTCCGACACCGATAAGCGCGGATTGAATACATAAGCGACCAAAACCGTTCGATCGAGGCGTTGCATCATCCAGCGTAATATTGTTGTCTTTCCGGTGCCTACTTCGCCGGTCACAACGATCAGGCCTTTGCCGCTTTCGACGCCATAGTGGAGATTAGCCATCACTTCGGTATGCGACGGTGTGAAATAAATGAAACGCGGATCCGGCGTCAGCGCAAAAGGGAGCTCTCTTAATCCGTAGAATTCTGCGTACACTTTCTTCACACCTCCAGGTTCACACCGAAATCCCCCGCTTCACGAAGCACGGCCGGACGATAGAAATTCGAAAACATGGGTGGCCTTCAAGGCGAGCGCAAGCAGCGGAATACTCACGAGCGTTATCGCCACTCCGGCCGCCAGTAAGAGTTTGCGACGACGAGGAGCGGACCGCGCTTCTGCCGGCGTTAGCAACTCTGGAACTGAAATAAGCACCGGCAGGCCAGTGTAGTGGCGTGCGTCTTCGGAGCTAACAATCGTGAGCAGGCGTGGAATCTCGAATATGCCCGTCAGCAGTAATCCGAGGCCCAGCCCAAGGGCAAAACCAAGCCCGGAAAGAAAGAAACGCTTCGGTGCAACCGGCTTTGAAGGCAAATTGGCAGGGTCGACCACTTCGATGCCCTCACCCTGTTGCTGCGAAGCCGCGTCGGCTCCTAACGCGATCTTCTGCTGCTGTAACAACAATTGATCGTAGGCGGTCTTCTTCGTCTGATACTCACGATCCAACGCACCGAGAGCTACTTCGGCCCCCGGGACGTTATTGATACGTTGCAAGATAGCGCCAATTTGCTTCTCGTTGTCGTCAAGCATTTTTTTCTCGCGCCTAATCTCACCATCTAACGCCATGATTTGTGATTCAGTAGCAGCGACGCTCAAATCGGGGCGGTTTTGAAGCTTTTGCTGCTTTTCCTTGATGCGTTCCTTCCATTCCGCGATCATGCGATCCATGTCATTGCTAACCGAATCAAGCTGGGCCTGTTTGGCTAAAACATCAGGATGTTTCGGCTTTAACTCAGTCAGCATGCGTTGCAGTTCCGACTGCAAATCAGCCTTCCTCTTTACCAGTTCTGCCCAGGCAAGAGTCGTCTTCGGATCTGTCGTGTTTTCTGCAGAGTCATCTATCGTCTGTTGGGATTGTTTCTTCAGCAGTGTCAACTGTGTCGAAAACGCTGAACTGCGATCCTGCATACGACCGACTTCTGCAATCAAGGCCTTTTGTTGTTCGCGCAAGCCCGTCAGTTGACCTACGAGTGAGGTAGCTTCCGTTGGTAGGTTGCCGACATTCTTTTGCATGAAATCGAGCCGCTGCTTATCGATTGCGTCGAGTTCATCTTTGGTTTGTCGAACCTGTTGGTCGATGAATTGCCTGGCCGAGTTCGTTGAATTGACTGTATTCTTCGTCTGTTCGTTGATGTACCTACTGGCCAGCTCCGTGGTAACGGCTTGAGCAGTTTTTGGATCACGACCGCGATAAGTAATGTTGAAGCCGTTGGTAATATCGTTGCGACTGGTATTTACTTCGACGTTGATGTCCTTGCGCATCATGTCGATAATCAATTCCATCGGCTCGCCGCGAAGGCGCTCCGGCTGATACAACTCATACTTATTGACGAGCGGCTCAAGCGAACTGCGGCTGGTAACAACCTGCGCAATGCTGGTCAGCTGACGCGTAAGGCTGTCTTCGGTGATTGTGGGAACCACGCCAGTCGGTAGTGTCGATGGCTTGACGACGATAAGCGTAACCGACTCATAAACATTAGGTAAGCGGTAAACCACCCAGGAAACCGCACAGGTCACGGCGATAATCGGCAGGATAATTAGCCACTTGCGTCGCCGGATTATCTTTAAGTATTCACTTGGTCGTCGCTGACGAAATTCAATACTCACGGGGCACTCCTATCTCATTTTCTTTCAAATTGAGTTTCTTGCGTCGCCCACTCTGGGCTTCTCTGTGCTCTTCGCAAATAAGTCCTTCTACAAACTAGCCAGGGCCTTGCGGGCTTCGTCAATATCATCGAATGGCGATTTATCCGAGAGTCGGAGCGAAGCTTCAAGCTCGCGTCTGGAGCCGGCTTTGTCCCCTTTAGCTTTCAGGGCCATGCCAAGATGGTAATGGTATGTTGCGCTTGGCGTACCTTTATTGACTCGTGCCGCCGCTTCGTCCATTGAAACAGCCTTTTGCAACTGCTCAGCTGCCGGCGTATAAAGTCCCTTTTTGTAATACACCCAGCCTAACGTATCGGCGAACCCAGCGATGTTTGGATTCTTTTGAACCACGCCTTGAGCGAGCCGCAGCGCTTCATCCAGATTCCCTTTTCCGTGATCGGCATAGAGCCACGCGAGATTATTAGCGGCTATTAATGCGTTTGCGTCCTTCTCCAACGCCTTGCGATAGCTTTCTGCGGCCACATCGTAGTTCTTTCGGGAATCTTCAAGCATTCCGATTAACGTGTACGCGGTCGAATCATCCGGACGAACCTCAAGGATCCTTTTATACTCCGCGATGGCTCGATCCTCTTGTTTTGAGTTAATGAAGAGAGCACCCAAAGCCAGGTAGGCGGTTATATAGTTGCGGTCAAGCTCCAGGGCCTTGCGAAGTTCCGCTTCTGCCCCTTGGGCATTGCGCTCAAGGCCATAAATTTCTGCCTTCAAGTAGTGTAAGGACGCGTTGTTCGGGTAAGTATTCAGCAGCGGATCGATCGTGGCGTGAGCTTTATCAAGCTGATTTTGTCTGGCATAGAGAGAGATCAGCCCGTTTAACGCCTTGAAATCCGTCGCATTGATTTTGAGCGCGGTCTGATAGAAGGCCATTGCCTCCTCGGGCTTGTTTTCCATCTGGGAAATCGCGGCCAGGTTATTGTAGACCCGAGTTTCGGTGGGAGCAGCCCGACGCGATGAGTCGAAGTCCTGACGAGCTGCAGCGCGGTTTCCGAGTTGTAGTTGCGCGGAACCCCGCGCCAGATATGCTTTTGCCCCGATTTCTTGCAGTAATTGCGGTGAGTTCTGTCGATCCGGAGCAGTCTTACTCAACCGGTCGATCAAGTCAGTCGCTAAGCTCACCGCCTTCTTCGGATCTCCTGCAGCAATATTGATTTGCACCTGCATTAACTTAGCTGGGAGGTACTCTGGGTAGTTCTTTTCCAGATCGCCGGCAAAAACTCTTGCCTGGTCTATTGCCCCCATATTAAAGTTTGCCTCTGCCATGAAGTACAGGCCCTCGCGTGAGCTGGGTTCCTGTTTTAGGACCTCCTTCAAGTCCTCGACAGCAGCCTTTAGGTCATCTGCCTGCCCCGCTTGTGCTCGGACTCGCGCACGCAGCAAAAGGGCCTTTCTATCCTGCTGATCCTTCTTTAACGCCTCCTCTATCTGGGCGCTGGCGCCGCTTGTATCACCTCGCATTAACAGGATTTCAGCCAGTCGATAACGACCCTGAACGTAATCAGGTGATTTCGCCAGTATGTCTTGAAAGATGCGCACGGCATCATCGCTACGATTTGTCGCTGAGTAGAAATCAGCCAGGATCGCCTGGCTTTCCGGTTTGTCTTTATCAAGCTCAGCGAGCGCCTTGTACGTCTCCTCAGCCTTATCCAGCTGCTTGTTGATTACATAAAAGGTTGCCAAGCTATATCTGGCAGTGCGATCAGTTGGCGCTGCTACTTCAACCGCCTTCTTCAATTCAGCTTCGGCTTCGGAAATGCGATTTGTTTGAACTAAGTATTTTCCATATTCCGTGTGCGCCAGCGCTGACCCGGGCTCAACCGAGATTGCTTTTCTGAATGCTTCGTCTGCCTTTTCTCGATCATTGGTAACCATGTAAAAACGGGCAAGACTGAGATAGGATTCACTTCGGCTAGGATTTAAGTCGATCGCCCGATTTAGTTCGGCGAGAGCTTCGTCCTTCTTGCCCTGTGCGAATCGGACGCTGCTAAGCAGGATGTGACCTTCAATGTTTTTAGGATCTCTTTGGAGAACGTCGTTTGCGAGACGTTCGGCTTCTGTCAGTAATTCCGGTCTTCCCTTACTCGCAGCTAGATAGTAGTTAGCAAGTTTGTTCTTGGCCTCGAGGTTATTCTGATCAAGATCTATCGCTTTCCTCAGCGCTTCAAGCATTTCCGGGAGCCGCTGGAGGCTTTCGTAAGCTCGCGCCAAGCCCCAGTACGCGGGGGCGAGTTTGTCGTCTATCTGCAGCGCGTTTCGGAACTCAAGCACTGCTTCGTTAAACTTGGATTCCTTCAGGTAAGCTTCACCTTTACTGAGATGTTCGGCTTTGGTTTTTTCTGGATTACGGCAACCACCGAGGGAGACCAGAGCAACCAAAAGGACGGAGAGTAAAGCTGGGTAATAAATAAAATTTCGAGGCTTGGCATTCATTCTATTTTTCGCTCCTCGCAATCAAGCCGGGTCTCGCCCTTTGACCAGGGACTTGGACACACCAGGCGCTGCGTATCCCAGCTTGGTTGGCCAATGGCCTTTGATGCCTACAATAAGCGAGATCAATGTGGAGAGATGGTCAATCCCCCAGATTTTCCTTAAATTGACACCGAAGCACCCACCGAATCTTCGGCGAGCAACTCTTCCAGTTCCGCTTCAATCAGGCACAAATTGCGGCAGTACCCTGGTCGCATTCGCAGCCAGATCTACGGCCGAATGAAGAGCTTCCGGTGCCGACTTTCCCATCGGTGTTATTACGCGCACCATTGCTCCATCTGACCGGCGTAGGCGCACGCTGTCCAAAACGGTATACACTTTTCCCCAGTATTCGCTGGCTACGGCCCTACCGCGACCCTGATACCAGTAGATCAGCAGGCTTTTCTGATCACCATTCTGAATCACGTACCGGTTGGCCGCGAAGCTATGCCCATCCGGCGACGTAATCGTAATCTGGCCCGGATCAGTCATAGTCCAACCAGAACCGGGCAGGCAATTGAGTGGACTGTGATAGGTAGCGCCATCACGTTGCGTGGCATAATAGCCAACATAAAAATTGGCCACCTGACCCTCGGTGGTCCGGTAGTCTCGCATTAAATAGTCGCTGGCGCGCAAAACCGACAACGTCTGCTTGTCGAATATCTGATCGCTACCCATTTGCTTCCAATTACCGAGCTCTTGCGGAAAGTCTTTTAATTCCTTGCGCACAACAGGTGCTTCGCCCAGATAGCTCCAGCTATTGACCACAATACCCGCGACAAAAATCACCACCAGGACGAGGGCAAAACGTATTGAGCCTTTCATCACTCTGTGCCTTCCGCTGTTATTACTTGTACCGTGGGTGTCACTGCACTCTCTCCTAACATGAATTCCTTGCCCTTTTGGGGTGGTTCGCTTGGCGGTTTGTTTGTTGCCGGCTTAAAGCGATCCAGCATCCAGCCGACGCCGAATAAGAGCAAGAATGCAGCAATGTAAATGACCCAACCAGAAAAGGAATGAAAGAACCCATTTGCCACTTTGGTTCCATAGTAATGCGACAGTACGCCCGTGCCGCTCACACGGAACGCATTTGTCAAAATTGCGATCGGAACGGCCGACAACAAGAGAATTGTAGATCTCCAAAAACCATAACTCTTCAACCCGTTGAATACGTTTGTAGAATGCGCGGAAGATGGGGGGCTAGGATGAGTGAAGTATGCAAACACAACTGCGAGCGTCATCAAGGTCATCAGCGAACGAATGCCACTGCACGCTTCGACCACTTCCAACTTTTGTGTGTCAACGGCATTCAGCGGCATCAGCTCAATTACGTTTCCCTGACGCAAGACGGGGATACCTAAGAGTCTCATGGCCCAAACGGCACAGCTTGATGCGAAAAGCTGTAAGGGAAAAGCTATCTTGTTGAAAACTATTACAGGTATGGGAATCGATAATAATAGTAAGCCGAATGGTACGAGGAGCAATCTCAGTAATCGAACGCCCCAGAAGTACATCACTAATCCAACCAGGATTAGAACAAGCGAAAGACGTTGCGTGTAGAGTTCTGCGCCTGCTACACCCGCCCAGAGAGCGAACAAAGCAATAAGGATGGCCGCCAAACCCAAATACGAAGAGGGTCGCGATAGCTTACCCGCGAACCTGTCGCGGGACATCCAAAGAATGTAGGCAACGATGAAAGGGATTAGCAGACCGTGAGAGTAGTTTTCGTCTGTCCACCAAACGCGCACAAGCGGCACCAGCACGGTGGCGTAGGCGAAGAGCAAAACAGAAATTATGGCGAGGACTCGCCAAAGATTCTTGGTGACCAGGGCACTCATACCGAATTCCTGAAGGTTTTCTCAGGAAAAGGGCAAGTTCCCCTGAGAAAACGAGCGGGTGACTAAGTAACTGTCGCCCAAAATGAAAGCTCGTTGCAAAGCTTATCTCAAGTGGGCGTCCGCTGACAAACACAAAAGTCCCCTAAGGAACAACAAGCATGAC
>DATLBQ010000446.1:0-6443 GCA_035526805.1 Pyrinomonadaceae bacterium
TTTCCCAGAAGCGGTTTTGCATTCTGGCTGCCTCAGCGGCCTGCGCGGCTGCCAGAGAATTTTTATGGATCGTAGTTAGCGGAAGGTTTCGAAATACGAAGTTAAGATTTGGACCCAATTGCTGCTTGAGCTGCTTGAGACTTGGATGAAGTTCTCCGCACGGCGAACACTGGTAATCCCCAAACTCCTCGAGCGTCACGACGGTTTGGGCCGGAATGCCTGGCTCATTTCTCGAACCTGCCGGAAAAGGCGGCTGGCTCCCTGGGGCAACGGTAGAAATTTGTTTTCGACTCGATCGTAACAGGAGGGCCCCACTAATAATCGCAATGGCCAACACCAAGGCAATGATCAAAAAGGGACGGTAGTTTTGCATCGATCGGGCGGCACTGGTTCCGCCAACCGGGTAGCGGACCTACTCTGAATTTGGAAACAACAATCTAACACAAGGCGCAAGGCAAAGGTGGCACTACACGAATTTGGCGTTTGTTTGCGGTGGCCGGAGCGACATGCAGCTTGAGAGGGTCGCGGGCTACGCAAAGTAAAGTGGGCGTTATTTACTGGGGCACAAGTTCGCGTCGTGTATACAAGAGCAGGTCTACTCCCGGTCGCAAGGCAAAACTTCCGGTCGGATTCAAGCCTGACTGTATCTGCTGATAGCGGTCGCCGAACGTTGCCTGCACTTCCGCCTCCTGGTCTTGTTTGGCGATGATGATAGGTTCATTCGAGGGATTCATCCGACCGTGATAACCGACTCGTTTGTAATCGCGCAGGTACCACGGCAGCGGCCAGTAGTCTGGCGAGACTATTGTTATTCCAGTGTCGCCGCCCTGATGAGTGCGTTCCGCAATTTTGTCTATCTCGTCAAGCAGTCTGAGTGTTTCGCGGCGTGTGTGAGCATAGACATAGACGTAATAGCGATTGTCGTTGTCGTAGTTAATAAAATTAAGATCTAATGTTTGATAACCGGGAATGAAAGTCTTCCAATGAACATCTGTAGTACCAAGGGCACTTGATAAACCTGTCGAGTTAGCGTTAGCGGCTGCTTCATCAAACACCCTGGCAATTCCTGGCAATGGCCCAACGGCTATCAGTAAGACGGTTGCAAGCACATACCAACGCGCACGAGTGCTGACATTCCTTTTCGCGAGCTCCTGATAGAGCCATTCCATCGAAACGCCGCTGGTTAACGCCAGTGGAACGATGAAGTTCAGGCAAAGCCACGGGGTTTTATACGCGATCAAAGAATAAGCGGCGATTAGCCCAAAAGCCCACAAGGCTGAGAATAGGGCAAACGATTTCTCCGGTTTCCAGACAGCCAACATCGCACCGAGAACGCCCAAAACCAATAGCGGCGATTCCTGCTGCATCAACCACCACACATACGTCATCAGGGGATGCACGTGAGCTTCCTTGCCGGTCTTGGTCCAAATTTGAAATGTGTTTAACGAGTCGGAAATGCCCTGGGGATAATTGGTAAAGAAAGATGAGTAGAAGAGAACATACACGCTGATGAATACGACGACAGCAATCGCCAACGAAACACTGAGCCTGGTTAGCCCGTCGGCTCTCTCAACAAAACTACGGTAATCTGCTTCGGAGTTATTTAGACGCTTCTTTTTCCTGTTTCCGGTTACCGACCGCCATACCCGCTGATATACGTGTGTGACTACGAGCGCAATCATGAGCACGCCGACAGAAATGACAGCGGTTTCTTTAGTCGCGAATAGCAGGGCCGCGGAAAGCGCAGCCAACACCAGATAAACAGGATGTGGCGCCTCGAAGTACTTGACGAGGGCAACGAGGATTCCTAATGTGAAGAAGACAAACAGGCTCTCGTGAATGAAGTAGCGCGAGAGGTAAACCGCGCCCGGCGAGACAGCCAGCAGAAACGCAGCTGCAAGCGTGGCGATCATTCCCAGGTTTCGCCGCAGAGTAAAGATCAGGGCGATCGTGGCCAAGCCAAACAGCGCTGGAACCAATCTGATAACGACGGTGGTTAAGCCGTAGTTGTTCTGCGCATTTGGCCCAAATAAGAGTCTCAAGACTGAGGGGTACAAAGCCGCGAAGTAATACAGCGTTGGCCCATGGTAGTTTGCCGGATCGTAATGGTAATACCCATCGCGAACGAGCCGCACCAGGAAATTTCCGTTAACTCCTTCGTCATGGTGAAGTGGAACCAGATTCAGATCATACAGCCTAAGAATCGCGGCGATGACGACAATTGCAGCAGCCGCAAACAACCAGGCGCGTTCGGACATAACTTCAGGCAGCGTTTGCGAAGGCTGAGCAGCTGTTCGGGCTCTCGCGGATGCCCCCCTGGCCTGGCCCGCTCGCTGCTTAGGGCCGCGTGATTTTGTAGAGGCGGTACTCACCTACTTCTCCCACAAGTTGAAAGCTGGAAAAGAATTGTTCATTCACGTTCATAATATTGCGTTCAAGCGGCCCAACCACGGCGTAGTCAGCGCCGTATTTCCGGAGAATACTAACCGCGTCTGGCGCGCCGCTGTAGACTCGCTTGATTTCTGATTCGCGCGGACCAAATTCCAGGCCGTGGGTCCAGACGTGTCCGGGATAACCCATCAACGATCTTCTTCCAGTTAAAAACACCGGATGATTATGAACCGGGGCATGTATCACGAGTGCGTTTGGTGGAACTTCCCGCTTTATCAATTCCGCAAACTGGATTCCTTCCGCATTGAATATCTGATACTCGTTCGATCGCAAAACGATCGCGCCAACATCCAAAGCTCCAGCCAAAGTTACGCAGATGAATAGCAAACCGGCGATCACCTTGTTTGGCATCCCTCCATGCCACAGTCGCGCAATTAGAAGCGCTACGAGTGGAGCCATCGCAAGCCACCAGTAAAACAAGACTTTAATGTTATCCCAAATCCAGGGAGCCATTTTTATGAGGTTCGGTACAATAAAGCAAAGCGCAAATGGCAAAAGGAATATTAAAAGAGGTTGCGGAACTAGCACCTCCTTCTCGCGGCGCCAGAGTATCGCCGCGACAGCCAGGGGGATAAACAAACCCGTATTCTTCAACCAGAACCAGGTGATGTTTTCCTGTCCGTGGTCCCACCCGAACTGCCATTCAAAAAACTTCCCGGCATTGACTGCGCTGTTGTGAGTTGACCACCACATCTGCGGCAGTGCGATTACTGATGCGACTACGCCGAAGGTGATCCAATCGCGCCAGCCTCTTTGCAGCAGTGCGATGCAGGCGCCCACTACCATCACCACGACAAAGCTGTGTGCGTGCACCAGCGGCAGGAGGCCCGCAACCACGCCGGCAGCGATCATGCGCCTTACCGAAAGGGGAAAATGTGAAGGGGATGTTTCAGGATACCTTTGATTAAACTTGGCGTTTTTTCGGTCCTTCGGTTTCTTCCCTTTACCCTTTACCCTTTTCCCCTCTTCCTCCTCATTTCTTTTGGCTGGTTTTTCCGCCGCCTTCCACCATTGCGTAAACACAATCACTGCCAGCGGCAGACCAAGCAGAAATCCACGCTGCGGAATCAATAAAGTCGACACGGCGTTTCCCCAGCGCCAGGTAGTGTCTGGAATAATGGTGAAGGAAGCCGGAAGACTCTGAAGCGTTGCCATTAATCCGTCATCGTTGTTTTTTGTGAATTGATTCCACAACAAAATCCAGCCGAAGCCTCCGTTAAGCAGGACCAGTACGGGGGTGATAACGGCGGCGAGCTTGTCGCGTAACATGTCCAGGGCCCAACGATGCATCAAGCCGACAAATGATAAAGCGACCACGAAATTCTCGATGAACATCGATTGGCGTAGGTCTGTTCCGCAGCGGACAAAGATGGCAGAGACAAAATCGGTCAGGAATGGATAAGTAAACCGCACGCCCGCATAAGTTGGATCTTGAGGTGGAAAGTTGTTCCCAAATGAGAAGCCCGTGATCACGCTAAGGTGAAATGGTAAATCGCCGAAATTGTTGAGGATGCCGGTGTAAATTCCTTCGGGTGTTTCTATCATCGCCCGTTGGAACGCTCGCCAAAGAATCGCTGCGACAACGAGATAAAACATCGTGTAGCCGATTGGTATGCGAGCAGGGTCTGACAATGCACGACGAATCGAGCGCCAGGTGTATCTCAAATCCTGCTGAATAAAGACTCTACGGGGACTGCGTAAAGAAGGAACCGCCATTGCGACGATCACAATTAGCGTTAGTAAAATCGCCAGCGGCGTAAGGCCGAGAAAGGAGGCAAACGTAAAACCCAGTAAGCCCAGAGCTGTAATGCCGATGCACGCTCCGGCACAAAGCCTTGCCGGGAAACCAGCGTCCTCGTCATAGAGATAACTGAGGAGCGTGCCGCTGGCGGTGACGATAAGAACGAGCGCGAGCGAAGTAATCACGCGAGTCAAGGACGGATAATTACAATTCGAGGCGGCTCGTTCCGTCTGGTCCTTTGTTCATAAAGAGTTGGTTATGACGGCCGGATTATACGCGAACCGTGAAGTGAGGTTTGGAAAAACTTTTAGCCGCGGATCTCCACGGATGGCGCTGGGAGCGCAGGCATCTTGCCTGCTGCTGCGTGAGCTCTAACGTTGAGGCAGACAAGATGTCTGCGCTCCCAGCTGATTAATCGCCCGTTTGCGCCTCGGAATATTATCGGGTAGTTTCAAAGCCGAGGAAATCAAAACAATGTTACGAGCTGGAATTGTTGGCTTGCCCAACGTTGGTAAGACTACGCTTTTCAACGCCGTCACGGCACAGACGTCTGGCGTCACTGCGAACTACGCCTTCTCTACCAGCAAGCCCAACGTCGGCGTCGTCACAGTGCCCGATGAACGGTTGGCGCCCTTGGCAAAAATTGTGAAGACGAGTGTTATCGTTCCGGCTACGGTTGAATTTGTCGATATCGCGGGCCTCGTGCGCGGCTCGTCGAAAGGCGAGGGCATGGGTAACCAGTTTCTCGCCAGCATCCGCGAAACAGACACGATGATTCACGTAGTGCGCTGTTTCGAAGACGAGAATATTGTCCATGTCGATGACACCGTCGACGCCCGGCGCGATATTGAAACGATCCAGATCGAGCTGGCGCTGGCTGACCTCGCAACCGTCGAACGGCGACGCGAGCGCGTCCAAAAAGGCGCAAAAGGCGGCGAGAAGAATGCCAAGGCCGAACTACAGGTGCTCGATAAATTGCACCCGGCGCTGGAAGAGTTCCTGCCCGCAAAGAGCGTGTCACTGACCGAAGAAGAGCGCGCCATTGCCCGCAACTTTTTTTTGTTGACGATGAAGCCGACTATTTATGCCGCCAATGTCATGGAAGCTACGCTCGCGGCGCCAGAGGACAACGAGCAGGTGCGCGAGATTCGTAAAGTCGCGGCGAACGAAGGCTCTGAATGTCTCGTGATCTGCGCGCAGTTGGAGGCTGATCTTGTTGGGCTTGCTCCAGAAGAGCGACGCGAGTACCTGGAATCATTGGGCGTTAAGAGCAGCGGCGTGGATCAGTTGATCCAAAGCGCTTATCGAGTACTTGGCCTGATGTCGTTCCTGACGGCGGGCGAAAAAGAGGCGCGCGCCTGGACGATTCCGCAAGGCTCGCGCGCGCAAGACGCCGCGGGTGCAATTCATTCCGACATCGCTCGCGGTTTCATCCGCGCCGAGATCGTCAGTTACGACGCACTGCTGCGCGCCGGCTCGTATGCTGCCGCAAAAGAACAAGGGCTGACGAGATTGGAAGGGAAAGACTACATCATGCAGGACGGCGACGTGGTTAACTTTCGCTTTAATGTCTAGCCCGATCTATGAATCAGTCAGGGAATTTCCGTTCGGCCCTGGTTACTATCTTAATAAGCTCAGCCAATCTGCGATCGGTTCGCGCTTGCGAATCCGCTAACTCCAAAAATCTTCGATCCGTTTTCTCCGAAAGCCTGGTTAATCTTTCTTCGTCTCTTTGAAACCGCTTTTCGTATCTTTGAAACCGTTCTTCGTTCTGCGCAAATCTTGCTTCGTTGCGCATCTGGACATCCATCAAAATGTCGTACTGTTGACGCAATTGATTCCTGCACCCAAACCTGCCTTGGCGAATAACTTCGCGATTCTTTCTAAACGGTCGAGTCGCTGTTCTGATGTCATAACCGTTAAGTACGACATGCTCCTGTAGTCGCAGTGGTGACTCTGAGTTCTAAGACAATATTGTGCTTTGGTCAAGACGGAGGGAATAATTTCGGGTGGGAAATAATGAAAGGTTCATGGCAAGGCCTCTTTCGAGGCCCTAACCGAGGACTAGCGTATGACAGCTCTAACGCCGACGAGGACGAGATAAGCGACGGCGATCACAACCGCCAGTTTGATGACCAGGACGGCGATGCTGAAAAGAATGCCGAGGATTCCGAGCGTTATTCCGGCGGCGGCCAACACCAGAGGGATGCCCACTGCCAGAACAAAAATCCCCAGAAGAATGATGCCTACT
>DATLBQ010000447.1:0-7717 GCA_035526805.1 Pyrinomonadaceae bacterium
ACCTTGCAAAAACGGGTGAAGAAGGGCTCGAGTCATACGGTCGGCGCGCTTACGATGCCGTACTGCTCGATGTCTCCATGCCGGGCATTGGCGGGCTGCGCGCGCTTGAAGAGTTCTTGAAGATGGATCCGGAGGCGGTGATCTTGATGATTACAGCCTACGCGACGTTTGATACGGCCATTGCTGCCTGGGAACACGGCGCGTTTGGTTGTAT
The DNA here is from genome assembly GCA_035526805.1 of Pyrinomonadaceae bacterium. GTDB lineage: Bacteria > Acidobacteriota > Blastocatellia > Pyrinomonadales > Pyrinomonadaceae > PSRF01. The sequence continues at coordinate 215 of DATLBQ010000447.1, forward strand.
CAGAAAGCCTTTCCAGAACGAACAGATTACCTCGACCATCGCCGCCGGCATCAAGCGGCGACGTAAAGAAGAGGAAAGACGAACGCTGCGCCGCGCCATGAGTCGTGCGGTCGATCGCGGGGCTATCGTTGGACGATCCGACGTGATGCAGGAAGTGTTTCGCCTGGTTGAGCAGGTGGCGCCGGCTCGTTCCACCGTCCTGATTACCGGCGAAAGTGGCACCGGAAAAGAACTGATTGCAAAAGCGATCCACGAAGCGAGTCCTCGCGTGGGCAAGCCTTTCGTTACCGTCAACAGTTCCAACATTCCTTCCGAGCTCCTCGAATCGGAATTGTTCGGTCATACGCGTGGTGCTTTCACCGGCGCGGTTGCCGCCAAAAAAGGCTTGTTCGAAGTAGCTGACGGAGGTTCGATCTTTCTCGACGAGATCGGTGACATTCCTCCCGAGACGCAGGTGCGATTATTGCGCGTTATTCAGGAGCGCGAATTTACCCCACTTGGAGACACGACGCCGCGACGCGTCGACGTACGCATCATCGCGGCGACGAATATCGAGTTGAAGGAAGCAGTCAAGCAGGGAACGTTTCGCGAAGATCTTTATTATCGCCTCGCGGTTGTGCCAATTGAACTGCCGCCGTTGCGCGACCGCCGCGAGGACATTCTGCCGCTGGCCCAGCATTTCATCGAGAAGTACAACGAAGAAAACGGTCGCACTGTGTCGGAACAAATTGCTCCCGAGGTGCTGGCGTTGCTGGAGGGTTACTCCTGGCCCGGTAACGTTCGGGAACTGGAGAATGCGATTGAAAGGGCGGTCGTAATCGCGCCGCGCGATGAGGTTTCGCGCGAATGCCTGCGTCCGGAAATCAGCGATCCGCAATCGGTGATAGTTGCTTCACAGGAAGGGGCCAGCGTCGGCGCGGTACAGGATCTGGGACGCGGTATTAATTTCTACGATCAGGTGCGCCGCTTTGAGATCGATCTGATTCGCCGCGCCTTAGAGCAAACCGGCGGCCATCAATCGCGCGCCGCCCGGCTGCTCGGAATGAATGCCACCACGCTCAACTCCAAAATCAAAACTTATAGAATTAGTCTCCGGCCATAGTCTGCTAAACACTAGGCCCGTAGTTTTATAGAGAAAGAGCGGGGGCAAGCCCGCCTTCCTCACCTGAGAGCTGTTCGGTGTAGTCGTGTAAATCCCACCATGAACGCTATCCCGCCATTTGATGAGGAGCAAAAACTGCGATCAGCTCGGGGTCGGGAAGGTGGGCTTGCCCCCGCTCTTTGTTGTCCTCGTTTCTTTGTGATGAAATCTAGTCCATGTCTGCAACAGAAACAAAGCAAGCTCAATTCAGGCAGATGATCGTGGAAGCAGCTGGTTGCACACGTTGCCCGGCAATGTGTGAAAGGACTGCGGTTTTAAGTGAACGAAACGGCTCGGTCGCTGCGCGTATCATGTTCATTGGTGAGGCGCCCGGGCGTAAAGGTGCAGATCAGACGCGCGTGCCTTTTTCCGGCGATCAGTCTGGCAAAAATTTCGATCGCTTCCTCGCGTCGATTGGTTTAAGTCGCCGGCAGATTTTCATAACCAGTGCCGCGCTTTGTAATCCGCGAACCGAGTCAGGTGCAAACCGGAAGCCGTCTCGGAGCGAGTTAACAAACTGTTCACAATTCCTGCGGCGAACAATGGAAATTGTTAATCCGAGACTGGTGGTGACACTTGGTTCAGTCGCGCTTGAAGCGCTGCGGTCGATTGAGACTCACGATCTCAATCTGAAGGCAGCGGCCGCAACCATCCATCGGTGGCATGGACGTGTGTTGGTGCCGCTTTATCACCCCAGTCCGCAGGTATTGGCTTCACACCGGCGCGAAGCTGAGCAGTTGGCGGATTACAAGATGGTTGCCCGAGCGATCAAAGAGTTATGAACGAATCAGTCGCAACAAAAGCTGCCGTCACGTCTCCGCTCGATTCCATACATCAGCGATTAGGCGCGACGATGATCGAGCGGGACGGTTGGTCTTTGCCTCAGTCGTACGGCGATGTGTTGTTGGAATACGCCACGGTGCGCGAGGGCGCGGCTGGACTGATAGACCTTTCCTCCCGTGGGCGGATTATGGTAAGCGGAACCGAGGCGGTTCAGTTTCTCAACGGTCTGATCACAAACGACATGAAAACGCTCGCCGAACATAGTTGGATGCCGGCAGCGTTTCCCAATGTTCAGGGTCGGCTGATTGCGAGCGTGCGCGTCATTCGCTTGCATGACAATGGTACAGACGGGAATGTTTGTCCTGTTTTCCTGATCGACACTGAAGCGGCGACGCATGGCAGTGTCCTGAAAAATATTGAAAGGTTTACGCTTGCCGGCGATTTTCGCGTCACCGATGTGACCAATCAGACCGCGATGTTGTCGGTCCAGGGGAAAAAGGCGGTGGAAATGGTACGCGCGGTTGTGGGAGACGACGCAGCAGAAATAGCAGCTAACGGCGTGGAACAAATTGAGTGGCCGCGAAATGCGGAGGGCGCCAGCGATGTTACAGAAGGCGTGATGGTCATGCGCGCGGCGCACACAGCGGAAGATGGTTTCGATTTCGTCGTCCCGAGCAATGATGCCGGCAGCTTGTTCGAAGAGTTGGAAAACGCCGGAGCACGACCGGTTGGTCATGATGCGCTGGAGATGCTGAGGATTGAAGCTGGAGTGCCGCTCTACGGTGTCGACATGGATGAAACCAACGTGGTGACTGAAGCGGCGCTAGACGACGCGGTGAGTTACACCAAAGGTTGTTATGTGGGCCAGGAGATTATTGCCCGTATCAAGTATCGCGGGCATGTGGCGAAAAAATTGTCGGGACTGATGTTTGAACAGGCCGTGCCACTCGAGGTGGGAAGTGCTATCCAATCATCAGACGGCAAAGAGATTGGGAGGATAACCTCCAAAACTTATTCTCCGCACCTGGGGCGTACAATCGCGCTCGCGTATTTGAAGTATGACTATCTCGCGGCGGGCACCCAGGTGAAAGTAGTTTCCGCAGCCAATGAGTGGAGGGCCCAGGTAACGGAACTTCCGTTTGTAAATGGCAGTTGGCGCAAGAAGAAAGACGATTAGCCGCGGATTACGCGCATGCGGATCAGATTAATAACAAGTTTTCAAGAAACTGACATGTCAGAACAACCGTCGGACAACGAAAAACCCCGCGATTTGGATCAGCAGCAAGCACGCCTTGCCTACACAATCATCGAGTCGCTGCTCGAACACACGCGCGTGGTGAGCGATCTGATTGCCCTGATGGCCCAGACGCTTGATCAGGACACGACCAAAGCGCTCACACAAACACCGGTGTGGACGGCCTACCTGGATAGCCGTCGTTCGCTTGAACGTACTCGCGCCGATGTTGAAAAATTTGCCGAGATGATGAAGACACTGGGTGACTAATGCATTAACGATCGTTATTCGCAGGTTACACAGATTCAAAGAGGACGAAGGACGAATACCAACAATAACGCTCTCGCTTTTCAAATTCTCCAACCCGCTTCTCCCTATCTCTTGCTGTTTTGAATCTGTGTAATCCGCGTAATCTGCGGATACGGCTTTGTGTAGATCAAAAAATCCCGCAACGCTTGCTTTTCCTTATCTCCTACCGAAAACGACGTCGCGTCAAACTTGATTTCAAAGGTTGTGGCTTTGGTAATTTTCACAAAGGTCTCGTACGGCATACGAAAGACCAGGCCCTCACCCATCCAAACGCGTCCAGGTACCGGGCGTTTGATGGCCCAACGGCTGGAACTGAGGAAAATCTTTTCACCATCTATCAGGAAAATCACATATAAGTCTGTCCTCAATCTGTTTCTCACAACCGTGTGCAATTCAAAGTCAATAATTGCTGGTGTCGTGACCAGACGCCGGCCCGGGAAGCTAAACGACGGAGTCATGTAAAGGCTGACATATTTTCCCTGGCCGGACCAGATTTTCATGCGTGCAAGTTTAACGGTTGTCTTGTCCTTCACTTCGTCATAAGTTGTTTCAATTTCCCCCGGCGCTTGTGGCCCAACACCCCCCACTAGTCGGCTTGACGAACGACCGGCGGCAAACTGCGCAGTTGAAACCACTGGGGCCAGGACGAACCCCAGTACGACCGCCAGCATGATCATTGTGTGGTTAACCATACCGAATTCTCCTCGGCCGATCCTCGCGCCCTCAAACACGACACGCTATCAAATTAATTATTCCGAGCATGCTCTTCTCAACTTTAACTACTTTGAGACCGGCAGCCTCAGCCGCGCGGGCTGTGCGCCGATTGAAATGGTCTTCGAGGAGCGGAACCGTGATCAGATTCAAGATATCAAAAGCCGGTCCGAGTAGGTTGTCCGGTCGAACATGTTCAAGCAGCAAAACTGTGCCACCCGGTTTCACGACGCGACGCAGTTCCGAGAATGCTGCTTCCGGCTGCGCCACTGAGCAGAACACCAGGGTTGCAAACGCAGCGTCAAAGCAATTGGCGTGGAAGGGGAGATATTCCGCACAAGTTTGAACCAGCTTTACACGCTCAGGTCTTTCTTTTCCCTTCGCGACGTCGAGCATGCCGCTGCTTGGCTCGGTAGCTACGCCAATAGTGTCATGTGGATAGAAGACGAAGTTGAGACCAGTGCCTGCTCCTATTTCCAATATTCGCGCTCCCTCGGGCAAATACCGGAAGGTGGCCGCTCGCAAGCGCGCCAGGAACCAGCGATCGAACGGGCGCATAGCCTTATCGTAATGCGGAGCCACTTCGTCATACGAGCGCTGGGCCATTGAGAAAACAAGGGGGTAAAAGGGGGAAAAGGGAAGTGGTAAAGGTAAGAAGTAAGAGCACGGCTGAAGCTATTAAACAAAAACCATAACGCGCCGCCTTTGCTTCTTAACCCTTTCCCCTTTTGAAAGTAGGACAGGCAGTCCTGACTGTCCAGGCTTGTATTTAGGCTGACGGACAGGCAGGAATGTCTGTCCTACTTAACGATCATGATCACCTTGCGTTCCCGGCCGCCGTCGAACTCGCAAAGGAAAATTCCCTGCCAACGACCGAGCAGAAGTTTTCCCTCGCTGAAGGGAATGGTAACGGAGGAACCTACCAGCGTTGCTTTGATATGCGCATCAGAATTTTCTTCGCCGTGCCGGAAGCCCATGCCGTGCTGCGGGATCAAAGTGCGCAGCAGGTGCAGCATGTCTCTGGGGACATCCGGATCGGCATTCTCGTTCACAGTAAGTCCGGCGGTAGTGTGTTGAACGTACAATACCACCACGCCTTCCTTCTGGTCGGATGCGGTCAGCCGTTTTTGTACTTCGTCGGTGAACTCAACCAACTCTTCGCGCTCACGCGAACTGACCTTCAAGGTGTGCAACATTGCTCGAACGTCTCGCTGATGAGGTTATGCGCAGATTACGCCGATTACACAGATTCACAAGAGTGATCGGCACGAACGCTGCGATCGATTTCTTCCACCAACTGTTCTAGTCATTTTTGTGAGGCTTTGCGTTTGAGAAGTGCCCATCCGGTCGGAAGAGCTGCGGCTGCCAGAATGATCTTAACAATATCACCTGCGAGATGCGGTGCGACGCTGACTTTGAAAGCGGCTATTAGGTTGGTGTTCATGAGAACTGCAAACCACGCCCAGCCGGCCAACAGGATCACGGTTGAACCCACCGCCATCGCCGCGACAGCCGTTAAGAACCGTTTGTCCCAGCCGTTTTCGGCAAAGGCGCCCGTTATGAAGGCAGCCGCTGGGAAAGCGATGAGATAGCCGCCCGTTGGTCCAAAAATATGCGCCAATCCACCATGGCCGCCGTAGAAGAAAGGCAGCCCAACCGCGCCCTCAAACAGGTACACGATCATGGCCATCGCACCCAGCCGGGATCCTAGCAGAGCGCCTGTGAGCAGGACGGCAAACGTCTGGCCGGTGATTGGCACTGGTCCGATCGGAATCACGATCTGGGCTGCGAGCGCTGTCAGTAAACTGAAAACGACGGCCAGTGAAACCGATCGTGTCCAGTCAAGGGGAGCTAGCGCCGCGCCGAGCAGTGTTTCGGGTGCGGTATAGGCTTGGGATGAAGAATTCATAAGGGCAGTTTAGAGTTTCGAGTTTCGAGTTTCAAGTTTAGAGATTCGGTCCCACTCTTAACTCCCGATGCTCCGATGTAGTTCAGAGTTCAAGCTTTAGCTCGCGTTCTTACGACCAGCAAACCCAGCCTAAAGGCTGAACTCTGAACGGCCAGTCGAACTTGAAGCCGTCTTTAGTCACTCGGCAGGTCGTCTACACCGACCGTCGCGGCTTGAGCTTGCAGCGTTCCGATGCGCATCTTGTGAAATGAACGCCAGACAAAAACGACCGACGCCAGAAAAAAGAGAGCCGCCAGAACATGACTTATGATCGGACCATTCTCGCCAAACTGGCCGCGTGGGTCGGCGATCGAAACAGCTAATTCAACTGCCAGCAAACCGAATAACGTGGTGAACTTGATGACGGGATTAAGCGCAACTGACGAAGTGTCTTTGAATGGATCGCCGACCGTGTCGCCCACCACAGTCGCATCGTGCAGCGCCGTGCCCTTTTGTTTCAAGTCCACTTCGACCACTTTCTTCGCATTGTCCCAGGCGCCACCGGCGTTAGCCATGAAGATGGCCTGGTAGAGCCCAAAGATCGCAATCGAAATCAGGTAGCCGATGAAGAAGAACGGTTCGACAAACGCGAATGCCAGCGTCGAGAAAAAGATCGTCAGGAAAATATTGAACATACCCTTCTGCGCATACTGCGTGCATATCTGTACGACCTTCTTGCTGTCTTCAACTGAGGCCTTTTCAACCCCCTCCAGCCGAATGTTGGCTTTGATGAACTCGACCGCGCGGTAAGCGCCGGTTGTTACCGCCTGAATGGAGGCGCCGGTGAACCAGTAGATCACGGCGCCACCGGTGATCAGGCCCAGCACAAACGGAGCGTGCAACAGCGAAAGATTTTGCGTGTTGGTAGTTAGTCCATTCGTCAAAGTCATCATGATCGAAAAGATCATGGTGGTAGCCCCGACGACGGCGGTGCCAATCAATACGGGTTTCGCGGTGGCCTTAAAGGTATTGCCCGCACCGTCGTTTTCTTCCAGCAGGTGTTTTGCGCGTCCAAAATTGAGGTTCATGTTGAAGTCCCGCTTGATTTCCGCTTCCACGTCGGGTACCTGCTCGATCAGTGACAACTCGTAAACGGACTGCGCGTTGTCAGTGACCGGGCCGTAAGAATCGACTGCGATCGTTACGGGACCCATGCCGAGAAATCCAAACGCGACCAGTCCAAAAGCAAATACGGGCGCCGCAACCATCAGGGCTTCGAGGCCCATCGTGCTGACGTAGTAGGCAATCGACATCAGGAAGACGATGCTGATGCCGAGCCAGTAGGCGGAGAAGTTGCCCGCGACCAGCCCGGACAAAATGTTCAGGCTGGGGCCGCCCTCGCGCGACGAGGTGACGACCTCCTTGACGTGGCTCGAT
>DATLBQ010000448.1:0-14276 GCA_035526805.1 Pyrinomonadaceae bacterium
ATGAAAAGAAAAACCATTTGTCTGTTGTTATGTCTGGCGTTTCCTTGTGTCGTATTTGGTCAGAACGTCACTCCCAGAACAGGGCAGGGAAGCTCCTCGCGACTGGCCCAACTCGTCGAGGCGAATGTCATAGCCGTACACGCGTTCCAGGTGCTGCTTGCAAAAACATCCGGCAAGGGTGATCGCGCATGCTTCTCCCCCGGAAGGCTTTCAGACGGAGAGCTGGAAAATCTTTCAGAACATCAAGCGAAACTGCTGAAGTCGGATTTAAATGCAGTGCGTGCCTGGGTGAGGGGAGCGAAGTCAACCTTCGATCCGGCGCAAGACCTCGAACCGATACTTTCATCCGGACTTACAGTTCCAGCTAACGCTCCAGTGAATATCTTCGACGATTACCTACGACGAAACACGAAGTTCAGCGGCGTGAAAACTCGCGCGGTCGCCAGCCTCTACCAGATAGTGCTGGAGGTTGAGCGCGATGGGGATCGGCTTCAGGAGGAATACGCTTTTTACATCGGTCTGGGGTTACCGGTTTATGTGGGCCAATTCAACTTGCCCGGCAGCGATGCCGACCTGCTTTCCGTTGGCCGGAAACTTGAAGGAAAGGCGTGCGAGGCGCCGGTTGGCACAAGTGCGGCTGAATGGCAGATAGCGGGCAGGAAAATATGGAACTGGGGAGAAAAAAATCTCCACATTCGCGATGAACGCGTGCTGGCGGCGGAACTGCTGCGCGAGCCGGAGGTAAAACAGCTACTGCCGAAACTGCGCGCAATGCCACCGCAGAAGATTGCCGTGATCGGTCATTCGTTCACAATGGGACTGCATTGGTCTTCACCGTCAAGTTTCGTTCCCATCGTGATAGATGTCTTCCGCCGGGAAAACCCAAACGTGCAATTCAAACAGTTTGCCGGCGGCGGACTCACTGCGTCGCGCGCGTTGAAGCGCTTTTATAAGGACGCGCTAGCCTGGAAGCCGGACAAAGTCATGCTTGTCGTCATGACGCGCACTGATGAAGATTACGATGCCCTGAAGCAACTCGGCGCAGGATTTCTCGAAGCAGGCATCAAGACTTACATGTTCGACGAGATTCACGACCCTGCCAGCGTTAAGCCGGGAACTGTGGAACGCGCTCTTAAAGCGGCAGCAGATTCGCGGATTGAGGTGATCGAGGTTGACCGCGTTTTATCGTCGGCTCCAGACAGGGCCAGATTCGTATGCCTGGATGGCATTCACATGACCGAACCCTACCATCGGTTAATGGCAAAGGAGTGGCTGAAGTATCTAGCCGGAGCGTGAGGTGCTAACGCGAGATGGCAAACAAATAGAGGACAACGAGAGCTGCGCCGTTTAGCAGTGGCAAGCAGCAACAGTGAAAGGTTTTCAATGTTAAGTTGGCAGAAACTATCGACAGGCGTAATCATCGCAGCGTGCCTGCTGATTGTCGGTGGGACTACTTCGCCTGGCACCTCGGCCCAACCCAGTAGCAGAGTTACCAGGCCACGAATGCTAATTGGCGAACGTGACCCGCTCACGGGTTTCCCGGCGTTGCGTGAAAGATATGCCAGAGGTGCCCGACCCTCAGACGACATAGCCGGTTGGGCGCTCACCTACCTGCTGAATGGCGACGAAAGCTTTGCAAGGCGCGCTCTCCAGGAAATGCGAGATACGCACCCTCCCGAACGGGTTGGCTCGCGCACTTACCCGGAATATGTGAAGTGGTCCCTCGCTTTTGATTGGCTTTATCACTTTCCCGGTTTCGATGCCGAACTTAAGGACCGCATCGCAGGCGAATTATTAAAGGCCGCCGAACAGATGATGGCAGACCAGTCGCTCAAAGACGTGCAACTGGCGATGTATCACAATTACCCCGTTCGTTACCTGACGCTTGCACTGTTCGCCCTTACGGCGATTGAAGGACACGCCTCCGTAGAGTCGCGCGCCGCACCTTTGCGGAAGCATGCGCGGAATGTGTTGGATCACATCCTGGATCTGACGGACTTCATTACTCCCGACGGCGGTTATCACGAGTCGATGGACTATCAGCGGATCACCTACGCGCCGCTCGCTATGATGGCCGAGTTGCTGCGCACAACTGTGAATACCGATCCGGCACTACGCTACTCTGTTTTCCAACACTACACCGATACATATCTTTACAAAGTGTTGCCTGACGGCACGACCGCGCGTGACGACGACAACGAGTTTCCTTACCTGGAATGGGAAGACAACATTTGCCTGGGCTACGCGGTTAATCGGTTCAAGGACTCGTATGCCGCGTGGATGATGCGAGAAAGTGGCTGGCCGGCGCAGAAAAAATGGCGGGTTCCGATTACGCAATTTCTCTGGGACGATCCAAATGTTACTCCGCGTAATCCCGCCGACAGCACCGAAGCCGAGATTTCACGTCAACACTACTTTCGCGGCATTGGGCATCTGATCATGCGCGATGGTTTCGGGCCTGAGTCGACCTGGATCGAATTCAATTCCGGTCCCTATCTCGCCAAGCACGATCACCTCGACCAGAATCATTTCGTCATCTATCACAAAGGGTATCTCGCAACTGAGAGCGGAGCCGACTATACGGATACGGAGAGTCCGCATTACCTGAATTACTATCGCCGCACGATCGCCCACAACTCCATGCTCGTTTACAAGCAGGGCGAGAAATTTTTTTGGGCTGAGAATCTCTGGCCTGCGGCCAACGACGGCGGGCAGCGAATGGATTCATCACGCTATTGGAATACGGTCCGTAGTCGAGAAGATTTCGAGCGCACGCGTGATCTTTGGGACACCGGGCATATGGAAGCGACAGACTACCTGCCGGGTGTCTATCACTATGCGCGCGGCGACGCTACACGTGCCTATCAGCCCTCGAAGGTGGAACGCTTCACCCGCGAAGTGGCATACACACCCCGAAACAACATCATGGTCGTCTTTGACCGCGTTCGTAGTACAGATCCCAATTACAAAAAGGTGTGGTTGCTTCATGGTGTGAGTGAGCCAGTCGTGTCAGCGGTTGCTCCCGGAAAAAATATCGGGCACGGAGGCACCGCATATACGAATGCATCAACGTTCACTTATCACGACGGCCAGGGTCGCTTGCGCGTTCATTCGTTGCTTCCACGCGAGCGGGAAGTTGTAAAGCGAGGCGGCGCGGGTTGGGAGTTCTGGACGCCGGGCGACGAGTTTGGCGGTGGCTGGGGATCGGGAAAAAACTGGCCGCTCGATCCGCCCGCCGGTGGCCCGCTTCCTACTGATCCTTACCTGCGCAAAATGTGGAAAACGTTTTGGGGCGAAGATTTCGATAAGTTGCTGCGCTCAAATACTCGCGCAGTTGTACCTGCCGCTTGGCGCGTGGAAGTGTCGCCGTCCAAACCAGCCAGGGAAGACTTCTTCCTTCACGTGCTCGAGATCGGAGACAAAGGAAATACGGGTGCTCCCCGAGTCGAGTTAGTCGATGGCTCAAATCTTATAGGCGCGCTGGTGGAAGGTGGAACTGTCGTGCTCTTCTCCACTATCGATGACCTGATTAAGGAAGGCGAGGTGACGATCCCGAATGTTGAAACAAATTCGTTACTGATCACCGGCCTTAAACCACACGCGAAGTACGAACTGCAGATGACAGGCGGGCGGGCAAACTGGCGAGGCGGATTATTTAATGGCGTCCCCGGGTTGAATTATATCGGCTCAGCAAACGGATCGGGTGTCATGCATTTGACGTTCAAGAATCAGAAGGACGGAAGGCTGCGCATACGTATGCTTTCGTCGGAAGGGTGATGGATCAGCGATGCAGAGGGTTCGCACGGTAATGTGCAGGTGAGAAAGCGTGGCTCAAGCTCTTGAGTGGGACCGCGGGCGTCCCGCCCGCCAGGTACAGCAAGCTCAAGCATCTGCACGCCTTCTAACCAATCTTGGGTGGGCAGGACGCCCGCGGTCCCAGTGAAGAAGTTGCGCCGCCCTTCCTAACTGCAAATTGACGGAGCTTGAGCCGTCATCGTGGTAATTACCCTATCCGTTAACGGTCAATGACTATGCATAAATCATCACGCTTATCAGGCGCTTTACTACTAATTGCGCTCCTTATTTATATCAACGCTTTTGCGCAACGTCGTCAGGGCCAGCCTTCAAAGGCGGCGGCAAAACATTCCATTCACGAAGTGAATCAGCTGGAGCGTCCTGACGCGAACCATGTCATTGCAATCGTCGGAGCCACGCTGATTGATGGACGAGGCGGGCCGGCAATTCCCAACGCAGTTGTCATTATTCGCGGCGAACACATTGCAGCGGTAGGGAAACGAGCGTCAATAAGTGTTCCAGCCGGGGCTGAAGTCTTCGACGGGCAAGGTCTCACTCTTCTGCCCGGTTTAATAGACGCGCATTTTCACATCGATGGCGACGATTCTTTGCCGGCACTTTATCTGACTCACGGCATCACGTCCCTGCGCGATCCGGGCCAGTGGATAGAGGCCTACGATGCCGCGCGCAAACTTTCAGCGCCGCTGCCACGGTTGTTTCTCTGCGGACCCCATCTTGACACACCGCCGCCCGCTTATCCGGCTGACTCGTTCATCGTACGCGATGCAGAAGAGACGCGCCTGGCGGTCAACCGTTTTGTTGATGCCGGTGCTTCGGCAATCAAAGTCTATTACCGTTTGCCACTGGCGCTCATTAGAGTTGCTATAGAGACGGCCCACGCGCGTGGCGTTCCGGTTACGTCACACCTGGAAATTGAGGATGCATCAGATGTCATCCGCGCTGGTATTGACGGAGTAGAACATGCCACGTCCTTTGGCACCGCCTTGCTGCCGCCGCGGGAGGCCGAAAAATATCGGCAATCGGTGTTAGCGGATAACAACGCTCGCCGCGAAGGACGCTATCGGGTTTGGAACTCAATCAACCTCGATACGCCGCGCGCCCGCGCACTTTCCAAGTTGATCGTAGACAGTCGGATATTTGTCTCGCCAACCCTGGCAATCTTCGAACGACAAACAGGTGACAAGGATACGACTGCGGTTCATGTACATGCTTTTAAGCAGATGGAAGCGTTCGTCCGGCTTGTACATGCAGCGGGTGCGAAGATCGTGGTCGGATCTCATTCTGATGTGCCGCATGCCAGGCGAGGCTGGGCGTATCAACGCGAACTCGAGCTGCTGGTCCAATCGGGTCTCACGCCGATGGAGGCTATCGTTGCCGGCACCATGGAAAACGCCCGCTTCTTCCGTATCGCCGACCGGCTGGGCAGCGTGGAAGCTGGAAAGTTAGCCGACCTCGTACTAGTCGATGGAGATCCGCTCAAAGACATCAGCAACATGCGGCGTGTGAAACGTGTGCTGCTCAATGGGCGTTGGATCGAAACCAAACCAGAAACTAAATGAGCATGAGAAACTTTTGTGGTCGGTTCGCGTCGTTGCTGTTTGCCATGGTCGTCTTCCACAGCACAGCAAATGCCGCGGGCAAGACGATCTACGTGCACTTGCTGGATGGTGACGACACAACCGCGGACGGGAGTTACGGGCATCCATTTAAGTCATGGCGGGCGGCCCTCCGTCGGGTCAGCGACGGCGATACCATCGTCGCTAAAAACGGAGACTATCGCAAAGCCGGTCGCGAGGCGAAATGGGGCGGGCTTGATTTAGTGCTGACGCTGGCTGACCGTCTCGAAGTTGGCGACCCCCATCCAGCGCTGCGGGCGCGCGCCGACGCGGTCGGAATTTACCGTTATTCACCTGAACGCCCTTTGACGATTCGCGCAGAATCCAGGCAGGGCGTGATTTTGGATCACATTCGCTTCCATCTGGCCAGCGGAATCGTGATTGATGGGTTCGACATTTCACCAAATCCGTATCACACCGATAGTAACGGACAGAAACTTAACCGTCGGCGCAATGGCATTCATGGCGACAGCGTCTACGAGCCAGAAGATACTTACAACCATGTCAAGACGAACGATCCGCCTGGCGGGTATACCTCAGCCTGGTATGACCGTGCGCTTTGGACCAGCTACATTACTGTGCGAAATTGTAGAATTCATTACGAGTGTCCGCCGGGTGGCTGTACGGCTGCCTATGATCCGCTGCAGGACGACGACCGGTTGTATTTGATCAAGTTCAACCAATCTCATCACATCACCATTGAAGACAATGATCTTTATGACGGTAAGAATTATCAGCGGAAGCCGGCCATTGATCTGCCTTGCAGTGATGACGTTGTCGTACGCCGAAACGTGATACGCAACAGTCACCGCGGAGTCGTCTCGAAAGGCGGCGGCAAACGTGTTCTTATTGAAGCCAACGTCTTCGTAGATAATTCAGGCGCTGCCTTCTCAGGCGGCTCAACCGATCCAAATCTTTTTATTGATGGACCCCATGGCGACCCGTGCTCTTTCGCTTTCTACGAGTCTTACGACATGACCGCGCGGGACAATCTGGTCGTTTCGACACGCCCGGGCGAACGCCCTCTCGAACCCATTTCCATCTGGTCAGCGAAGAACGCGATCATTATTAACAACACGTTCGTTGGAATGGGCGAGCGCGGCGTCTTGCTCGTTCGCCCGGGCAATGAGGTTGATAGCCCGGCAAAAGGTTGCGGTCGCTCGTTACGGTTGACGCTGACCGACAATCTTACGCTGAAGAACAATATCTTCATTCTCTCCGGGGTTGTCGATGAAACGATGCTCTACCAGACCACGGGCGAGGGCGTGAAGATTGTCAACTTTCACCATAGCAATAACACTTTCTTCAACGGCGGTCATGAAGTTCCCATCGGCGGATTCGCCGATCCAAACCGCGAGCCGGGATTCAGCAAGGACGATCCGAAACTTGTGGGAGGACAAGGAAGCAATTATGCAACCTGGATGGCTACTGCCCAGTCGACGAACAACTCGTCGACAGGTGGCAGAGGTGTTCGCCATTTAAAGCCGTAGGCCGGCCGTTAGAAAGGGCTCCTGAACGGGGACAACACTAAACAGGGAATTCGTTTACCGACACGTAAATGAAAATTGATCCGGAAAATATTCACGATCACGAAGAACGTCCGCACCTGTTGCGCCGCTTTGGACTGTTGGAAGCCACCGCGCTCAACATGACGAACATGATCGGCATCGGGCCGTTCATTACTATTCCTTTGCTGCTGTCGACGCTGGGTGGTCCTCAAGCGATGCTCGGGTGGCTTGTGGCACTCGTCATCACGCTTTCCGACGGAATGATTTGGAGCGAACTTGGCGCTGCCATGCCTGGTTCAGGCGGTAGTTACGTTTACCTGCGGGAAGGATACGGGCGAGAGACGTTCGGTCGTTTGATGGGGTTTCTTTTTATCTGGCAGTTTATCCTCAGTGGCCCACTGGAGATTGCTTCCGGCTATATTGGCTTCACACAGTATCTCGGGTACATCTGGAAGAACATCGACAGGACGCAGTCTCTGGTCGTAATAGTTGTCCTGGGACTCCTGAATATCGCGCTGCTTTATAGAAAGATCACCTTCATCGGCAAGCTCACAGTGAGCCTCTGGATCGGATCTATTCTGACTGCTTTTGCCGTGATCTTCACTGGCGCATTGCACTTCAATCCTGGTCTTGCCTTCGACTTTCCGCCAGGCGCATTCAACTTTTCACTCGGGTTTTTCCTGGGACTCGGCGCGGCTACACGCATCGGCATCTACGACTATCTTGGCTACTACGACATCTGTTACATCGGGGATGAGGTGCGGCAACCGGGTCGGACGATCCCGCGTTCGATCATCATTAGCGTGATCGCCGTCGCGCTCATTTACATCGCCATCAACTTTTCGATCATTGGCGTAGTACCCTGGCGTGATCTGGTTCCTGCCGATAAGCACCCTGAATCCGGCTTCGTAGTTTCGATCTTTATGGAGAAGATTTATGGGAGCCGAGTAGCGACATTATTTACGGCAATGGTCTTGTGGACTGCCTTCGGTTCAGTTTTCGCACTACTGCTCGGTTACTCGCGCGTTCCATATGCGGCGGCGATCGATGGCTATTTCTTCAAAGTTTTCGGTCGCCTGCATCCAAAGAAGAATTTTCCGTATGTCTCGTTGGTCGTCATCGGAACCATTGCGATCATTTGTAGTTTCTTTTCGTTGGGGATGGTCATTGACGCCCTGGTCACTACGAGGATCCTGATTCAGTTCATCGGCCAGATTCTCGCAGTTTCACTCCTGCGAAGAAACGAACCGGGGATGAACCGTCCTTATCGTATCTGGCTCTATCCGCTGCCAAACTTGCTGGCCCTCATGGGGTGGGTTTTTGTATTTGCGACGACTGGTTGGCGAATCATTGCTTTCGGTTTGGGTTCGCTAGTGCTGGGGTTACTGTGTTTCATTATTTGGTCTCGTAAAACCAGCCAATGGCCGTTTGCGACGGTTCCGCAAGGTGGGTCCTAATGAATAGGACAAAGGGTAGTCTGTCATATCAGGCAGGAATGCCGTCCAACTGTCGTCTTCCAATTTCTTTGATTCTGGAATCCGACCACTTCTCCAGCGGTTGATAAGCAGGATGATTGGGTTTTTCCCGGCAGGGATTGCGGGCCGCGTTGTAGCAACAAATAAGCGACCAGCGGGGATAAAGGCTAAGATTGGCATCTGAACGATGCAGCAGATTGCAGTGAAAGAAGAGCGCGGTCCCCGGTTTCATTTCGCAATGCACCAGCTCTAAATGGTTGAGTGCTTCCTCTACGCGATTGATATCCGCCCCGGTCTGTTCACCTGTTTTGCCGTGATCCAGTCGGCCCATGAGGTGTGAACCCTTAATCACTTGTAGACAGCCGTTCTCTTTCTTTGCCTCATCGATCGCAATCAGGCAGCTGGCCAGGTACGGATACAAACAACCATTCGAATACCAGTAACCATAATCCTGATGCCACTCCCACGCGCCGCCGATCAGGGGTTCCTTAAGCATTACTTTATGGTGGTAATGGTAGACCTCTCCGCGTAGTAATTGTTCCATCGCGTTAACGACGCGAGCAGAATGGACGACGGCGCTGAAGATGTCTTCACTCAAGCCGTCTGTAATCCATAACTTGCTTAGACCACTTGAAGCGTCCCGGCGCTGCTGTGATTGCTGGATTATTTTCTGATCAGCTTTGGCAATCCGGAGTAATAAATCCATCTCTTCGGCGTCAAAGAGTTGTTCGATGAGTAGGTATCCATCTTGATCGAATTGTTCAACCTGTTGTGGGCTCAACTTGTACATAAGCCTATCGGGACTTCAGCGATTACTCAGGTGTCTGCGTTTTATTAGCTCATGCGCACGATGATTATAGTGGCGACGCGTCGCTAGTAAATATTGTAGACCACAATAAATACGACCTTCCAAAGGAAGGTGTGATTGGATCAACGGGTACCCCGGTGAATCCAGTGTTTGGGAACGATCGTCGAAGAGCCGCCGTTCCATCACTTGATTTCGACCACGGCGCCTTCTGATGGTATGAGCGGCCAAAAGGCCGAGTCCTCGTATCCATATGAAGGCACGAATTCCTTCATTTTCTTGTCGAGTTTTCCCGTGACCTCGTTAGTGAAACCTTTCGAGAACTGATCCATCCAGTAGATCCTGGGCGAGCCTTCGGAGTTATCGACCGCGAGAATCACTGAGTGGTAAGCTCCGGAAACTGACAGCCCGAAGAAGTACCAGCCCGGGTAATCAATACTGACCAGACCCAACAGTGTCTTTTCGGCCGAGGGTTCCCAGACCGCTCGCCGACGATTATACTTGACTAAAACCTTCTCGCCGGCCCTGGAGTGCTGTCGCAGCGTCTCCATGATCCGGTCTACATTGTTGGTGTCTATCTTAGTCTCCTTCAATATCTTCCTTGAGTCTTTTCTGACCTGGGCTTCGGTCTCCGCAGAAGCCGCGGGCGAATGTATCGCTTCGATGCCTTTGTACACTGCTCCCATGCAATGTCCTGACATATCGGGCCTCACTTGCTTCTTGTAGATTTGCGCCACGCTTGATGCCTTTTCCGGCGTAAAGATTCTTCTCAGAATTTTCAGCTCTGCTTCGTTGTCAAGAAGCTCGCTTTCCGCAATCCTAATTTGCTTACTAATTTCCGGTGAAAGTCCTATCTCATACAAACTCAGTATTTCCTTTTCAATTCGAGCTACGTTGGCCTCGAGGGCCTTGGCAAGATCGCGTTCGTGTTCCTGAATGTCCCGCGCCACCGTTTCCTTGGCTGACGACGGCGGAGTGACCTTAATGTCGTCACGCAGCTGACGTATGCGCGCTCGAAGATAAATTATTTTCTGGCGATTGGGATCCGGCTCGCCAGCCACGCTTTCAAGCAAGGCAATCCGCCGCTCGATCGTTCCGCGCTCCGCAATACTTCTGCCTCTTTTGGTTTCCTGCTCAATTATTTGCGCCAGCCGCATACGTAGTGTGGCGACTTCCCACTCGAGCTCTTTCGCAGCCGGTACCTTCACGTCTCGCATCGGCGTCTTGCCGGCGGCGGGGTTTTGTCTTTGTTGGGCCACATGCACAAGTTCATGGGCCAACAGTCGTTGGCCTTCGCCGGTTGACGTTGAATACTCATTGCGGGCGAATACGACATCATTTCCGACAGTGAAGGCGCGAGCATGCAGCAAGTGAGCAGCAAGGTGCGCGCGCTCATCGGTATGCACGCGAACGGATCCATGCTCGATTCCGAGTTGTGTTTCCAGCCCAGCCTGAACTGAATCGTTTCCGCGAGATGATGTCTCGGTTGATTGCGAGGCGTTCGAACTGATGGTTGGCGGTTGGTTTCCCAGGCGAGCCGGCCCTACCACCTGCCCGGCAACGTGATCAGCTTCTTGTTCAAGGGCGTCGCCCGTCAGCTTTGTTGGAAAGGCGGGAGCGCGCTGTGCAACGAGACCGTCTTCTGAGTGCCCGGTTCCCCGATCGGGTTGGGAGTGATCCTCTGATGCAACCAAACGCGAAACAGCCTGGTTACCCGCCGCATGCTGGAGCTGGAGAAGGGGATGCTGCGCGAGAGTTTCATCCGCCTGATGCCCCTCAGGCCTTCCGCTTCCGCGTTGCTTGGCCTCCATCCATAATTCGTCACGCGCTTGCTTCATAGTTCGGTCCACTTGCTTACGGAGTGGCGCTAGTTTCCTGCTCGTCAAGGGTCGCGCACGCTTCTGCATTGCGAACGTGTGGCCGGCGGGGGAGAGACAACGGAACTGCCTTCACAGTCTGCGGATCGACAAACCTAAGGAGAGAATTTGTCTTTTTCCTAATAGGATCTCCTGTGGGTGTGAGAGCAGATTCTCGCCTTCACAATCATTCTCAGGTCAACACAGTCACTGGCTGAAGACGATCCTTTTTCGGTGATCGGCGGAGCTTGCCCAGTAATCTAGCGGTTTTTCTTCTTCCGACCAGCGGCGCGTCCTCCTCGAGGCGTCACCGATGGGGCTGTTGTCGCCCTTCTGGGTTCTGCAGTTGGAACGGCCGTTACCGAAGCATCGACTCGGAATTTGCCGGCAACAGTTGTTGTCGCGCAATCAGGATTTTTCAGAGTCACTCTATGTTCGCCCACTCGAGCATCTGCATCTAAGCTAACCTTAACCGTGTAGGTATGAGGAGTCGCGGAGGTGTCCAGGACTGCGTCCTTATAGTCAACAGTAACTCCTGGACCCAGATGGACCTTCATCCCAGGTTTGAATTTGTCTCCAACAATCTTGAGCGGCTTGTCCTCATCACCCTGAGTGTACTGGGCCGGTTCCAGGTGATCCACAGTGGGCTTCTCCGTATGACATCGCAACGCATATGGACCAAATGAGATTACAATTCGACGGCACTCACAGTTGTCAATTTCAGTGATCGCCCCGTCATCCTCCAGAGTCACTCTGGCGAGCACCACCCATGGCTCGGGCGGACAGGGCGGACATCTTTCGAACAGGCCGTCCGCGCCACGGATCAACCCAATGCTCTGGAGGTACAAGGGAATATCCGTTTGGTCTGGCTCGGTCACGTCTCCTTCGGGACAGTAATCCAAAATACCGATTTCATAACCGTCGCGCAGGCGAGAGTACTCGCACGGGTTATCCTCGCAACTGCAGCCGATGGGCTGAACTCGGACCGGCCGAGTTTGGGACTCTTTGTATTTAACTGCTACATAGAGCGGTTCTGTTAAGTCACGCGGCACATAAACCTGACTGCACCAGGGATCAACCGACTCCATTGACGGCTCACCGGTGCAGCCGGTAACGCCATTCGTCCTCAAATCGACTACCCGCTCACAATCGATGATGATTTCATCGCCGTATGGCCCCATTATGTAACCCGGTTCGATCACAACTTCCCACGGTCTGTATCCCCAATCTCCAGCGGCCGGACGGGGACAAACGTGCGCTCCGCACACTACTCCCCAACCATGCAATAGGCGATTATGGGCGCGCAGCTTGTTACGAAAATATTCCTGCTCGAGCGTCAGATCGTCCGAAGTTATGAGCTGTCGAGCGTAATAACGTGGCCGTTCAGCAACGCCTCGATCACATGACAGTTCGCGACTTATCGTGTCGGTTTTCATAATCTTCTCCCTCTCAAACTTCAGATTCTTCTTCTGCCTCGTCGCCACGGACGAGTGAATCGATCAGGTGGAATAAAAGCCGATTCGTGTAGACGATCGGTCGAATGCCATTGTCGATGTCTGGGCTCCAGCCGTCGTCGACTTCCATTAGCTCTATGTTTGCCAGCGGCAGGCAACAATCATCAGGCAGCCGGCGGCACGAATTGGTAACGTAATCGACTAACCGTGCATAGTTGATTTCCCCGTCCTCGACGATGTCGGTTGGAAAAGCGCTTCGTCTGGGAGTCGCAAACCCGGGTTTTACTTCGATGCGGTACTGCTCACGAATTGAACCGGATGCGCACAACGCGACTGCTTCGCAATCGCCGGCCATCGCTGGTACTGGATCGCTCTCGCATTCGTGATAACACAGCAGTACGTGCGCGAAGGGAATCTGGCAATAGTTGTGACGTTCGTGTTCGGTGTCCGTCTTGTAACGTTTCTGCTGGACGGCCCGGCCCTGGTACCCTTTCTGGGTCTTATTCGAATCATATGTCGGCCGTGGTGGCAGCGGGACAGGCCGCGACGGGCCTGTGACGAGAATTTCGTGTCCACACCTATCGATGGCGAGTCCCGGCCTCACAATTACACTTTCCCGGTCATCGGTGAGTTCAACTCTCAAACCGCAGACGACGCCTGGACCGGTTACCAAACGGTTCAAAAGCCAGCGCTTCGCGTTAAAATACTCCTGTTCAAGTTCGAGCTGCTGGACGTCGAGCAGCTTGCCGTAGAAATACCGATTGCGAACCGGCACCTTAAGATCAGCCGGCACTCTGTCGTCGCTGCGGGGAAATTGATTTTGTGACATGGGTTTCCTCCGTACATCTATCTCATTTTGGCAGTCGGCCCCGAGGTAGTCCTGCAAGGCTTCAGCCTATTCTCGTCGTTATGCCGATCCGACTTTGGCTCCCAATCCTGCCGGCCGGCTCGCCAGCCAGCCCGTCGGTTCCACCAATTCTTCCTTCGTTCAGCCTGAGGTCTTCCGCGGAGCCGGCAACAACGGCATCGATTCCCAGGCGCGCCTGAAAACCCACTCGCAGACGCGGTTCAATTACACAGAGGTGGTAAACGGTATGCGCCGGTTTTTCTCGGTCTAGAATTTTGCGGACTCGCGATAATGTTTCCGAGCACTTTAACTGCGAGCGATAAATCTGAACCGTGAATTGATGGGCCACATCTTCAAACAGTGGCGCCCCAAATTCTTCATTAGTGATCAGGTTTGAGTAATCGAGAGTTGCGGTGGTACCGACAACCGCCCCTTGAGGCTGAGCAGGGGCAAGCATTGTAGTTATGCCCAGAATCGAATTCTCGGTATCCTGCCACGCCGTGCTGGCGTTGAAACCTGGATGGCATTCGCACCTGACGGTTGGTGAAGGCAGGGACCACCAGGCTGCGTTGAGTATTGGTTCTTCAATGATTCCGGCTACTCCTGCAAAAAGCCGTAAGGACTCACGTAGACCGGCTACCGTGCCGCGGCGACCGTGTCGTTCAAATGCGGAAGCGACAAGCCACCGCTGTTGTTCTTCACTCCAATTCTCATCCAGCTCGAGGGCCAACCAGCTCGCCAGCCAGGGCAGGAATTCCCTGGGAACCGCACGGGGATCAAACAATCCTGGCAACCCTTCAATGCTGTTTTCGATATCCTGAAAGAGGGTTTCTGTCAGAGATAAAAAGCGCAACAGAAAATCTTTGCTGTCTGGATCTGTTTGGTAGATTGCCGGTAGC
>DATLBQ010000449.1:0-6366 GCA_035526805.1 Pyrinomonadaceae bacterium
TTTATCACGAATATGGCTCAGCCGATGTGCTCAAGTGTGAGGAGGTTGAAAAGCCAGTTCCCAAAGACGATGAGGTCTTAATCAACGTGCGCGCGGCTTCCGTCAATCCACTTGATTGGCGCCTCATGGAAGGCAATCCGCGGTTCCTTCGGTTATTTTTAGGTCTGCGCAAACCAAAGTCCGGGCGACCTGGTGTTGACGTGGCCGGCGAAATTGAAGCGGTTGGTAGCAAAGTTACGCAGTTCAAACCCGGCGATGCGGTGTTCGGCGCGTGCAGTGGGGCGTTTGCCGAGTATGCGTGTACTGCCGAGTCAAAGATAGCGATGAAACCCGACAGCCTTACGTTTGATCAAGCCGCTTCCGTAAATGTCGCGGGGCTAACCGCGTTGCAGGGCCTTCGCGACAAGGGAAAAATTCAGCCGGGCAGCAAGGTCTTGATTAATGGCGCGGCGGGAGGCGTCGGCACCTTTGCGGTGCAGATCGCGAAGTCATTCTACGCTCACGTGACCGGAGTATGCAGCACCAGGAATATCGAGATGGTCCGATCTATCGGCGCAGATGAAGTCATTGATTACACCCGGCACGATTTCACTACGAGCGATCAACGCTACGATTTGATTCTTGACTGCGTTGGCAATCATTCATTTTCCGAATGTAGGCGCGTCTTAAATCCCAATGGAAGACTCGTCGGGATCGGCGCGCCGCATGACGCGTCGATGATGGCAGTTCTGGCTTCGATAACTAAAGACCAGGTGTTGTCAGTCTTCGGTAGTCAGAAGGCTGTCATGTTCATTGCCAAAGCAAGTCAAGAGGATCTGAAGCTGCTCGCCGAACTCATCACAAGCGGCAAACTAAAACCAGTCATCGATAGGCGCTACGGCTGGAGTGAAGCTCCTGATGCTGTTCGGCATGTGGAGGAAGGGCACGCAAGAGGGAAGGTGATCATACAAGTATCCGCAGATTTCGCCGATTACGCAGAACAGCAAGCGGAAAGAAGTGGACAGTAACGCAGCATGCAAAAGTCAGAAGCTATTATTACTGCAGTAGTAGTAGTGCCTTGGTTTCTTAATCTTTGTGTAATCTGCGTCATTTGCGGAATGCGTCGATCTGAATTGCGCGGGCGGTGCCCATGCTGTTCGTCTAACTCCGCTATCAAATCGTAATCGCGAAATTCAAGAATCGCGACGAGCTTGCAAACCTATCAGGCATCTAATCAACTAAAATTCAAGTTGAAGGGCGATGTGTATTCATCAGCTTAACAACAAACTGACGTTTGTTCGTACATAAGTGCGGGCAAGTTGACCTGGTGAATCGTTTACGTTACACCCGGCAAAGTGAAAGGAGATTCAGCATGACAGCACAAGGGGCAGCGCAAAAGACAGGCCGGAATAAAATCTTAAGCAGGTTTAAGGATTCAAAGGCGTTTTCAAGTTTTTCCGTAAACGACCTGAAGAAAGCCAGCGACTTCTACGGTGGAATATTGGGACTCGGAGTTACTGAAACGCAGGAAGGGTTGGAGCTTCACCTGGCCGGTGGCAATACGGTATTCCTATATCCCAAACCGAACCACACGCCGGCTTCATTTACAGTGCTCAATTTTCCCGTGAACAACATCGAAGAAACCGTAGCTGGAATCGTCGACGTTGGCTTGCGACTTGAACACTACGATTTACCTGACCTCAAAACCGACAAGAGGGGCATTGCCAGTGGTCCGGGCATGAAGATAGCGTGGTTTAAGGATCCCGCTGGCAATATTTTGTCAGTTATCGAAGAAGGTAAACAGTAAGCACGAGGATAACGCGCCGGGTTGTAGTGGTTGACAACTATTTCGACTCGGCGTGCTAAGCAGGCTCTCAAATTTGAGATTGCCTTTTAGGGGTGGCACTCCGTGGGCCACCCCGATTTCTTTACTCCGATAGGAGTGAAATGTTTATAGCCTTGAATGCTTCGGGTAATCTCGTAATTTGATTTCGTGTCCTTTCTACAGACAAAACGAACCACGAAATCACACGAAAACTTTCGAAAACAAAGCAGTAAATGTTTCGTGCGTGTTAGTGGTAATGGCCTGGCCGCGCGGTCTTCTCAAATTAAGACACGACTCGCTCCTCCGAACGGAGAAGGAGGTGTTGGATGTTACAAGCTATAAACATTTCGCCCCCTAACGGGGCGAAGAATGTTGTCCGTTGTACTCAAGTCAGTTATCGTCGCCCCCTAACGCGAATTTGAATTTGTCCTTATTCGGCGGATGTCGATCTTTTACTTACCTGATCCCGATCGGTTATGAAGGGCTGCGTACAGTAGTCAAACTGGAAAGCTATGAAGATGCTGGTCCTGAGTGACGCGGAAGTTTTAGAACTCCTGCCGATGAAAGAATGCATCGCCGTCATGCGTGAGGCACTTATCGCGCTCGCTACCGGTAAGGCCCATCAGCCGTTACGAACAATTATCCGGCCACCTGACGCGAAGGGTGTGATGGGATTAATGCCAGCCTACATGTCCACCGGCATTATTGATTATCAGGCCGCCTTTGGGTTGAAAGCGATATGCGTATTCCCGGGAAATCCAGCGAAGGGCAAGGACGCACACCAGGGAGCGGTACTGCTTTTTAGCGCGGAGACCGGCGAGCTGCTGGCCATGATGAATGCTTCAGCTATCACCGCCATTCGTACCGCAGCTGTCTCAGGTGTGGCGACTGACTTGCTCGCCACACCCGGTGCATGCAATCTCGCGATCATCGGTTCCGGTGTGCAGGCACGCTCGCATTTGAGGGCCATTTCGGAAGTTCGTTCCCTCAAGCGTTGCCGCATAGCGAGCCGGCACTTTGGACACGCACAACCCTTTGCTGAAGAGCTGAGGCAGGAGTTTTCTTTCGCGTTGGAACCCGTCGAAACTATCGAAGCAGCTTTAGACGCCGCCGACTTGATCGTCACTGCGACCACGGCTGTCGAGCCAATCGTGAAGCGCCAATGGATCTCAGCTGGCGCTCACTTGAATGTCGTCGGGTCAAGCACGCCAAAGGCGCGCGAGGTAGACAGCGAGACGATGGCGGCGGCGAGCCTGTTTGTGGACCGTCGTGAATCAACCATCAACGAAGCCGGCGACTACCTCCAGGCAGCGCATGATGGCGTAATCGGTCAGGATCATATTCTTGCCGAAATTGGCGAAGTTCTTAAAGGAGATAAACCAGGTCGGACATCACCGGAGGAGATTACACTGTTCAAGTCGCTTGGGATTGCGATTGAAGATCTGTTCGCAGCGGAATACTTGAACCGGGAGGCTCAGAAACGGAACGTGGGGACGTGGGTTTCGTTTTGAGGAGAAAACGGGCATCAGGAGTCAGCCATCAGCAGTCAGCAGTCAGCAGTCAGCAATTTCTGCGGCAGCTAAAGGCTGAACTCTAAACGTCCGCTGACTGCTCATTGCTGACCGCTCATTGCTGACTGCTGACTGCTGATTGCTCATTCTTACTGGCCACTGGCCACTGACCACTGACACGAATGCTTCCTTCCCTTGCTGACATCAACGACGCTCGGCGAATGATTGCCGGTTCCGCTCTACGCACACCGCTCGTTCGGCTTAACGCCAGGGAAACACCGGCCGAGATTTACCTCAAGCTCGAAAACCTTCAGCCGATAGGATCGTTCAAAATCCGCGGTGCGACGAACGCTATGGGCCACTTGACGCCCGAAACGTTGTCTCGCGGCGTGTTGACTGCATCGGCAGGAAACATGGCTCAGGGAGTAGCCTGGCGTGCGCGTGAGCTTGGTATTCCCTGCACGGTGGTCGCGCCCGAGACTGCGCCAATTACAAAGATCAAAGCAATCGAACGGCTCGGCGGACGTGTCCTCAAAGTCCCATTTGAAGACTGGTGGAAGGCGTTTGAAACGCGCAGCTTCCCAGGCGTTGAAGCAACTTTCATACATGCGTTTGACGATCTCAATGTGATGGCCGGCAACGGCACAATTGCTCTCGAAATCATCGAAGACTTACCGAAGGTTGATGCAGTTGTAATTCCCTGGGGTGGTGGTGGGCTTACTTGCGGGATTGCGGCCGCCCTGCGTGCCCTGAATTCGAAGTGCAAAATATATGCAGCCGAGGTCGCAACGGCAGCGCCTCTTGTTGTCTCACTTGCGGCGGGCACTCCGCAGGTGGTGGATTATCAAGCATCCTTCGTGGACGGCATCGGCGCGAAGATTGTATTTCCAAGAATGCTCGAGCGCGCGCAAGAGTTGATTGATGGCTCGCTGGTGGCGGAATTGGACGAAGTTAGATCCGCACTACGGCTCCTGGCTGAACGCAATCGCATCATTGCAGAGGGAGCTGGAGCATGTGCTCTCGCGTGCGCCTTAGGGGGCAAAGCCGGCGGCGGTAGAGTGGTGTGCATTGTCTCCGGCGGGAATATAGACTTCGCGAAGCTTTGCGAGATACTTGCAGATACAGACGATAATCGAGCAGGGTAAGTTTTAAGCGCGGAACTTTAAATTACCAGCGCATGCTTCGCAGATTCATTGAGTCACCGGCAGGCCGTTAGACAGACAGGAATGTCTGTCCTACTTCAGCGGTTGCGGCATGTCGGCAACGGTGTAGGCCATTACCGCCATGGTGGCGACGCAAAGGGCCAGGTCCGGTGGGTTGATCTTGTCGAGCGTGTCGGCATGTGTGTGGTGAATGTCGAAGTAATGCGTGCCGTCTACGTCAAGGCTCGCACCGATTACACTTCACGCATGATAGGGCCAATGTCAGCGCCGCTGCCGTCCGCTGCGATGCGATCCGCGTTGGTGATGGCGTCGGTGAGGGTGTCTGTGCGGGCGTTAGATGGACCTGACAAACAGGCCCTCCAAATCCCCCCAAGGCGTATCACATACCGTTAGACACCAGATTTATAAATCGCCTCACAAAACTTGAAACCGCTGGGAGTCTCACAGATGCGTCACTTAGTTGATAGCAACGGGAGGAAAGTGCACCTCGTTAGTGACGGCTTCGCCGCCTGATGTGCGGAAGTGGCTATGCCCTTCCGTAATGGCTTTCCTTTTATTATTGGGGCTGCGCCCCTGGGGCGTAGCCCCAAGACTTTTATGGTGCAATACCGGCGTGGCATAGCCGCCGCCGCACATCAGGCGGCGGAGCCGGTGGTCGGAGCATAGGGTTGACCACCGGACACATGGAGGCCGAGACCCTCGCGGCGGTCAAACCTGTCGTGCCACGCATGTGGACCATTGGTTGCGCTCAGGTGTGAGTAAACCATGGGCGTTAGGAAACAGGGGTTAAGCGCGCCTGATCAGCTGTCGCGACGGATGACGGCGAGGGACATGTCATCGACGAGTGGACAAGCCGCAGCGAAGTCCTGGACGGCGCCCAACACGGAAAAGAGCATCCCGTCCGCAGTGCGGGTTTGCGGTCCTGGCGTTTGGGTCTCTGCGCTTCTGTCACCGGCAACACCGGCCGCACGCCGCAGTTCGTCCTCAAGGCGCCCGTATCCAAACTCTTCGCCGGTGCAGTTCTGAGATTCGGTGATGCCATCCGAATAGACCATTAACACGTCGCCTTGCGCCAGTACGAAGGACCCACAAGTGTAGGGAGCGGCAGCGACGACGCCCAGCAGCATCCCGCCCTCAGACAGCAGTTCTAATTCTCCATTCGCTCGCAAGAGTAAGGCGGGTGGATGTCCGGCGCTGCAATATTTAACCACGCCCGTGATCGGATCCAGCTTCGCGATGAACAAACTGGCGAGCGGCATGAACGATTTGAGCAGACAGATGTCGCGGTTGACGCCGGTGACGATGCCCGCGAGGGTCGTGCTCGCTTCCATGCGGGCGCCAAGTAGTCCCACCAGATGCGTGATCCACATTCCGGCCGCCAGACCCTTGCCACAGATATCTCCCAGCGCGAAGACTACGCCGTCGTACTGCTGCTGAACCGTGAAGAGATCGCCGGGCAAGTGACGAACGGCAAAGATCTCACTCGCAACTTCAAAGTTTCCAAAACGCAGGTGACGTGGAGCGCACAGACGTCGGTGCACCTGCGCAGCCTCAAAGATCTCGGTGCGTAGTTCAGCGTAGTTCTGTTGCAGATCTGTAAACTTTAGTTCCAGCTCCTGGCGGCGTGCAGTGGCTGAAGGTTTCCGGTGCGAACGGAGGTCGACTGCTCGTCGTGTTGGTAATCGTGCTGCGCTCATGGGAGAGTTGCCTCTAAAGGTTAAACCCAGATTTTCCATTTCTCATTTGTCATCACTACTGTCCCAACGTTTCTTGGTTCGTTAGCCGTAGACTACTGCAAATTCTAGAGTTAAGTACTATGCGAGTGAAAATCGATTTGAATTCAAAACCGGGAAAGCCAATCCTTTCGCGACTCATGCGGAAGGAGATG
>DATLBQ010000450.1:0-10655 GCA_035526805.1 Pyrinomonadaceae bacterium
AATGACTTGTGTCCAGTAGAACCATAACCGAAGGGGTCCAACGCCTTCAAAAATACCGGAACACCAGTCTTGCCTGATTCGGCATCAAACATGTCAATTGTAATGGAGATTTGTTTTGCTTGCCTTTCAAGAAAACGATGAAAAGCCAATCCCAAATAGTCCTTCAATCGATGAATTAGTCGCTGAACATGTTCCTCAGGAGCGGAGTGGCTATGGCCTACACGATATAGTCGTGACCATAACACCGCAGTGCCAGCTCGTTCCAAGTTATTCTGAAGACCTACTTGTTGCAAGCCAGCCTCACATTCGCCTTGATCAAATACGCTACTCGTAAATCCCCGAGTGATTCCTTCTTCGAGCCAGCCTCGACCGCAAAGCTTTCCACCCTGAAGACTATAAACTTTAAGCTCGCGAGCTTGGCTTAGTGACGCTAACTTTAGGCCCAAACCGAATTTCCCCAACCGATCGAGCTGCTCAGAAACGTCAGCTCCAAATCGCATGGCTTCCTTCAGGGTAGCCTTATCCATTCCCCAGCCGTCGTCAGAAATCACAACGTCCAGCGGAGCGTCTCGCTTAATGATAAATCTTACGAGAACGTTCTTCGCCTGAGCATCAATAGCGTTATCAATAATATCTGCTATTGCAACTTCGAAGCTGTATCCAATGGAACGTAAGGCGATGTCGAGCTTCGAAAAATTGGGTGGGAGCTTTTCCTCAATACTCATGAATAAGCGACTACTCTCTTGGCTACACGGAATTGATTCTTATGGACGAGCTAAGACACTTTCATCAATCGCCTTAATGGAGATTCGAGGTGGCGATTCCTAGGTTGAGAAAACGTGCAACTCGTGGCGCATTATAATGGGGCTCTGAGTCTTTACAAAGGCTAGGCGCGACCGATTGCGTCGAGGACAACAGGGACTGGTCGCATTTGGAGGCCAATTGTGAAGGAAGGACCTCTGGCGGTCGGAGACCTTCCGCACGTCAGGCGGCGAAGCCGTACTTCAGTCAGTGCCTGGATAGTGAGGGTGTGTTGACGATCGTCAGCATTGCGGCTTTGCCGCAGCATAGTGCGGCGGCATAGCCGCTCGTTATACGCGCTGCCTCAAGCACTCGGCATGGAAGGCCAGACAACTGTTGGTGATCGCGATCCGCACAATAATACCGATGCATACGCGAGGTCGGCTTGTGAAAGCGGGTTCTGACGAGACGCTGTGCGAGAGTCACGCGTCTTCCAGGATCGCTTCGGCGTCAATCGTTAACTCCACCGTGTTGCTCACCACGATGCCGCCTTTGTCCATCGTGTCGTTCCAACTGACGCCAAAGTCGTGGCGGTTGATGGTGGTGGTGGCGACGAAGCCGGCGCGGGTCTTTGGTCCCTTGTGCACGCCGTCTTCCCACCAGGGTGTCTGCCCGACCGAGGTAGCGAACGTCGAGGTCGAACCCAGCGACAAGGTATGTGGTTAAGGCCTCCAAGATCCGGCGTTACCGCGCGGCGTACTGACTTTATTCCACTGTAAAAAGAATGGTTGTCAGCACTACGACAAGCTGAAGCTTATCGGACAGTGAACCACTATCCATCTATCCTCAGTCTTGTCAGCCACGTTCTTTTAATGAGAAAGTTAGTCAGGTTTCCGACTTCCGGAACTCACTCACGTTGCCTGCCCCGCTGTTAACCGCTAACCCGATATAAATATGCGATTTACTGCAAGCAGAATTGTCTTCTTCTCCACGGTCCTATTACTGACCGCGGCTTTCAGCCTTGCGTGCATGAAGAGGTCGGAGAGTAATGCGCCAAAGGAGACGCCCCCGCCAGAGACGGTGATTGTTTCCAGGAATGGCAGTGGTCAGTACACCACGATTGGCGAGGCCCTGAAAGCCGTTAAGCCAGGGATGCGCGTCCTCGTTCGCGCCGGTGTTTACAACGAAGCTCTTATCATCGACAAGCCTGTTGAGATCGTGGCTGACGTTCGCGGTGCGGGCGAGCAGGTGGTCCTGCAGACCTTTAACTCGTCGAACATTACGATGCAAACCGATCGCGCTGTTATGCGCGGATTTGTCATTAGGCACCGACCGGGCTGGCTGGGCACACTCTATTATATTCTCTCGGAGAAAAAGAGACCGGCGGTCGACACTCCTGAAGGAGAGTTGGTGCTCGAAGACTGCGACGTCACTTCAAACTCGGGCGCCGGGATCGCGATTCATGGGCCTACAGCTAACCCGGTAATCCGCCGCACGAGAATCCACGATGGGCGCTCCAATGGCGTCTGGGTTTATGACGGTGGACAGGGAACGTTGGAAGACTGCGACATTTCGGCTACTCGTATGGCGGGTGTGCGGATCGAGGACGAAGGCAATCCCCTCCTGCGGCGATGCAAGGTGCACGACGGTGGGAACGCGGGCGTCGTAGTAACGGAGGGTGGTTTGGGAACTTTTGAAGACTGCGAGATTTGGAGCAACGCCTTTTCGGGGTTCGAGAGTCGCAACGGCAGTAATCCGGTGGTCCGGCGAACCAGCATTCATAACTCCAAACATAATGGTGTCTACATCCATCTAGACAGCTCAGGAACAGTAGAAGATTGCCAGGTCTTCAACAACAGGAACGTAGGAGTAGAGATTGAGGGGAACAGTACGCCACTCATCGCGCGAAGTAAGATCTTCAACAACGCCTACTCTGACGTGGAGATCTGCGAAGGTTCCAACCCGATTATCCGAGAGTGTGCGATTTACGGCGGGCAGATGAGCGGTATATTTGTCTACAAGGGCGCGCGGGGAACGATAGAAAATTGCGACATCTTCGGCCACGCAAACTACCAGGAGGTGGTGATCAGAGACGGCAGCGACCCGACGCTCAAGACGTGCAGGATTCATGACGGCAAGGTTGGCGGTGTTCTATTGCTGGAACAGGCCAAAGGGACCTTCGAAAACTGTGACATCTATAACAACGGGTTTTCCGGAGTGTGGATCCGGACAGGCAGTAACCCTACGATCCGGAACTCGAAGATTAACCGCAACAACGGAGTGGCTGTCCTAACGGAACAGAATTCGGCGGGAAGCGTTTTGAACTGCGACCTCACTGGCAACATGCTAGGGTCGTGGAGCGACCTCGCAGGAAGCCAATTGAGTCGGCGCGGAAATATTGAATAACCGAACCTAGCTCACAGAACCGCGCGCGGTAGTGCCGGATCCTTGAAGGATCTTCAGTGATAACCGGGCTCGGATGCCTAACAAACTAAAGTAGACGCCAGGATCCGACGCATCCACCACCCCAGCGGGGCTGCCCCGCCGGGGACCCCGGTCCGCGCTCGGTTCTGTAGTGGCCTCCGCTAACTACAAAGTGGCCCACTAGACCGCAGTCACTAGCCCTGGCTGCTCCTTACCAACTCAGATAGAATCCCCGGCACACGCACAATCGACGTCTTCAACTGACTGCGGAATCGAAAGAGATTCCAGCTATCGCCTCAAAAGGAGAATGAAATGGCAGTAACCAATGCTTTGGCCGGTCGAAATTTAGGGATGCTCTTACTTGGCTTGTGGTTGATTCTTACGGGATTGTTGCCATTGCTTAACGTGAGGGTGTCTACAGCGGTGACGACCGGCCTCGCCGTACTCGGCATCGTCGCGGGAATATTGATTTTGCTTAGGCGGTAAAGAGCTAAAGTCAACGCGCGCGCGCTCACGCGGCAAATGTTTACAGCAACCGGATGAGTAATTGGTCGTGGGCCCCTGACGGGCGCTCGATTATTTTCGCTGCCAGTCGGCACGGCGTTTCAAACCTTTTCAGTCAACCAATCGATGGCGGCCAGCCGACGCAAATAACAAACTTCACTATAGACTTGATAAGGGAACTAGCTATATCACCTGACGGCAAACGTTTTGCTCTTTCACGGGGCCACTTTACGCTCGACGTGGTGCTGATTAAGGATTCTAAAACCAGTAAAGCGTAAATGGCGAACGGTGAATAGAAGCATGCCGGTGCCGAACGCTAGAGGCCACTACAGAACCGAGCGCGGTAGCGCCGGATCCCCGCGCTACTCCAGGTTCATGCTAACATCCGGCGCTACCGCGCTCGGTTCTGTAGTGTATGCCGTCGTACGGCGCTACTGCCCGGGAATGTTATTCCGGTAATGGTTCACCCTGCTCGTAAAGAACATAGGCGATAGCATTTGTCATCGCTTTCTCAGTCCAGAGGTATTTCTTACTACCGCCGCCGCTCACCCAGGGACTTCTTTCGCTGGACCAAACGCAAGATTCGCGCATTTTCCGCGTGGCATTGGCCTTGAATGCGGTCACGATTTTCTTTGGTTTACACGTAGCACTCACCACTGAATGGACGTGATTGGTGCGAGCGTTGAGGGCCCACAGACTCCATTTTCGAATTTCACACGTCTCCTTAATCCCCAGTTCAATGGCCTTTCTCATCTTCGGTCCCAAAGTTATGGGTGCTGCTACGAGCAGGCGTCTATTGTATTGTCGACGCTTCTTATTGGCAGGCAACCTGGGAGTACCGTACCTGTTGTGAAACCGATCGACTGAACCCGCCGTCCCATGAAGCCAGGTTCCGTAGGCGCGAATGGTGATTAGATAACCCAATGGAATATGTTCAGCGCGGAATTCGTCGGGATTCATGGAGGCCAGATAGTAGGTTGGGTTGTCCAAACACACCAGCAGCGTCGAAGGACGACGATCTTCAGAAAGATGACAGGCTTTTTGCGACGGCGGCTATACAGACCGCCGGGGTGCCGGCGTCAACTATGGAACCGGGCGCGGTAGCGCCGGATCCCCGCGCTACTCCAAGTTGAGTGCTGACATCCGGCGCTACCGCGCTCGGTCCCGTAGTTGACAGGCGTTGCGGTAACTGGCCGCAGGTTCGCCATGTCAGATAGAATTACCAAAACAAAAAGGAATCACCGGTCAAGCTTCATCAAACAAATCCGTGGATAGTCCCAAGGTTACAACTAAATCTCGGAGCGAAGTTCAGGACGCGCCGAGATCCGTCAGCGGCCCGACCGCGGAGCCACCAACCGAGTCGCAGGAGACTCGCCGGTTCGATTCGCATCAGATCCGCGCGAGCATGCCGCGGCCAGGGATGGTTCTGCGTCAGCGTTACCAGCTTGAGGGTGAGATTGGGCGGGGTGCAATGGGCATCGTGTTTCGCGCGACCGACCTGGAGTTGCTGCGCCCGGTAGCGGTGAAGATTCTGGCGGAACGGATGGACCCCGGAACGGGGGAAGCGGGGAAAAGGGGAACGGGTAAAGGGGAAGCGCCAACGAGTAAAGAGGAAGATCCAGAGAGAGCTTTCGAGTCGGAACCGCGCTCGCGATTTATGAGAGAGGCACGGGCGGCGGCGGCGTTGAATCATCCGCACATTGTAGCTATTTACGACGTCGGCGAGGACTACGGGCTCCCGTTCTTTGTGATGGAACTGGTGGAGGGTCCGAACCTGGGCCAGATGCCGGCAATAGGTCTGCCGCAGCTGATCGAATTCGCCCTTCAGATCTGCGCCGCACTCGAACATGCGCACCGCAACAACATCGTGCATCGCGATCTCAAACCTGCAAACGTCTTATTGTCAGGCTTGATTGTAAAACTTGCAGATCTCGGACTGGCGTTGCCGGCGCGCGGCTCGCGCATTTCACACGCCGGCACAATCGTCGGCACTGCCGCCTACATGGCGCCGGAGCAGGCGCTGGGTCAAACCGTCGATGGACGCGCCGATCTGTATGCGCTTGGTGTCGTGCTGTATGAGCTGACAACCGGCCGCGTCCCTTTTCTCGGCGACAATCCACTGGCCACAATCTCGCAGCACCTGCACGCGCCCGTGGTGCCGCCGCGCGTGCTGCGACCGGATCTGCCACGCGCTATCGAGACAGTAATACTTCGACTGCTAGCCAAAGATCCGGGGCAACGTTTCGCAACTGCTGCAGAAGCTGCGACCGCCCTGCGCGGAGCTATCGACCCGGTGGCGGAAGAGCTCGAAGAAGAGGGCGCCGGCGCGGTCGCCATTCTCGATGCGCTATCGCGCGGACGACTGGTGGGCCGCGCCGAAGAGCTTGGAGAAGCGCGCGAGCTTTGGCGGCGCGCGCAGGAGGGCCGCGGCCACTGTCTGTTATTCAGCGGCGAGCCGGGCTCCGGCAAGACGCGGCTGGCGCGCGAAGTGATTGTGCAGGCCACCCTCGACGGCGCGGTAGTTTTGAGCGGCGCCTGTTACGAGTATGAAGCGGCGACCCCTTACCTGCCGTTTGTCGAAGCGTTTCGCCGCTGGATACGCGAGCAAAAAGATGACGCGAAACTAAAGGAGTTACTCGGCGACAGCGCGCCACAGATTGCGAAGCTGGCGCCGGAGATTGAAGCTCGCGCGGGGCCGTTTCCCGCTCGGCACGAGTTGCCTGCGCACGAAGAACGCTTGTTATTTTTCGACGCGGTCACGGATCTGTTTGCCAGACTGGCCCGGCGACAAAGCCTGTTTTTCTATCTTGACGATTTACACTGGGCCGACAGTGGCACGCTTTGGCTGCTGGGTCACTTGATTCGGAACCTGCGGGATGCACGAGTGCTGATAGTTGCTTCTTACCGCGACACGGAACTCGATCGCGCTCATCCGCTGGCAAGAGCGCTGGTCGATTGGAATCGCGAACGCTTTACCACGCGCATCGTGTTGAAACGTTTCAGTGCGGACGAAACGCGCGCGCAGATCGCGGCGTTGTTGGACGACAAAATCTCCGGGGATTTTTCGGAGGCGGTTTATCGTGAAACCGAGGGCAATCCTTTCTTCGTCGAAGAAGTAATGAAAGCGCTAATCGAGCAGGGTTCGGTGCGTCGCGAAAGCGGGCGCTGGCAACGTTGCGAGCTTGTCGATCTCGTGATTCCGCAAAGTGTGAAAGAGGCGATAGGAAATCGCCTGGATCGAGTAAGCATGGAATGCAACGAGACTCTGCGCGCGGCCGCGGTGCTCGGTAAAACGTTTACGATTGAGGAACTGGTCGCCGCGACCGAAGGACAAAACGAAAACAAGCTGCTCGACGCGCTTGACGAAGCAGTCGCCGCACAGTTGCTGGCAGCCGATCGTGAGGACGCCTTTGTCTTCACTCACGACAAAATTCGCGAAGTGTTGTATGAAGAGTTGAATCCAATACGCCGCCGTCGACTGCATCGGCGAACTGCCGAAGGACTCGAGCGCCATCGCGAACGCGCGCCAGTTGCAGTCGAAACTCTCGCGCATCACTTCATTCATGCGGGCGAATATGAGCGCGGACTAACCTACGCGAAACAAGCAGCGGTGGAAGCGGAAAAGATCTTCGCGTACGACGAGGCCATAGCCGCTTATGGGCGTGCGCTTGAATGCGCCGAGTCGCTGGGGTTGAAGGATGAACAAATGCTGCTTGAAGAGGCGATCGGCAACGCGGCGCTCGCCTCGGGCGACACCTTGCGAGCCACCGAGCACTTCGATCGCGCGTTGGCTCTGGCTCACGACCCACGTGAACGCGCGCGCATACAGTGCCAGGCGGCCAGTTCACTGGTTACCACCGGCAACCAGCGCGGTCTCGACTACGTTCACGAAGCGCTGCGGGTACTAAATCCGGAAACGAACCCGTTAGAGACAGCAAATGCCCTCGCGATTGAAGGACGATTTCATCACCTGGCGGGGCGGCATCATGAAGCCATTGCCTTGCTCGAGCAGGCCGTGGCACTGGCTGAGCCGGCACTTGAAAAAGAGATTACTCCGTTCGGCGCCGCGACTATGTCGACCGCATTTGGCTTCCTCGCCGGCGGTCATCAGCACCTCGGCCGTTTTACGGATGGCAACGTGTGGGCCTGGCGCGCATTGGAATTTGGCAAGACGCACGGTGTCCTGCTGGCGCAGGCAATGGGGTATGAGTTCCTGGGCGAGAACTCGATGAACGCGGGCGATTGGCAGAAGGCCCTGGAGTATGCCTCACGGGAACGAGAAATAGCCGCGCGGCTGCGTTCACGTGAACGTCAGGCGTGGACTTATCTAGTGACCTCACTTTCCTACTGGCTCTGCGGAGACTTGAAGGCGGCGGAGCGTGAGTTGAGGGAGGGCATGGCGCTGGCCGAGTCGATTGGTGAGCGACGCCTCACGCTGTTGTTAAAAGGAAATCTCGCCATAGTCCTCGCTGATCTGGGACGAATCGACGAAGCTTTCAAAATTGCCCGAGAGAATTTCGCCGGCGCCGAAACACTTGGACTGCTCTACTCGCGAGCTGAAGGTCGTCGCTGTCTGGCCCATGTTCATTTCAAAGATGGTAACTT
The DNA here is from genome assembly GCA_035526805.1 of Pyrinomonadaceae bacterium. Lineage (GTDB taxonomy): Bacteria > Acidobacteriota > Blastocatellia > Pyrinomonadales > Pyrinomonadaceae > PSRF01. Next base: position 8,275 of record DATLBQ010000450.1, read on the forward strand.
CGCTGAAACATTGCGCTTGTGCGATGAGATTTTGGAACTGCTTGGCGATGCAACCTCGCGCGTAAGCCGGCTCTGGTTGGGACCGTTGCACGTCGAGGCGCTGTTTGCTGCGGGACAACATGAAGAAGCGGTCCGGCGATTGGAAGAGTATGAAGCGCTGGTCAGCGATTGCCAGGCGCCGCGTTGTGAATTGGAAGTAGTGCGTTTGAAAAAGTTGCTCGGCACGGGAAAGGAATTCGGAAAGCGGAGCGATAGCTACCAGGTCGGGTAGCACTGAGCTCGGTGCCGTGGAACGACCACCCGTTCGCTATCCACCCTCACGAAATTTCTGCGTCAGTCAATCCAATTGTTCTCCCTGATCGTACTCCACGTAAACCACGGCGTTGATTACGTCGCCTTCCGTCCATAAATATTTCTTGCTCCCGCGGTCTGTCCAGGGACTTCGGCTAGACTGCCAACAACCACACTCCCAAAGCGATTATGAAAACGATCTACTGAGCCACGCTTATCGCCACGCAGCCATGTTCCATAGCCTCGAAAAGTGATCAAATATGCCAATGGAAATTCGTCACTCCGGAATTCGTGTCTCATCCAAGTAGTCTATATCGCACGACAGACCGGGTCGCTACGCTCCCGTTCTGACTTCGTCGACCCACGATGCAAGAGGTTTTGCTTCGACACCCAAGTGCGCCGCCCATAACCTCCGCACTTGTACTTGAAAAGTTATCCATATTGCTCGATGGAGAGAAATGAAACCGTGTACCAACAGACGAAGTCAGAACCGGGAGCCGTAGCGACCGGGTCTGTCGTACGATAAAGGGCTATGTGGAATGCGAAATCATATCCAACCCTTTGACTGTTGAGCGTGACTTCCGTTTTCACCACGGAGTTACTCTGGGCTAAAGTATGGAACGCTTCGCGTGAGTCTTTCGCTTAAAGAAATCGATGAAGCGGTTTCACAGAGATAGCACTCAGTCTTAAAGTTATTCCGACAAACGTGCGCAGACTGATTTGCGGGATTTTAATCTAGTCATGATTAAAAGGAGACTAATACAAAATGTCGACAGAGATGGCGATGACTTCCGATAACCAGGCGATTACCCCTGAAAGTATTATGCAACTTGGCTTGGGCTTCTGGGGATCGAAGACGCTGCTGAGCGCGATTGAGCTCGGGGTGTTTACTGAGCTCGCGGTGGTGCCGCTCGGAGCAGCGGAGTTAACCGAGCGTTTGAAATTGCATCCGCGCAGTGCTCGTGATTTCTTTGACGCGTTGGTAGCGCTGGGCATGCTGGAAAGGGACGATGATGTTTATCGCAACACGCCGACCACGGATCTATTTCTTGACAGGCGCAAGCTGTCCTATCTGGGCGGGATGCTGGAGATGGCTAACGAACGGCTTTATCCGTTTTGGGGCTCGTTGACTGAAGGCCTGCGCACTGGACTACCTCAAAATGAAATTAAAAGCGGCGGCGCCGGGTTGTTTGAAAGTATTTACGGGGATCCCGATAGGTTGCGACTTTTTTTAGGCGCCATGACGGGATTGAGTATGGGCGCCGCCCAGGCCATCGCCCAAAAGTTTCCCTGGGGAGAATACAAAACCGTTGTCGATGTTGGCGGTGCCCAGGGCGGGTTATTGGCCCAGATTTGTTCAACTAATCCTCATCTGACCGGCATCAATTTTGACTTGGCGGTTGTCGGTCCCATATTCAATGAGTACGTCGCGGCGCATGGACTGCAGGACCGCCTCACCTTTCAGATCGGAGATTTTTTCCACGACCCACTACCGTCGGCCGACGTCATAACGCTGGGCCACATCCTGCACGATTGGAATTTGGAAGAGAAACGTATGCTGCTTGACAAGGCCTATCGAGCGCTACCGTCAGGCGGCGCTTTGATTGTGTTCGAATCGTTGATCGACGACGAACGTCGCCGCAATGCCTTTGGCCTCCTGATGAGCCTGAACATGCTGATTGAGACGCCCGGAGGCTTTGACTACACGGGCAAAGATTGCCGCGAATGGATGACTGCTGCCGGGTTTCGCGAAACAAGGGTCGAGCATTTGGTTGGACCCGACTCGATGGTCGTCGGCGTTAAATGAAACCATAGACGAAGCAGATACCGGAGGCGGTAGGGACCGAGTCTGTCATGCACGGGCTTGAACAAGAAGTGCTGAGCGCCCAGTCCGCGTTAGCGGACGACTTGGAATAGCCCAGCGATTTCTCGCTGGGTTAGACGCGAATGTGAGACCAAGTCCGTCAAGCGGACGACTGAAAAGAGTTATCCAAAAGAAATCACTTCAGCCGTCCGTTTCACGGACTACATGTTTCTTCGGTGGTCCGGCCCAGCAGTGAACTGCTGGGCTATTAATCATTCGTCCGCTG
>DATLBQ010000451.1:0-9293 GCA_035526805.1 Pyrinomonadaceae bacterium
GAAGAGCCGGATTTCGTTGGCAGATTGGAAGCAGTCACGGTTAAGTCCGACACAGCGCGGGATCTGGAAGCGATAATGCGAGATTCCCTTGTAGGTCAAGCTCCTTCGCAAGAGATTCACGCTCTGAATGTTGACGCTCAACTGAATACTGGGACCGCGGGCGTCCCGCCCGCAGCGTTGGGAAATATTCCAACTTTTACAGAAACCCCGTCTGTGGCGTCTGCGTTACCGCCGCTCAACTCCGCTGACAAGTTCACACGCGAAGTTTCAATCGAATCGCTGTCGCACGATATTCGGCCGCTGGGCCAACTCGATGAGAGTTTCATTATCGCTACCGACAACGAAGGTTTGTTGCTAATTGATCAGCACGTGGCTCACGAGCGTGTGTTGTTTGACAAGTATCGCGCCCAGGAGTCGGCCCGCGCTCCCGAGTCACAGCAGCTGCTGATTCCGGAGACGTTTGATCTGACGCCGGCGCAGGCTGCTGTTTTCGATGTACTCGCTGAAGAATTGGAGAGTTACGGATTTGAACTAATGCGTTTGTCCGGTCGCACCGTCGCCATAAAGGCCGCGCCTGCCGATTTGCCGGCTGGAGAGGCACGTAACATGCTTGCCGAACTTCTTGAAACAGTCGATGCGGAGAAAAAAGGAACCGCGCGCGAAACTTTGCGGGACGACATTGCTGCCTCGCTTGCCTGCCACGCGGCGATTAAAGTCAACATGCCACTGACGCCGGAAAAAATGCGTTGGCTAATTGATCGACTGCTAAAAACTTCTTCACCTACGACCTGTCCCCACGGTCGGCCGGTTATTTTGCGCCTCGCCAGACGCGACATTCTCAAAGGCTTCCATCGCATCTAGCCGCGAGACAGGCCTGCAAACGATGTACGGACCTTTCATCCATCGGATTGATCCAGTGTTCGGAGAGTTTGCGGGTTTTTACTTGTGGTTTTACGGTCTCAGTTATTCGCTGGGGTTTCTCTCCATCTTTCTTTGGTTCAAGAGAGTACGCAGGCAATTCGGGCTTACGATCGACGACATTTATAGTTTGACCATTTATCTGGCGGTTGGTGTTCTTGTTGGCGGTCGTCTGATCGAAGTCTTCTTTTACGAGTGGCCATATTACCAGGCGCATCTCTGGCAAATCCCGGCTGTCTGGCTGGGCGGGATGAGTACGCACGGAGTCCTGCTGGGGGTTGTTGTGACCACCGGGTTGTTCTGCCGTTTTCATGGAAAGAGCTTGTTGCTGATTGCTGACCAACTGGTCATTCCCGGTAGCTATCTCATGGGCATGGGCCGCATCGGCAACTTCATCGACGGACAAATTGTCGGCAGCATCACCAATATTTGCTGGGCTGTCCAGTTTCCGGATGCGCCGGGCTTTCGCCATCCGGTGGTGCTTTACGACGGCGCAAAGAATTTCTTCATTCTTGGACTGCTGTTACTGCTGCGAAGATTTAAGCCTGCTCCAGGAATCCTGACCGCACATTTCATTTTCTGGTACGGATTTCTCAGAATCTTTGTCGACCTCTTTCGCGAGTACCCGACCAATCTATTTGGTATTGCCACCGGTCAGGCTTTCAATATCTTCATGGCGGCGTTGGGTGCGCTTCTACTCTTCAGGTTCTCGCGAAAAGGAGCCGCGAAAGCTTACAAGGTTTTGAAAACTCTATCCGTTTCCGAATCATCGACAGACTGGAGGCGTCTCTGGCTGAAGAGAATCGTCTTCGCGAGTTTGTTGTTGTTTTCACTGACGCTACCCAGTGATTGGACTCAGGATATTCCCGCGCGTTACGGAAAACGACACGCCGGCATGCATTACTCTCGATTGTATCCGCACGTGGAAGGAAATATTCCTGACAGCTTGAAATGAGAATCCTTACCTAACTTCCGCCTCATTTCCTATCATGCCGCCATCAAGGTCAACATGCTGCTGCCAAGAAAATGCGCCGGCTGATCGAATCGACTCTAAAAGTCTCTTAGGCTGTATCCAGAAAGGGGAAGCGTTAACGCACGCTGCGGCGGCCAAGCCGCAAACCGGCTAGAACGTGCAAGTCGCTTTCCGCTATCATTTTCCAGAAACAGGAAGGCTTAGGATCAGCAACCGCCGCCACCACCAGTGGGCGGGTCGCTCTCACATTTACCGCCACCGCCGCCGGTTGGTGAATCACTTGAATTGAGACGTGCGCTTAACACCTGGCAAGGGTTTGCATTACCAATTCGACATTCGAAAGGTCTGGCAGCAGCGCATCCGGACTACAGTCGAGGAGATCTTCCGCACTATACAGCCGACCGGTTCCTATTGCCAATGAACGAGCGCCAAAGTGTTTGGCGCACTCGATGTCATTGGGCGTGTCGCCAATGACGATGAATTGTTGGGGCGCGAGATCGAGTTGCAGGTGTTTGCGAATGCGATCAGCGGCCAGGGCTGGGAGAACGCGGCGATCGTGAGACTCGTCGCCAAAGGCGCCCGGCAAGTCAAAAAATTCGGAGAGACCAACGAGCTCCATCTTTAAGTAAGCCGCAGGTTCGATGTTGCCCGTAAGCAGCGCCGAACGATAACGCGGATGAGCGGACACGGCTTCGAGTGTTTCACGTACACCTGGTAACAGTTCAAAAAATTGATCGCCGTTTCCCGTGGCTTTGCGCATTGCCTCCATGTAACTTTCGCGGAGATGATCGATGCGCTCAAAGATGTCGGCGTGCGTGAAGCCTTCATGTTTGAGCGCCTCGCCAACGATTTGTAAATCAGTCATGCCGGAAACGATCATTTCCGGCAAACGTCCCGCGGTGCCAAAGACTTCTTCGAGCATCGGGATGGTGTAATCCTTGAAAGCGCCGCGGCGTCGGGAATGAATGAGCGTACCGTCGATGTCCCAAAGGAGGACGCGCAACGATGAACGCGGAGTGATGAATGATGAGTCAGAGTTTGTTGTCAACATGTTTCCCGTACTCTGGTTCGGATTCAGCGTTCATCATTCAGCGTTCATCATTCTATTCGATCACCGCCAGCACGTCGCCGGCGTTAACGGTTGCGCCTTCTATGGCATTGATTGAAATAACAACCCCCGCTTTCGGCGCTTTCATTTCGTTTTGCATCTTCATTGCTTCAACCACGATAACGCCGGCGCCCGCCTCAACCTTCGCGCCTGCTGCTACTAGTACGCGGACGATTTTGCCGGGCATTGGCGAAACAATCTCAGCCGCGCCGGTCTCGTGCGCGGCGAAACTCTCTCCACTCCGCAAACGCTTGGGGTCGACAATCGCGACATCGTGGGTCGTCCCGCGCAGCACTACTCGAAAGGATTCACCGCGCGCCGTCGGGTTGCGTCTCTGATCGACTCTGCACTTATAAACGTTGGTTTCGTTTATTAAGACGTACTCTCCGCGCACTCTCTCGCGCAGTTCGACGTCGTAGTGTCGCCCGTCAATTTCAACCGCAGCATACTTGCCTGCGAGACTAAGCGAGACCTCATGCTCCGTTCCTGACAATTGAGCTTTTAGCTTCATGTACAACCTGCTACTGGGACCGCGTGCGTCTCGCCCGCTCGCGTGGAATGCCACATAGTCCCGGTGATCAGTTTTGCCCTCGTCGAGTGAACCCGCTGCTGGATGCGGGCGAGACGCCCGCGATCCCAGCAGCAGCTTGACGCTGTTGTGTTCTACGCCGAACAAACAACCCTCAGCTGCCTTTCTTCTTATTCTGATCCGCATTTATCCGCGCGAATCCGCGGCCGATTGCCGTTCGGCCTGACATCTTCCAGCGATTCTCGCGATCGCGATCGTTCGCCGACTGCGGTCGGGCTGAGGCTTCATTGCGCAACGCGGCATAATGCAGTGCGGCCGCGATAACAGCCATGTCTCGCTGTTCTTGATTTTGCTGAGACGGTTCAGATTTAACTGCAATCTCGCGACGTTTGTTAAAACGAGCGATGAAGCCCGTATCCAGTTTGCCCAACTTGAATTCTTCGTCCCTGACAATTTCACGAAAGAACGGCAGCGTCGTCTTGATACCGCCAACTTCATATTCGTCGAGCGCGCGCCGCAGGCGATCAATGCTTTCGTCTCTGGTGCGCCCCCAAGCCGCAAGTTTTGAAATGAGCGGGTCGTAATAGATCGAAACTTCTGAGTTTAGTTCCACGCCGCTGTCGTCGCGTATTCCTGGCCCAGATGGAGCTTGTAAATAGCTAATGGTGCCGGGCGAAGGAAAGAAGTTATTTTGCGGATCTTCGGCGTAGACACGACACTCAATCGCGTGTCCTTGCCACTTGACATCGGCTTGTGAGAAAGAGAGCGGCAAGCCGGTTGCCACTGTAATTTGTTCGCGCACCAGATCGATTCCAGTTACCAGTTCAGTAACCGGGTGCTCAACCTGCAGACGCGTATTCATTTCCAAAAAATAGAATTGGCGAGTTTCATCGGCCACCAGAAACTCTACCGTACCTGCGCCGAGGTAGTTCACGGCTCGGGTCAACATGACTGCAGCGGCGCCCATGGCTTCACGCAGCTGTGCATCGTTTATGGGTGAAGGACATTCTTCAATCACTTTTTGATGCCGTCGCTGAATGGAGCATTCGCGTTCGCCGAGATGCACCACATTGCCATGGCTGTCGGCGAACACTTGTATCTCAATGTGACGTGGCCGTGCGATGGCCTTTTCGAGATAAATTGCGGAGTCGCCAAAAGCTGAGTCCGCTTCCGATTTGGCGCTGTCAAAAGCAGAGCGCAGTTCTTCAGACGACGCGACCAGCCGCATGCCCTTGCCTCCGCCTCCTGCCGAAGCTTTTAGCATGACGGGATAGCCAAACTCTTCAGCCGCCGAGCTCGCGTCTGCGAAAGAATCCAGGGGAGCGACGGTGCCAGGAACTATCGGCACGCCTGCTTCAACGGCGGCGCGCCTGGCGCTGGTCTTCGAGCCCATGATCCTCATCGCTTCGGGGTTTGGACCAATGAATGTCAGGCCCGCTTCGGTTACAGCCTTGGCGAAATCAGCGTTTTCGGCAAGGAAGCCGTAGCCCGGATGGACCGCTTCCGAGTTAGTGGCCTTTGCGGCCTCAATGATGGCGGAGATTTGCAAATAGCTTTCGATGGAAGGAGGCGGACCGATGCAGATTGCTTCATCACACAGGGCGACATGAACTGATCGTGCATCGGCTTCGGAATAGACGGCCACCGGCGAAATCCCAAGGTCGCGGCACGCGCGAATTATGCGCACTGCAATCTCGCCGCGATTGGCAATCAGAATTTTTCTAAACATTAATCGCGATTAGCCGTCAATTATCGGCGAAGTGTACGACTCGTTGCGTCTTCAAAGGATTCCAGAAGCAAGAACGCCCTGCAGAGTATACAGGGCGTGGTTTGAAACTGACTTGCTATTTAGATGCTTAGGGCTGGCGTGGTCGCGCCGTGGAACTGTTGCTAACTGGACGATGCGGCGCATCTGACACTTTGCTGACCACGCCATCGCGGACGATCAAATCGTCTTCCGTATTCATGACTTTGTCGACACCAGGAAAGCGGAGCTCATAGTTTGTAACCGACAGTCCTTCACTCAAAGCCTCATCAGCCGCAGTGCTGAGTGATGCATTGCGGATCACTGCGCCACGGAGTCGCCGAGGATTCTGTTTGGATACTGCGGCCACCTCGGCACGTGGTTCATATTCTGAAGTTTCGATTTCTTTTAGCAGGGCGGCTATGGAGCCATCCGGATCGGGGAGATTAACCAGGTCTTTCTTGTCGGCTGGGTACTTGTTAAATGTGTTCCGATACTGGAGTAGCAATCGTGCACTGGCATGAGCCTGAACGTTATTAGCCGCTTCGATGCCCCATCCCCGATGGCGTAAACGGGCCGGTACGGTGACACCAATCAATACCAGAACTAACAGAGGCACTGCCGCTGAAGCAAAGTAGCCGTTTCGCGCGTAGCGCAACCCGCAGAAATTATCGGGAGCTTCTCGAATCGAGCGATACATTTTTCGACCGCCAAACGCAATGAGAAGCGTGAATGGGAACATCACCCATTTCAAATGCCAGGCGGCAGTCTCGGCTGCACCAATCCATGACCAAAAGCCCAGGGAGAAAGGTTTCTGAGCAACCAGAGCAACGATTGTGTCGATCGCAAACACGAGCACCGTCAGCACGCCCATAACAGCCAGAAGCAATGAGCGACCATAGGAACGGAGTTCGTGTTCGGGACGGGGCAGGGCTTCGCCTACAGAATGGGCACCACAAGAATTACAGGCTTCATTTAAAAACGCCCCTCCGGAATTGGGAGACTTAAGACCGCAGCATGGGCATATCGTCACGTTGTTTTTGACCTCAAATAGCTGAAAGTAGTGCGCACTGGTATCGCGTTTTGAACTAACCGGCTTTGTGTGCCAACGGCTGTTCGGTTCGGCGTTCAGGCCCGGGGTTAGATGCGGAAATAGCCGGCTTTGTTTCTTGCTCGCTCGATTCCGTCTGCAGTTTAGTTAACTCATACCAAGTGTGATACATGCGATGAGCGAAGGTCCAATAAGATCCAATCGCAAGGACCCAGAGGACCGCCGGCATACGGTTAGCGAAAAAGTTTGACGAACCTGGATGAGTACTTAAAGCGCCGATGATAAAAAGAACGACGCGCTCGGGTCGCCTCAAAAAACCTACGTCACACTTGGGAATAAGGCTCTCGGCTCTGGCGCTCGCGTAGCTTACCATAACTGACCCCATTAGTCCTGCACCGGCGAGAAAAACGTTAAGGGTGGAATGAAATTGGGTGTCGCGAGCGTAGAACACCATCAAACCGACAAAAACGACCATGTCTGAAAGACGATCAAAACTGGAGTCAAGAAAGCCGCCAAAACGCGTGACTCTTCCAGACAGGCGAGCCACCTGCCCGTCGAGCATGTCAAAAAGGTTCGCAACAATGAGGATAATTCCGGCCCAGAAAAACTGGCCGTACCCGAACAGCAAGCCGGAGCCGACATTTATTGCGACTCCAATCACTGTAAGCAGGTTGGGATTAATATGACCGTAGGCGAGCCAACGCACCATCGCGTCGATAATTCTTTGCGCCACGCGGCCAATGCCATCCACAAACACTTTGCTCGAATTCTCCTCTAACGCATTATGCCGAAAACTGTAGTTAGTTGATAGCCCTGTACGTTGGTCCTCCCCACTTGCGGGGAAGGGAGAAGACGGCGCTGTGGATCTTTATGTCTTGTCTTCAACCTGATCGTGAATCGTAACCAATCGTCTAATCTCGAAGTTGCGCGCGCCTGCCGGAGTGCGTACCACGACTTCGTCGCCTTCTTCCTTGCCCATCAAACTCTTTCCCACCGGCGAGGTGGTCGAGATCAAACCCCCTTGCGGATCACTCTCCTCCGGAGTCACCAGACGATAGGTTACTTCTTCGTCGCGCTCGCCATCGTATAAAAGGAGCGTGGAGCCGTATCCTGCTTTATCACGCGAGATTTTCGAAAGGTCGATTGAGCCGATCTCACTGATTCTTTGACGCAGCTCAACGATTCGCGCTTTTACCACATTCTGCCGGTCGAGCGCGGCACGATATTCCGAATTTTCGCGCAGGTCGCCAAACTCCAGCGCGCGCTTAATCTCCTTGGGCAGGTGAACCCTCAGCTCGGACTCCAGTTCGTCCAGTTCCGACTGTAATTTGATTTTAATATCAGCTGACACTGCACACCTTTTCTCTCATCTATCGGTTGACCGCTGCTCGCTCATCTCCAGTCAGGCCGGAGAGAAGACCGCCAACATAAGCTGCAATGGGCAACTATACATGGTTGCCGTGGTACAGCGCCTCATCGGGCGCGCCAAACGAAATTCCCGTGTCTCTCGCTGTCCGCACCAGCTGGCCGTTTGCCGGCACCGTCTTGACATTGGCAATTGCCTCGCAGATGGGGACGGTGATCACATCACCCGCCTGCAGCGCGACCATCACTCCCCGCTTTCCTTCCACCACCGCGCGCACCGCGCACGATCCGTAATTCGTTGCCAACATACGATCGAAAGCATTTGGCCGCCCACCTCTTTGCAAGTGCCCAAGCACGACGCAACGTGTTTCCTTACCCGTTAGCGATTCCAGTTCTCGTTGACAGTAAGCTCCGATCCCGCCCAGCCGCGGCGCGTGTTGCGGATCGCCCTGGTCCTGATAAATGAGATCGTGCCCGGTCTCCAGCGCTCCTTCAGCAATAACGACGATGCTGAAGTTGGACCCCGCGGCGTCGCGTTCGCGTATTCTGTCTGCTACGGACTGCATCGTGAAAGGGATTTCCGGAATCAGAATAACGTCCGCTCCGCCCGCGATGCCGGAATGAAGCGCGATCCAGCCCGTGTTTCGGCCCATCACTTCCAGGATCATCACTCGCTCATGCGATTCAGCGGTGGTGTGCAGGCGGTCGAGTGCATCTGTGGCGATGTCCAGCGCGGTAATAAACCCGAAGGTTAGTTCCGTGCAGGCCAGATCGTTGTCTATCGTTTTAGGTACACCCACTACGGGAACGCCGAGCCGATTAAACTCTGCCGCGATGGCCAGAGTTCCTTCGCCGCCGAGCACGACCAACGCATCGATCTCCAGACGCTCCAAATTTGCGACTGCCTCCTCATAGACCGCATGCGGTTTTGAGGTGACGCCTGCTGCATTGCGCTCCACAAATCTTCCGCGATTCCGTGTACCTAGAATTGTCCCGCCGCGCGGTAATAATCCGCGGACGTCGGCGGCAGTGAGCATTCGCGTTTGCGTCTCACCCAACAGCCCTTCGAAACCATCTTCGATGCCTATTACCTTAAGCCCGTATTGCCCGGTTGCCGTAGTAACAACTGCGCGAATCACGGCGTTCAGGCCCGGTGCGTCACCGCCACCGGTTAGTATTCCAATTGTTTTGTGCATAAGGCTGCTCGCCCGGGCCGAGAATATAGAAGATGTCTTGCTACAACGTTCCCGATAAGGACGAACCAAGATGTATAAGGGGAAGGCTTAGAGTAATGGACGCCGCAAGCGATTTCAAGCTGTTTTGCTTGCGGGGGACCAGCGGCAAACGGCGAAAACTTGATGGTTGACCCTCCGCTCGCGGCTCGCGTAGCATGTGGAGAGATTCGGATAACCTGTTAGTGTCACCCCCCGATTAATTCATAGTCCTTCGGAACTGAGGCGTTGGATTGGAAATAGACGACGAGGCAAAAGAGATCGTTCGAGAAATTGGCACGGCGATTAACGAGTCGGTGGAAAATTCGCCGAAGGTAGCCGAGGCGATTGAACGACTGCGAGACGCAGGCTATGAGATGGAATTGACGCTGCG
>DATLBQ010000452.1:0-19023 GCA_035526805.1 Pyrinomonadaceae bacterium
AAGTGATCGGCAAGACCGTATCGCCCCGTCGAGGACCTTCAAGACATTTTTGCCTGAACTTCTGCACCCCCGCGCCTACTCTGTCGCCCTCATGTATCGAGTACCCAATGGTGAATGAGACCGTCGGGTGATGAGACTCCCTCACGTTGCAGTTAGGGAATTCGATCGAATGGTTGCGTAGTAACCAAAATATCCTTCCAGCTAACTTTGCGGACCGAAATCACTGACGAAGGTTTTTGGAAAATTTTAGAGCCGGAACTCTGTTTCGGAGCCTCAATACCGAAAGTTTCCTTTACACGTGGAAAGAAAACTTTCGCTTTTTCACACCTAGCAGCCATCGCGAGCGCGCTCGATACAGTCCACCTAAAATATTTTAATCCGAGTCATCTCTTAACGTTACGGACCAAGTCAACTCTCGACAATGGACCACCAGTGGCTGGGTGGCACACTCCTTGTAGCAGCGCACAAGCCGAACTGGTCGCTACGGCGCTCAATTCGAATTAGGAAACGCCGCACACGGACCTCAAAGGAACAAAGCTACTCAAATGAAATCAAAAGGAACTCTTTCGACGACAACCTGCATTGCGATCATTCGACTGGAAACATCGACCGGCGAGTTTCCATTAAGTTTCGCCGGAACTCTTCTAAACCAAGAAGATAGGCATGACAGAGTAGTGGCTGGAAATTCAAGCAACGCTTGAAAAATCAAGAGCCGGTTGATCAACCGCAACGAAAAACATGAAAGGCTAAATATATGGAACTCTCAAACTCGATACCTCCCGACATGCAACAACCAAGGAACATCCCATGGGAAGAACGACTTCAAGATCACAACCGGAAGATTGCGGAGTATCTGCAGAATTGTCTATTCCGCGGGTGCAGCTATGAGACAACGGTGGCGTCGTCGAGAGCAGTGCTGAATCGCCTGTTTGAGCGTCTTCGGATCGACGATCCGAATCACCCTCTTGGACACCGGCAAATACTTTTTTGGGAATTCATGGACCCGCTGCTCGGATCGTCTCGTTTAGGCTCACTGATAGCGTTGCTGATAGAGGACGACCTGGCGCACGGATCAAGGCGCAAGTATATGCAGGAGCTACGGTCCTTTTACGACTACGTTCTTGCAAAACCTAATATTCCGGGCAGCAGCGAACTCACCATCATGGAGAAATATGGGCCGATAGCGTTGACGTTTACTAAGTACGATTTACCAGTGCATGCGCAAGACAGGCCCGCCAACCCTCGCTACGCGCTATCCGCAGGATTGCGTGATGACTTTTACGAGTTCATCCGAACCGACTACCTGCCGAACCATTCTCTGCCTCATCTGGGCGCCCAGGATTACACGGCTATCGTTCTGCAAGCCGAAATTGGCGCGCGCGTAAGTGAACTGATGGGAATACGCTGGGGAAGTAAAAGCTGCGATCTGGATTGGAAGACGGGCCGAGTTCGTCTCTTCGGCAAAGCAAAGCCGTTTAGCGGCAAGCGCATTCGCTCGGTCCCCCTGACAGCGTTGTCGACCGAGGTCGTGCGCGTTTTTGAGAAGGTCTTCAAACCGATGTTTCCGCGATCTGCTGCTGGGTATCTTTTTCTTGACGAAGACGGCCGCCGACTTACTAGACAAAAATTCTGTAGTAATTTTAGAACAATTGTCGAGCTGGCTCGAAACTCGGGTGTGCCCATACCGGAAGAGCTTAGACCTCATGATTTGCGGCGCACCTTTGCGACAAATGGCCTCGATAAGAACCCGTTAGCGTATCGCCAGTTACTTAGGAATCTCGGTCATACGTATCCCAGCTCAGCGGCTCCTTACATTCTTGCTACTGACACGGATGTTGAAGACGAACAGGGTGACCTAATCGACATTTTTATCGATCCCTCTATTGAGAAATGGGGGAAGAACTAATGCCCGTGATTTGGAACTTGCGTGGACGGTTGAAGGAACGTGGCATAACGCGCGCATCGGAAATTAGCAGAATCATCCGGGAGCGGACCGGCTACCACCTCTCCGTACAAGCGGTCTGTGATCTACTTAATGGCGAACCGAAAATGGTTCGCATCGAAACGATCGAGGCGTTCTGTGACGCCTTTTACTTTCGGCTCAGCGATTTCTTCGAAGTCGTGCCAATAGACGCTCAGAAACCGCAACAGATACGTAGGCGACGGGAAAGACCGGGTTCTCTGAAAGCTGAGTTGGGCCAACTAGCATCCGGTGCAGGTGGTAAACATTCTCAGAAGTCCGGCTCATCTGCGGGTATCGGAAGAGTGGATTTTGCCGCATTCTATCCGGATGCGCGAAAGTTTTCATAATCCTGAACCGGTGTGATGAAAGTCAGCAGGTGTTTGGATGGAAGTGACAGCTCGGATGATTAATGGAGGCGAGTAGAAGTGAAAACAATTAGGCGCTCAATTATCTGTGAAGAGTGTGAGTTACCGCGAAGGACCAAGCATTGGTTTGACGTATGCGATAGTTGTGTGAGCAAGCTCCGCAAGTTTAGCAAACTGAGATGCAGTGAGTGCGGCATTCGGGTTTTCAGGCTACAACCAGATTCAACCAATTGTCGCCGATGCGCTCAAAGAATATCTAACGCAAAGATCATATGCCAAGGATGCGGTATTGCCGATTACCCTTTTGTCAGCGATCCCGTCCACTGTCGCAACTGTCACCGCAAAGCGCTCCATCGGATTTGGGTAAAAACTCTGCCTCGGAAAATCGTATGCGACATATGTAGTGCCACGAAGCCCGCCGACAAGAAGACAGAAATGATTTGTCGGACGTGCAACGCTAAGCGAAGGAACGGTGAAGTGAAGTGCACCGCCGGCGGATGTGCTAAGCAAATCAGAAGTAAGAAATGGCTGCTCTGCAAGTATCACCAGGAGGAACGCCTGGCTCCAACTCTATTAATAAAGTACGTCAACAACTACACCTCGCCATTTCCACAGAACGAACGCTATTTCCAGGCCTTAACTGCGAAGTTCAGATTAACGAACTCCGACACTGCCATAACAACAATTCGGACCAAAGACCAAAGGCGTTGTCGTGCAATCGGGGAGTACCTGAGAGTTTACGAACTTCCGGAGAGCTTAACCTGGCATGCGATTCAGGAAGCTTTGCCGAAATTCAGCAAACGTGGTCGACTGAGATCCAAGGCGATTCGCTCGGGCTTGTTAGAGCTAGGGAACCTTTTTGCAGAACAGGGCTTGCTGCCGAATTGGAACTCGTACTTATGGGAGCGCCGACTGGCTCAATATCTGCGGTCAGCGCCCGAGATATTCCGAGTGCACGTTTCGGATTTCGAAAAGTGGGCATCGCAGGGGATGATAAATCCAAAGTTGGACCTTCGTCCGCTTGAATCGTCACCTCTGGCCAACACCACTGAAGCCATACTGGAGACTGTTAAGGCCGTTGTCATATTCCTTAACTGGTGTGTAGATCGCAACATTTGCTCACTCTCCGACATCGACCAAGGCACGATAGCAGACTACAAAGAGAATTTATTCTGGCAACACGAATGCAAAACCTGCCGAAAGCGAACCCACTTAGATTTCGGTAAGACAAGTGAAACTTGCAGTAACAAGGAATGCAACGCGATCAATTCTAACATTAGGGTTAGACGGCTTGCGCGTGCATCGGTCACGCGCATGGCCATGAATCTTCGTGTTTTCTTCAACTGGGCTCAACTTCACGACATAGTGCTGGAGAATCCATTGGAAGGTCATACCGGCTCGTACAAGGGCACGTTCACTGTTACGAACCAACAAGGGGAGATGACTGAGATAGCAGATTGCATTAGGCGGTACGATGACGACGTTGTCGAAAGCCTGTGCAGTTATATCGTTTCGCCTGATGCTGACCCTGAAGAAGCTTTGGTTTTGTATTTAATTATTTTTCACCTTCTTACTGTGACAGAGTTATGCAACGCAAAGATTCCGTCATTAGTGACTATCGACTCGGCACCCGTTTCCGGACTCAACCGTGCAAAAAACCTCAAGCATTTGCTCTTGCCTGTTCGCGCATGGAGCCGAGGACGACTCTCGCCCAGACGTCAGGGGCCAATACTTAAGTTTCCGGACAAGGCAGCGAGCTGGCTTACGCCGCTCTTGGACCGGTATTTTGAGAAGCGAGGAAGTATCCCGGGTTCTGAATATCTATTCACCGGACAATTCCAAGTAACACGTCACAACCGACCGGTCAGCGTCCGTTACATCAGACGGCTTGTGCACAGTGCTTCTCTCCGCGTACTGAAGGGGACGGTCAACCCTCGCGACCTCCGCGGTACGGCCGCCGCTATTTTTGCGCAAAGATCAAAGCGCCGCGGTGCGATCCTCACAAAGCTTGGCTACAAGAGTCTGCGCGCCACACGGTTTAACTATCTGGAAACGTTTCTGCTGGCGCCCCGAAATAGAAAAGGTCCGAGGTCTGCGTGCCGAACATTCGTGAGCAGCTAAGGTGTGGCAATCAGAAACCTCCCGGTTTCTGAGCTGCGTAAGCAGCTCTATATACCAGTGAGCCGCAGCGAGGAAGGCAGTCAAGGGCGAAGCGAACTATTTTATAGTTCGCGGAGTTCATCGGAGCGTAGCGAAGACCCTTGACGGCCTCCGCAGCGAAGGCTACTTGCACGTAGACCCGAGCACTGAAACGCATGGAAAAACTATTCTTGTGTTCAAAGGTTGTATCTATTCCCGTTGCCCAAGAAGTAATGATCATGAGTTCACTATCTTTCGGAAGAGAGCGCCAGCCCCCAGCGGGGGCGTTCGCAAGTGAGCACTGCGAGTTGCGCGAGCGGGCGAGCGAAGCGAGGCGCAAGGGGGAGAACCTGTAAGCGGGCGTACGATAATCGTCATTACGTAAGTAGGCGCAACTTCACAGGACATTGATTTCCTCATAGCAAGCGCGCCGATTACGTAATGCCCGATTATCGGATGACCGTCCGATTCTAACTGCACTTCTTCGAAACATGCTTTTCAAGAAATAAGGAGGCTTATTACTGTGACAAGCGAAGGCCGCGAAATCACGAGAGAAGAACCGGCTGGTAAAAGAATTGCGAAGCGAATAAGCTCTAACTTAGCGATATGGTTACACCTCCAAGACATTCGGGGCTGCAAGGCAGACGTGTACAGATATCAGGGAGCGCAAGCCAATCCACCGACCCGCAGCTAGTGAAATATGCACACGAGTTCGTCTCAGTGATCACCAGAGAGATTTTGCGCGAGGGCGGCGGCCTAGTGCTAAATGTCGGAAAGGAACCGCGTCCATCGAACACTCTTGCTGACGGCCCAAGTTTGATCTTCGACTGGACAGCCTTAGAAACAGCAGCGGACTGCTTTCACAGTGCAGGTTGCACGTGGTCCGATGTTTCTGGGCCACCAATCCAGGTAGTTACTTCTGAAAAGGCTGTTTCGGAAATACCGAACGAACGGCTTTCGTTATGGCATGACCTGCTCGACGGCGGTTTCGTCAACGTCGAATACGTACAGCCCGGTGCTCGATCAGCGACGATGATCCGAGATCGTCAGGCGCAGGTAGGCGACATTCTAGTAATGCTCGGAGGTGGAACCGGCGTTGAACATTCCGCACGTCTCTACATGGACCGGAGATATCCCGTCATTCCGATTGACCTCTCACTCGGGGCAAGCCGTGAGGACGGCACGGGTGGATCTATGCGACTCTCAGCCGAAGCTCGCAACGAGCCTTCCAGATTCTTTTCATTGCAGTCGGCATTCGCTGGGACCGCCGGCGCCCGATACGCCGCGCTATCGACGCGAGGCGGATCCGAGGATGTAAACACTGTCGCGAGCAGGGTGATCGATCTCTTGAAGATTCTTTGTGCGCCGACGGCGTTTTACGTGAGATTGCTAAACTCTAAGGTGACTGCGTTTTCACGCGTGGAAGACTTCTTTAGAAATGTCGTTGACTGCGTAGTCGAAGAAGCCGGATTCAAGCACCTGGAGATTGGGAGTGACCCCACGAAAGAGCCATTCCTCAACGTCGCTATCTTTGAGAATTTGCACTTTGCCTCCCTCGCTGTTATAGACCTCACGAGTGAAAGGCCGAGCTGTTTTATTGAGCTTGGCTATGCGCTCGGACGAAGCATCAAGGTCATAATGACGGCAGAAGAAGGAACGATTTTGCCGTTCGATTCTCATGATATTCCGTGCTTCTTCTGGAAGCACGGGATGGACAACGCCGAGCGCAGGAAAGCGTTGAGGGAGTTTTGGCAAAAGTATATAGATCGACGACCGCTTGTTGGTTGAGCCTTATTGCGGTAGGAGGGTAGGTTGAAAGAGACTTACATATCAGTAGACGTTGAATCTTCAGGTCCGATACCTGGCGCCTATAGCTTGTTGTCAATTGGGGCGTGTGTAGTTGGCAATACTGGTGAAGCGTTCTACGCAGAAATTCAACCAATCAACGACGCTTATGTTCCCGAAGCGATCGAAGTGGCCGGAAAATCTATGGAGGAATTAGCTCTCTCAGGACAAACCCCGGAAAGCGCCATGAAGTCTTTCCGTAACTGGCTGGCTACGGTGAGCTACGATGTGTCTCCCGTTTTTGTCGGCTTTAATGCAGCGTTCGATTGGTCATTCATCAATTGGTACTTTCATACTTACCTTGGCGAGAATCCTTTCGGAATCGGCGGAATAGACATCAAGTCGTTTTACATGGGGATGTGTGGATGCTCTTGGGAAGATACTCGGTCAAGCCACATCTCCGCGACATTCAAGGGACCCTCCCATCACACACACAACGCCCTCGACGATGCCAAAGAGCAGGCCGAAATGTTCGAGTTGATGCTCAAGGCTGTATCCGTTACGAAGCAAATCTGAAGACGCCTGGTCAATGTGCTTCTGCCGTCTCTCGCGCACTAGAACGGCGGATCAGTTGGATTATTCGGAGAGGAATAAAGTTGGAAATAGCTGAAGATAATCTTTCTCAAGTGTGGCGTAACGCCATAAAACAAGGTCAACTACCGGAATCTTATCGCCAACGATTCTAGCGATATCTACGCACATCTCTTCTGGTGTGCAATACCCTACTCTTTCACTGATTCTATTAAGATGCCGGTCAGGTTTCGCTACTTGAAGGCCAATGTTCTTAGCTAAATGTCGCGATGTTGCCGGGCCCATATAAGGAAACTGAGAAAGATAGCCGATGCCGTCCTGCTTGATGCACTCACAGACAACTTCGAAGCCTTTTTCATGCACGTGTACGGCGATGTTCAGTATTGACTCAATCTTTTTTGAGTGCTTGAAATGGCGCAGAGCAGCTTCACTGCATTCCGACCCAGACTCTGCAATTTGACCGGCGGATTTCCAGTCGAGAAATGCTGCGGAAATCTGCGGAAACTTTCGTCTGATAATGAACTCAGACATTCCGCTCGAAAGAACTACCCAAGCAGCCTCGCGCAGAAAGTCGCTTTCGGTGATACGATCGAAAACTAATCCGTCCTGCCAATCAATCTCAAAGGCATAACCAGCTTCGAGTATTGCCTTCTTGGCGGTCATGTAGGCGGATCCCAATTCTTCCAGCGAAGAAAGAAGTTTTCCGGCTTCAGTCATTCTCTTACGGTCACTCCTCGCCAAGGATGTTCTTCCACTCTTCAGCCAACATTGCCTCGTTGGCGCTCTGGAGACGACGTCCGACGCGCCCTAAGGAGTCAGCAACGACCTTTCTCTTCAAGCTGTACTTCTCTCCCAAATACTCATCAACGTGTAGAGACTGACCAGTTCTGTCTGAGAGGGGTTCCAAAACGTATTTGGGAGCCTGGCGAAAGAAGTACGTGAGCATCTCTTGAGGTTTCTTTGGACCAGTATACTGCTTGAAAACCTCCACCGCTAAAGACTCAATGTGATAGCCAGTTAGCTGACGATGTTCTGGCAGGTCAGAGATAATCGCTTTAGCAAGCTTAATGCTCGGCACGACCTTACCACCTTGGTCGCGGTTTACCTTAGTCAGAACCTCGGAGAATTTGCGTGGTCTAATATGCGACCATTCAGTCCCTTCGGCGTCCGCTATCTTCACTCCGCTTTTGGTTCTAATGGCCGGGAGTAATTGAATCTCAGCGTCGCCGAAATCGACAGTAACGGCTAGGTTGCCTTCCTTTATTTTGTTGTGCGGTAAATCCTCTTTAAGCTTCTCAAAAAAATATCTCTTAACTTCTTGCGGCGACTTATCCTTAAGCTCTGACTTGTTAAGTAATACGAGTGCATCGATGTCGCTCAATCCATCAATGTAGGTGTGTTTTGAGACTGATCCTCCGAAGAGCAAATCTACGGTTCCTTCAATATCGTCACTTATTACTTCCCTTATCTTACTTAGATAACCGTCGATCTTTTCTGTGTCACGCTTGTTGTACTGAGACAAAAGCGAACCGAGCATGTCTGCAACTTGTACCTCAAACTCTTGAACGCTGGTTTCACTTTCAGAGCTTCGCAGTTTTCGGAACAACTGTGCTGCATCGATCTTTCCTGAAAAGGAGTGCCCTCCGCCACCTGACATTATTTTCGCCCTCCCATCTTTGCCGACAGTGAATCATACGCTTTCTTCAAGAGCGCTGAATGATGCGTGAATACATTAAAATCTTGCTCCAGCAGGAAAGCATTCATCTCATTTTGAAGTTTCCGCAACTGAACCAAGTTATGGACTAGCCCCGCATCCCGTACAGTCTTATCTCTTTCATTTACGTCGTCGAGTTCTACAGCACCAAAATTCTGCACGTATACCGTCATCCCGTTAAGATAGGAGTACCTCAACCACGTCAGTCCATCAAAGATCTCCGCTCCAGCGAGAAAATAGAGACACGACGAAATTGGATCCAAGCTACCAAAAACGTGAATAGGCGCCGATACATTGGCTTCGTCCAATGCATAGCGGATTCTAGCAATCATTTCCATTCGCGCTAGAATGGAGCTGCCGAGTTCCTTTTCCGTAAAGCCAATAATATGAAACTTGCCAAGCTCGCCGGCAAGACTAAGAACAGATGGCAGCTGTATGTAAGCTTGATTCTTGGTTTCGGGCTTCAGAATAATATCGTGGAGTTGATCCGGATATTTTTTTAAGAGCTTCCATGCGCTCGCGATTTGCACCTTCAGAGGCTTTCTGACCGATCCATGATCAAAGTTGACGAAAACAGCGGGAACGTGTGGCGGCCAAGAATCCAGCAGGATCTTAAGTTTGGACTCATCCCATTCCTTTACGGGAACCAAATGTCTAAAGACAGAGGAGAGCTCATGTTCATCCGATGTTTCGTATCCTCCGCTATCAAGAAAGACGACGTTGGGCAAACCCTTAAGATCAGTTGGTTTTTGTATGTGGCCATGAAAGAGATCATAGGCGCTTATTAACATCGACTCGTAGAGTACTTCCGAAGTTATGCCGAGGGCGATTGTAATCTCTGAGTCACCGTCCTTGTTGAATTGAAAGCCCTTGCTGGAAAAAGACGGAACCAGCAGAGGCGTTTGTAACGTCACGCCTGAGGGATGTCTGATAGCGCTCTTCCTAGCGCGCATGCAAGGCCTCCGTGTCTTTACAAGACAAGCATGCGCCGCATGGCTGCTTCCGGCCAAGCTCGCAACTATATGTCAAATGAAGTGGGACTCCGGCGTTTTGAGAATAGTGCCAAACTTCAAGCTTATTCCAACGCAAAAAAGGGGCACCGATAGAAATACGACCATCCGCATATAGATCAAATGAGGACTGCATTTCTTTCACAAAATGTTCAGAGCAATCCTGGTACGTGGTTCCAGAATGAATGCCGATGCCAATTATTCCCGTGTCACTTCTAAAAGCTAGTAGTGCGGTGTAGAGAAGAAAGGCGTTTCGGCCTGGAATGTAAGCGCCTGATCTCTGTCTCAAGCCTGAAATCGCGGTTATCTGTAAGGGTATACGATAGTGCTCACAGACGGCCGCTGCCGCCTCATTCTCCAAATGTGAAGAGAGTTGCCCATGATCTACAAACAAAGCAGAAAGCGAAAAGCCTTGGCTCACATAAAACGCCACACACGCTGTGGAATCAACGCCGCCACTGAGTAGGACCATCGCTTCTCTAGCAGCAGAAACCATATGATCGGCTCACCTTCGTTGAGCTGCCGGCATACTCTCTTCAGTGTAGGATCAATTGCATTCTGAAGGTGGTTTTCCAGGTTTCTTCGTCTAAATCCGCTCTGCTGGATCAATCGGGACACGCGGTTGAGTGTCGCAAGAGCTTAGCATGAAAGGGTCCGGTAGTCTCAAAGAATTCCAGTAAGAGACCGAGGCGGGATTACCATTGAGAAATCGATTCGATGCCCCATGCCGACAGAAGTCTGGGCCATGGAACAGGGACGACCTTGCCCATTCAGAGGTTAGCATTTAGGATTCAGCCCTCGACGCAACACCTTGGTCCTGGCGTGACTGAAAAAGAAATCGCGATGCTTCTGGTGCAAAACGCTCTCGCCACCCAAAGAGCTGACCCCGAGGGCTACACCGAGGCTAATGGTGATCCATCACTCAAAGCGCTGGGCAATGCGACTATCGCCAACTCGCTTGAAAAGCTTGGCGGACACGGAATCGTAGCGGATGTGCAACCAACCTTTGGCGAGCAGGGGATGGGCTTTGTTTACCGAATTAGTCCAAATCTCGTTGTCGAACTGGCAAGTGAAGATCTAGTCGTCCGTCTGGTCAATGGTTTGTTTGACGGTCCGCCGAGCGAGACTTCCGCAACGGTGGCGGATCTTCTGGCTAAGTGCGAGCAGATCACAATCAATCACATTTATCGAGATGACTTGCTGGCTAGCATCAGTGAGCTACGAATCTGCTTTGCCCAGGAATGCTACATTGCCTGCCTTGCTCTTTCCGGTAAGATTCTGGAGATTTGCCTGAAGCAGGTGCTTATTGACAATCAAGTCGAGTTTAATGACAAGTGGACGATCGGGCGGTTAATAGGGAGATATTGCGGATGCGAGTGCTGGCAAAACGCTGGGATCAGAACCAGCCCGTGGATATCATATTGGATCAGGTTCCTTTGGGGGGCGAAAGCGTGGACGTGGGCCACGCGGTCGGCGTGACAATTGGCACCCTGCCGCCATGAGGCAGCCTCGTCTGCGGCAGTGACCGGGAACAAAAGGAACTCACGCAGCGCAGCACTTTTACCGGAATTTCAATTGACGGTCTTGCCCAGCCAATATTCGCTTGGCTAAATCAGCCGCAAGTCTGCTCACTCCATTCGCTACCTCTCGGTGACTCATTATTGATTCCTCGCCCGGGCAGCCTAGCGTCGACGCGGTCGATGTCGACACACACTACCACCTGCTGCGGTGAGGCAGTTTTATGTTTAGGTTGTTGCGGACTAATTAAAGATACTGACCAGGTAACTGACAAGGATAACGGGTCGCTAAGGTCACGCTGGCGCTTTATCCAATCCAGTAATTTACCAAGTCTCACTACCTAGACAACTAGCAAGCCAAACACGGCCAGCAAGCCGGACAGTGCTTCCTCTGAGATCTGCTCCGCGAAACCACAAGGTATTTCGCCTGACGATGTCGCATTCGTTGTTTGCGTCGGACCCGGAGGTGCTGGCGATGGAGCACCACACGGTATATCGCCAGCCAAGGTGGAAACCGAAAGAACAAACGTCATAGCTGTGATTATCAGCAATCTTTTCATGGATGTTTCTCCTGTTGTTGGTTTAACGATGCAAGGATTCTTACATCAAATAGACTAAAACAACTTAAGAAACTTCTTGCAAGGCGCAAGCGAGGCAAATTAGTATCCGAGCCGCAATTGCAAGCTCTCTTCCACTCACGTTGAAGAACCTTTTTGTCATGATGATAACTTCACCGAAGCACCATACCTCGCACCTTACGGCCAATGAAGGAGCACTACAGAAATGTCAGTCCGCATTAGAGAAGAGGGACAGGGGGGATTACGAAGGTGCCCGAGAAGTAATGCGGCCCTTGTGGAAGCGGATCGGTGAGCGCCCGCAGGTTAAGACCCTCCATGCCTCGGTGGCGGCCGAGGTTCTGATCTGTGTGGGGATACTGACCAGTTGGATAGGCAGCAAAGAAGAGCTTGAGGATGCGCAAGAGGTCGCTAAAAATCTCCTCACTGAAGGAATGACATTCTACGAGTCGATCAGTGACTTAAGGAAGGTGACCGCCGCTCGTGCAGAAATTGCTTATTGCTATTTTCGTGAGGGTGCCCTTAACGAAGCAAGGATCATGCTCACTGAAGCACTTCAAAAACTAACCACTGAAGGTAATACTAGAGCTAGAGCGCTGCTTAGATTGGCCATTGTTGAATGTTCAGCCTCCAGATATGACGATGCTTCAAAGATACTTACTGATAATGCCCCGCTATTTAGTAAGATCAATAACCACGCCATCATCGGGGCTTACCACAATCAGTTCGCCATGGTGCTTCGAAAGCTCGCGACGCCCGAGAACAGAAATGAGTATCTTCAACGAGCTCTCCGCTCATATGAGAAAGCTGATATACATTTCAAACTCGCTCACAACATCGTCTTTAGGGCCAATGTAAAGAATAACGTCGGGAACGTTCTTCGTCAGTTGTCTCGATTTCCAGAGGCGCACAGATATTTAGAGGAGGCGCGACGCCTCGCCGTGAGTATTCGGAACAGAGTACAAACCGCGGAAATAGATGATACTAGGGCGCAGGTCTTAATCGCTGAGGGAAGACTTAAGGAAGCCGAAGCCGTAGCCAGCCATGCGGTCAAGGTGTTGGCAAAGAGTGGCCAACAATGTCTCCTAGCTGATGCCCTTATCACTCACGGTATTGCTCTCGCTCGTCTGGGCAGGGCTGAGGGGGCCCAGTTCACTTTCCGGAGAGCGATCGAAGTAGCGCAGCAGGTGGACGCCCTCAACAAAGCCGGATTGGCCGCACTCAGCTTGGTCGAAGAACTGGATGACCTGCCTCGCGATACCAGCCATTCGGCCTTTCATCGGGCAGCCGAATGGTTAGCAAATTCCCAGAGCCAGGATTTGATGAGGAGATTTACTGCCGCTGCGGAAAAAGTATTTGCTGTTTTGGATCGTGAAATAACGTCCGAGGAAGCCACGGAAGAACTTTCTAATAAGCCATGCGACCTACAGAAAGAAATACTGAGGTATGAAGGCGAATTAATTAAGCAAGCATTGGCCAGAACAAACGGGCGACTGACCGAGGCGGCCTCGCAATTAACCATGAGTTATCAAGCCCTTGCTTACATCATTGAGGGAAGACACCAGGACCTGCTGAAGGAGCGTACTCCGATTCGACGCCGTTCACGGAAGAAGTAGGACGTTACAATTGAGAGCACTGCGGCGATGAAAGAATTCTTGTATAGGAAGGCACACCGATACCCGAATCCTTGCATAAGGCGCGTTTCAATGAACTGACCCTGCCGCCCCCGCTGAAAATCGCTATTGGACCACGACCAGCGATTACTGGAAATTGGTGCAAGCGAGCATTGGCCGCCTCAAGAGATACAAGATTTCTTGTATAGGTAATATGGGAAGAGATGCAAGGAGCCTGGCATTAGAAATGACAAAGCAATGGAGGTTTGGGGCTTGCAAGGTCTTCATTCCGGGTAGATATTCTCGAATTAACTCGCAATCGTTTTGATAACTTGGGTCGCCCTGTTCTCGCTTGGCGTTACTTCATCAGTAACCAGGTGGCCGGTCTATACTCACGTTTTCTTCGGGAGATTCCTCATGTTGCCTCGATTCGTTGCCCCGCGCGAGATCTCGAAATGTATCACAGGATTAGTTTGTGTCTCTTTGCTGACGGCATCGTTCGCGCCGTTTAGCATGGCGCATGGGGGGCTAGCGTCAGTTGTGAGAGCTCGAGCGCAGGAGAATGGTCCGAGTCCACGAGCTGGGGCTCCGGAAGGGATTCTTCCGAATCTCGACAATGTAAGGAATGGTCAACTTCCGCAACCAATCGCGCCGCCGAGTGTTCCCTCAACCCTGCGTTCGGTACGAAATCCGCTGGCGCCACGAACGGTGCTCCATGTTGGCGATCCCTTACCTTCACCTTCAATTCTGCCCACGCCATTGCCGTCACCCTCGCTTTTGCCTTCACCTTCGCCGTTTCCGTCTCCATCAATCTCGCCAGTCCCATCACCGTCGTTCTGGCCGTCTCCAGTGCCGTCTCCATCAACGTCACCTTTGCCTTTTCCGCTGGTGCGGGCCAGCGGCGCCAAGATCCTGCCGTGGACAACTAGTGGCTATGCGAATCAACTCTTGCCGTATTTCTTAGCTTGGAATCTTCAACCCACTTTCCTCGAATCAGCCAATGCAGTTGTTAACCATTACGGCACACTGCCAACGGTTTCTTACCTCTCGAAATGGTCGTCTCCTGACGCGAGTGTTTCGAGCAACGCAGCTTTTGATTTCTTCCTAGTGCCAATACCTCAGGCAGGAAGCACGCGAATTGTCTTCACCAGCAATCGCGACGGACGAGCGCAGATCTACTCAATGGATGCTAACGGCGGCAATTTGATCCGGTTAACAAACAACGGGAGCAATGACGACCACCCACGCTGGTCTCCAAACGGGACAAAAATCCTTTTCCAGAGCGATCGCGATTCGACACCTCCGTCTGACCCGGAGAATCCAGGACCAACTAAGCAAGACATTTACGTGATGAATGCGGATGGCACGGGGCAAACACGACTAACCACCGACGCCGCCGATGACTGCAACGCTGAGTGGTCGCCCGACGGCAGCAAGATTACTTTTCAGAGCTTGCGCAATGGCGCTTACTATCAAGTCTATTCCATGAACGCCAGTGGGAGTGCCCAGTTAAATTTGAGTAACGGCGCAACGCCTGATACTCAGCCCTCATGGTCACCAAACGGTTCCCAAATCGTTTTCGCAAGTGAACGCGATCATGCCGGAACTCCGGGCATTTATGTAATGAACGCGAATGGCTCGAACCAAATCAGGCTTACGTTTACTTACACACCGTTTAAAGACGAACAGGCGGTATGGTCGCGTGACGGAATGAAGCTCGCTTTTGTGAGCACTCGCGATAGTGTGGTTGAGACGTGGCAGGAAACAGACGATGACGGCGGCCTGATACAGAAAAGCGCTATTCACACCAATAAAGAAATCTATCTGATGAACGCCGATGGCAGTAATCAGGTGAGACTTACGAATACATTGGAGAATGACGATTCGCCTTTCTGGTCTCCTGATAGCACGAAGATTGTCTTTCGCAGCGAACGCGAGAGAGACGCTTTTGATCCCACGCCACAGTTGTGGACGATGAATGCCGACGGCACGAATCAAGCCGCCATTGCAGGTAACGTCTTTGGCGATTCGAGCCCTGGATGGACCACTAGTGCGACTGGCAATCAATCGCCGATTGCCAGTTCGGGTGGACCCTACAGTGGTCTCATTGCTCAAAATGTCGCATTCAGCGCTGCTGCCTCATTCGATCCGGACGGCAGCATTACCAGCTACGCCTGGAACTTCGGCGATGGCGGCACGGGGTCCGGCGTCACGCCAACGCATGCTTATGCGACCGCCGGTACCTACAACATAAGCCTGACAGTCACAGATGACCTCGGCACGCAAACAACTGCCAACACTACCGCCACGATTACGGCGGCGGGAAGCGACCAGTACCTCGCGAACTTCAACCTGTTCGCGCTTGGGCGCGCGCCTTACGCAAGCGAATCGTCTTACTGGAACGACATATTGCGCGCTGCCTATCCAAACGGACAGACCTCGATGCTGCTGTCACTGCGCGAGCTGGGCAAGACGCTCTTTGAATCGTCGGCGTACGCCGCTCGTGGGCGGAACAATCATTGGTACGTCTACGATCTCTATAAGACTTATCTCATGCGCGAGCCCGATGTGCCTGGCTGGGCTTTTTGGGAAAGTGCCGTTCCTACAAACGGCCGAGAAAATGTCCGTCGCGCTTTCGACGAATGTGGAGAGTTCGCCGCAATTGTAGCCACCTTAACGCCGAGCGGTGCTCCATCAAGCAATGTGTCATCGCTTGCATCCGCACGCGTTGATCCATTTAACCAGCCTGGCAACGGCTTGGCTTCTCGAGACGCTGAGTGGAGCGTATCACTTTTGAACTTGCCGGGTAGAGCAGGGCTGGATCTGGGTTTGAGTCTCTCTTACTCATCGATGGTTTGGACGCATTCGGGTCCGTACATTTATTTTGATGAAGATAACGGCTGGCCCAGTCCGGGGTTCCGCTTGGGGTTTCCTACGATCCAGCAAAAAGTTTTTGACGCGCAAGCGCGCCGAAATGTCTATTTGATGGTCACTGGAGGAAGTCGAGTTTCACTCAGACAGCTTGGGACATCCAGTACTTATGAGGCGGCCGATTCGTCATACCTCCAGCTCATTGATTACGGCGGCAGTTTGCTGGTTCGGACAACGGATGGCACGCAACTAACCTATCAGTCGTTCAACAATGAATGGCGCTGCACTCAGATCAAAGATCGCAACGGCAATTACATCTCGGTGAATTATGACTGGCTTGGGCACATCACGACGATAATCGATACGCTTGCCCGTACGATTACTTTCAACTACGACACTAATGCCAACCTGACTTCGATCACGCAAAGTTGGACGGTCAATGG
The DNA here is from genome assembly GCA_035526805.1 of Pyrinomonadaceae bacterium. GTDB lineage: Bacteria > Acidobacteriota > Blastocatellia > Pyrinomonadales > Pyrinomonadaceae > PSRF01. The sequence continues at coordinate 16,587 of DATLBQ010000452.1, forward strand.
AACCTCGCAAACGCACACTTGGGCCAGCTTCGGCTGGAGCACGAAGACTATTCAGCCGAGCTTCTCCGGTGTCATGGTAGTCGGAGCAGCTAATCCCTCTACAATCCCCGTGGTAAATCAGGTGGGGTTAGACGACGGCTCACGGTACACGTTTGAGTACAACGCGGCGGGACAAGCGAATCTCATTAGAAGTTACCGCTCGGACAATATCCAGCGCGCTTACACGGCCTACGACTACGATGCTCCGCCTGATGACTGTCCACGCTTAATCGGAACACGCGTCTCGGCTGAAAACTGGACGGGTATCAACGGAGTTCCTTCAGAAGTAGCCACGCAATACGCAGATCCTGGTAACGGTTCTCACACTGTCACCAGCCCAGACGGCACGTTATACAAAGAGTTTTACGGCACCGGTTATAAACGCGGACTGCCCACGCAAAGTGAAGTGTGGTCAGGTGGTATAAAACAAAAGTGGACGACCAATGACTGGATCCAGGACGACACGGGAGTTACCTATCAAACCAACCCGCGCGTAATTGAGACAAACGTCTTCGATGCCAGCGGGAATCGTCGCCGTACAACCGTGAGTTATGCGCCATTTACCTTGCCCAGCGGCGCAAGCTGCCCATTGCCCAGCGATACGCGCGAATATGCTGCCGACGCGACCACGGCCTTGCGGCACATGCATGTTGATTACCGGATGGATCCCAACCTGGATGCGATCTATGTCGACCGCCATATTCTTGGTCTGATAAAAGAGCAGACCATGTATGAAGTCAGTGGCGGCACAGAGACGCTCATGTCCAGGGTGGGCTTTGCGTATGATGATCCAAACTCGATTCAAGGCAACGACGCGCCCGTCCGTCATGATAATGACAGCTACGGTGCAACCTTTGTCGCCGGTCGTGCCAATCTAAGTAGCATGAAGCGGTATAACGTTACAGATTCTTCTGTGTTCACAGTCTCAAGCAGTAAATACAACACTGCCGGTGCGATCGTTGACTCAATTGATCCGCTCTCTCATCACACTACCCTAAGTTACGTTGATTCCTTCTCTGACGGTAACAACGCTCGCAATACTTTGGCTTACCCGAAAACGGTGACCAACGCGGACGGTTATTCTTCGACACTCATTTACAACTTTGACTTTGGCGCGGTGACACGGAAACAAACTCCGCAGCCGAATACTATTCAGAACATTCCGGGACCTGTGCAAACAATGGCCTATGATGCCGCCGGACGACTTGACCGAATGACGTCTACAGTCAATAACGCATACACGCGCTATGTCTACGGTCCGAACTACGTTCAAACTTTCGCTTCTGTTAATAACGTGGCCGACGAAGCTTATTCAAACACTGTTTTCGATGGTCTGGGAAGAACAGTCGTATCGGCCAGCAATCACCCCGGAAGCGATGGCGGTTACAGTGCGGTGAATACTATTTACGATGCTATGGCCCGGACGGTGAAACAGTCGAACCCCACCGAAACCGATGGCTCATGGATTCCTTCCGGCGATGATGTGTACAACGCTGTCACAGGCGAGGGCGGGTGGCGCTACACTCAGCAAACCTACGACTGGAAAGGCCGGCCGTTGGTGACTACGAATCAGGATGGCACCACGAAAGAAGCCAGTTACCGCGGCTGTGGTTGCGCTGGCGGCGAAGTCGTAACGCTGACTGATGAAGGAACAATTGATGCCGGCGTGCTGAAGCGCCGGCAGCAGAAAATCTATTCAGACGTACTCGGGCGGACCGTGAAAACCGAGCTACTCAATTGGCAGGGCGGCAGTGTGTATTCCACCAGCGTTAATAGCTACAACGCGCGCGATCAAATAACTTTGGCAAGACAATATCAAGGTCCCGAAGCCGACAACATCTATCAACAAACCACGATGACTTACGACGGCTACGGACGGCTAAAAACGAGTCACGCTCCCGAGCAACAGGTCGATCCAAACAACAGTGCCTCGACCGACCACACCACCTGGGATTACTTCAATGACGACACGATTCAAAAGCTGACTGATGCGCGCGGCGCCAGCGCCACCTACGCATACAACAATCGGCGGCTGCCAACGGGCGTTGTTTACGCCGTGCCGGGTGGCTCAGCCATTCCAGTTCCGGGGCCCGTGACGTTTGCTTACGATGCCGCCGGCAATCGCACCTCGATGAGCGATGGCTCGGGCAGCGTGAGTTATCAATACAACCAGCTTTCGCAGCTCACCTCCGAGACGCGCCAGTTCGCTTACCCCGGTCCGTCAGGCAGTTACACGCTCAGTTACGACTACAATCTGGCCGGCTCACCCAAAAGCATCACTGATCCCAGCGGCGCCACCATAAATTACAACTACGATTTGTCCGGACGTATGACCGCCGTCACGGGCAGCAGTTTTGGCGGCGTGACGCAGTATGCTACGAACGTGAAGTACCGCGCC
>DATLBQ010000453.1:0-6597 GCA_035526805.1 Pyrinomonadaceae bacterium
TGCAAGCAAACGCGGCGACGGTCTCGGGCGACAATAACGAGCAGGCAAACACTCAGGCTAACGGGAACACCAAGAGCCAGAAGCGAAGCAGGGTCGGGAAAACTGCTCGAGGTATAGAAAAAGGTACGAAAGATACGGGCAAGACCGTCGGCAAGGCTGGGAAAAAAACAGGAGAGGATGTCGCCAAAGGATCCGGAGTAGCTGGGAAAGAAACAGCTCGTGGCGCCAAGCGCGCGAGCGAAACTACCGCAAAGGGCGCAAAGAAAACAGGAAGGGCTACGGCAAGGGCCACCAGGAAAGTTGGCAAGGGTACGGAGAAGGCCGGAGAAGAGGTTGCGGGAGGGACTAAAAAAGCGGCGCAAGTAACTGCTGTCGGCGTCGAAGACGCGAGCAAAGCTGCCGCGAAAAGTGTTGAGAAAACAGGAAACGCTACGGCAATCGGCGCTAAGAGGGTTGGGAGAGGATTCAAGAAAGTCGGAAAGAAGATAGCCGGGCTGTAATTAGCGATGAGTAGCTCTTTAATCACAGGTACGGGACTGGGTCAGATCGGGATCAATGCGGTGGGTGTTGAGGATGGGTATTGGGTCTTTGTACTTTTGAACTTTGCTCCAGATTTGAACCTGGATCGATGGAAACAAGAATAAAGTACAAAGACCAAAGCCCTCTTTTAGTTATTCCGCGTAATCTGCGGATGTCTCGATTCCGCGCCTTTGCCGCTCAGCTGAGCGTTCATCCTACCCCTTCACGGAATCCGAGCAAATCGCAGCAATTCCTAACAATCGCCGACAATACAGAGAGAGTTGGGCCATGAAATTATTGGGGTGGAGTGAGGGGAAGTGTGAGGTCCGGCGTGAAATCCTACAGTTTCATTTTGATCGCAATTGTCACGTTGTTACGAACGGCCCCAGTCGCTGCGCAGCAGAATAGTAACAGCCTACCAGTCGGAAACACTCAGCAGATTTCAGGTGCGGCAAGGGTGACGCCGGGACAGCCGGCCGAACTCAGTTTCGAGCAGGCCATTCAACTGGCAATTGAGAATAATCTGGGGACACTGTTAGCTCGCGAACGCCGCAACGAAGCGTGCGGGGTCAAGCAGCAATCTCTTGCCGCGCTTCTGCCGAACGTTTCTGGTGTTGCCTATCAGGCCAGTCTGACAGAGAACCTGGCTGCGCTCGGTTTCCATCCCGGACTTATTCCCGGTTTCAATTCAACCTTCGTTGGTCCATTCAGGAATTTCGACGCGCGAATTTCGTTGGTGCAGACGATTTTTAATCTCAGCGCATTTCGGAGCCACCAGGCGGGCCGGGCTGGAGTTCGGGTTGCGGAATTGCAGGAGGGTCTGGCTCGCGAACAGGTCGCGAGCGGAACCGGCCTTCTATATCTTGAGGCGCTTCGTGCTGACGCGGCGGTCGGCGCAGCTCAAGCCAACGTTGAGTTGGCGCAGGCGCTGCTCAAACTCGCTCAAGACCAGCGCAATGCCGGAGTGGCGACTGGAGTTGATGTCACTCGTGCTCAAACACGCTTGGCGGAACAACAAGTCGGGTTGGCCCAGGCCCAAACCACTTCTGAACAGGCACGGTTGAATTTACAACGAGTCGTGGGCCTGCCGCTTGGAAGTCCGCTGACGCTCACGGATCAGTTGCGATTCACAGAAGAGCCGCTTCCGGCGGTCGAAACTGCTGTCGCGCAAGCTGGCCAGGATCGACGCGAAGTTCAAGTTGCCGAAGAGCAAAACAGAATGACCCGTCTTGAGCGTCAAGCCGTTCGCGCAGAGTACCTCCCTTCCGTTGAGTTCGTTGGCGACTATGGAGTCAGCGGTATGTCCCCCTCCAACTCGGATCTCCCCACGCGCCGGGTTGCGGTCCAAGTCAATGTACCAATATTCAACGGTGGATTGACGCAAGGCAGAGTGGCTGTGGCTGCCAGCCGTCAGAGGCAAACCGAACTCGAACTTTCGAATATCCGTGGCCAGGTTGAAGAAGACGTGCGATTGGCGCTAACGACTTTACGAACAGCCGCCGTGCAAGTACGCGCGGCAAATGAAAGCGTGATGCTGGCTCAGCGTGAGCTTGAGATGGCTCGTGACCGTTTCAAAGCGGGCGTGGGTGACAACCTGGAAGTGGTGTCAGCCCAGACATCGCTCGCAAACGCGCGTGATGCGGGAGTGACGGCATTGGCGCAGCACAACGCTGCGCGTTTGAACCTGGCTGCGGCGCTGGGACGCGCGGAAGAATTTCGTTGGTGACGGTTCACAATACCGCAACCGCTCGCTGGTAACTGCAGGGTTGAGCAAACTCATGGATCACAAAAACAAGTTATGTTGGAAATAACCGAAGAAGCCGAAGCAAAGAAAGATCAACAGGACGCGAACGCGTCGGCGGGATCGATTGTGGAAGCTGCAAAGCAAGACGAATTCCCTGGCGGAGCGGGGCCGGTTGAGGAGTTGGACCAGGAATCCCAGCCAGCCAAAACCAGCGCCAATCAGCAAACCCAAACAGAAAAGAAACCTCTATACAAACGTCCAGCAGTTCTCGTGGTGGCGTCTATCGTTCTGCTTATCGGCGCGATAATCGGCGTCCGCTACTGGCTCTACGCGCGTGCGCATGAATCTACTGACGATGCTTTCATCGACGGTCACATTATTCAGATCAGTCCGAAGGTGTCGGGCTATGTTGCCAAGGTTTATGTTAGTGACAACCAGCAAGTAAAAGCTGGTGACCTGCTGGTCGAACTTGATGCGCGCGATTACGAGGTTCGCCTACAGCAGGCTAAAGCCGCATTGGACGCTGGACTGGCAAAACAGAACGAAGCCCGTACGAACGTTTCGCTGACGCGTGCTACAGGTGCAGCCAGCATTCAGCAGGCATCAGCGACGGTTCGGCAGGCGCGATCGGGGGTTGAATCGTCCCGTGCCGGTGCGGCCAGTTTTCAGAGCCGCGCGACTCAGGCTGCTTCGGCAGTTTCAACTGCACAAGCGAACCTCGAAGAGGCTCGTGCGCAAGTTCTGGCAGCGGAAGCCGAAGCGACGCGCGCGAACGCTGATGTCGATCGTTACCAGGCTCTCTTTGCCAAAGATGAGGTTTCGAAACAGCAATTGGATCAGGCAGCTGCGACGGCCCGCACGGCGAGTGCTGAACTCGAGTCAGCGCGACAGAAAGTCGCGGCTACCTTGGCCCAGGTTAACGAGGCCCGCTCGTCCGAGAATGCAGCAGTCGCCACCGCTCGACAGTCAAAGACGCAAATAAGCGGCGCACAGGCTGGCGTTGATGAAGCCTTGGGGCGACTGGCTCAGGCCAATACCGCATCGCGCCAGGTAACCGTGAGCCAGGCTCAATCCGAGACAGCTGGGGCAACCGTTGAACAGTTGCGCGCGCAAGTAGAACAGGCAGAACTCGAACTCTCTTATACGAAAATCTATGCGCCTGAAGACGGCCGTGTAACACGGAAGGCTGTGGAACAAGGCAACCTCGTCCAGATCGGCCAGCCACTTCTGGCGATTGTACCGGGAGACATCTGGGTTACAGCCAATTTCAAAGAGAGCCAGATTGGCCGAATGGTACCGGGGCAGCCGGTGACCATTAGTGTTGACGCTTATCCGGATAAGGTTTTCAAAGGACACGTCGACAGCATCCAGGCGGGCACCGGAGCGCGGTTCAGTTTGATCCCTCCAGAGAACGCGACGGGAAACTACATCAAAGTAGTCCAACGCGTGCCTGTCAAAATCGTTTTCGACGAGCCGCCAGATTCGAAGCACATGCTCGCGCCGGGAATGTCAGTCGTTCCCGAGGTGGCCGTGAGATGAGTGACGTGGCTGTTAATAGAGCGGGAGGAACGCGTCCGCTAGACCGAAACGCCAGGCTCTTTCAGCCTGAGAAAGTGTGGAAGCCCAGCTTCAATCCCTGGCTCATCGCGGCGTCCGTTATGCTCGCCACGTTCATGGAGGTACTCGACACTTCAGTTGCCAACGTATCACTCCCGCATATTGCCGGAAATCTCTCGGCCACCACGAACGAGTCAACTTGGGTACTTACCAGCTATCTGGTTTCCAATGCCATTATCCTTCCCGCCGCTAACTGGTTGGGCCACTACTTCGGTCGCAAGCGATTCCTGATCGTTTGCGTTACGATTTTCACGCTATCTTCGGCTCTTTGCGGCGCGGCGACGAGCCTGGGCATGTTGCTTCTCGCGCGCGTCCTGCAAGGCGCGGGCGGTGGTGCGTTACAGCCAATCGCACAGGCTGTACTCCTGGAAAGTTTTCCCGTTGAAAGGCGTGGTTCGGCAATGGCTCTGTATGGCTTGGGTGTCGTGGTTGCGCCCATTATAGGACCAACGCTCGGCGGATGGATTACGGATAGCTATTCGTGGCGTTGGATCTTTTACATCAACCTTCCCATTGGCATCTTGGCTGTATTGATGATCAACTCCTTTGTGGAAGACCCTCCGTACATCCGAAATCAAAGACCAGGCCGGATTGACTACATAGGCTTTGGCCTGATGGCCCTGGGTCTCGCGACGCTCCAGATCGTTCTTGACAAAGGCCAGGAAGCGGACTGGTTCTCATCATCTTTCATAGCCTGGGCCACCGTCTTCGCGGTCATTGCACTCGTCGCTTTCGTGATCTGGGAGCTCCGCGCGAAGGAGCCAATCGTCAACCTCCGCGTCCTCGCCAATCGCAATTTCGCGGTCGGAACAGCGTTGATTGCGGCGATGGGAGTAGTGCTTTACGGCACAATCGCACTGTTGCCACTCTTTTTGCAGACACTCGTCGGTTACCCGGCGTTGCAAAGCGGCCTGGCAGTCAGTCCGCGCGGAATCGGCGCAGTCTTCTCAATGATCATTGTGAGCCGCCTGGTCGGAAAGATTGACGGTCGCTATCTAATCATGTTCGGGTTTGTCGTGCTGGCGTTTTCTACTTACCTATTGACTGACATCGATCTACTGATTTCGATGGGCAGTATTGTCTGGCCTCAGATTATTAGCGGTCTTGCGATGGGCTTTGTTTTTGTTCCGCTGACCGTTATGGCGACTGGCACATTAAGGAACGAGCAGATGGGCAATGCCACCGGCATCTTCAACTTGATGCGAAACATTGGCGGTAGCTTTGGCATAGCTGCCGTCACCACTATGCTCGCGCGCGGAGCGCAGGTACATCAGGCAGCGATGGTCTCTCATCTAACGCCCTACGATTCAGTTTTTCAGCAACGTCTGCAAGAGATAACAGCCGCGCTCGCGGTCCGAGGCAATCCCGTAACCGCGTCGCAGCAAGCCTACGGCGTGATTTATGACACGCTCGTCGGGCAGGCGACCGTGCTGGCTTACATTGATAATTTCCGGCTGCTGGCCTTCCTGTGCTTACTGTGTGTCCCGGCAGCGCTCCTGTTCAAGAAGGTCAAGGGCAGTAGACGGGCAACGGCATTGCATTGATCTCGACAATGAAAGCGAGATCATGGCACAAGGCATTGGCCGTATGCGGTACGAGAGCTCCGTCATGGCAGCGAAATCTGCAAAAGAGAATAGTTTCGAGCAAATAGATAAACGACCGACGGCGCTAATGCCTGTAGATTCAACTTAAAGCTTGAACTAAGGGTGAATCACCCCTGTTCGGCTAAACGGTGAAAGAAGGAGGAAATCATGAAAGGAAACAGATTACTACGGAGGATTGGGGGATTTGTACTGGCGGCATTATTGCTTTCCAGTATTGCAGTCATGTCGGGCACTACCGCCCAGGCGCGCGGTCGGGGTCGCGGGGGGGTCCGGGTTGGGATCGGCGTTGGCTTGGGCGGACGGGCCCGACTGTATCGGCCTATTCTCCCGTTCTACGGGTATCCTTACGGGTATTACAACCAGTATGTCTTCAGCAGCACTCAAGCTGCCGAGAATCAGGGTTACAAGGATGGGTTAAAGACCGGTGCCGATGATGCGCGTCGAGCCAAGAGTAACGATCCAGAGAGATCTCACTACTTCCAAAATGCGGGCTTTGGCAACTTTGGGGAGACTTACCGAGACGGCTTCTTGCGTGGTTATAGCCAGGGTTTCGCCGGCTAACCTCACGCTCAGAAGTCATCGATTCGAATGCCGCGATATTGATCGCGGCATTCTTTTGGAGAAGCTAAAAAGCCCCCTCTTAAAAGATGGGACGACAGAATGAAAGATCGTTTAAGAACCAAGCACCTTGCGGAAGAGTCAGACTCCAAGACGGCGTTGGAAAAAGACATTTCGATACATATCTTCACAGCTTCGGCGACGATGGTCGGCGTATGCTTGACGGTTATCGGAGTGTTCAAATTAATCTTTCAAGTAAAATCCATTACCACCTGGGCCGACGACCTCATCTTTATTGATGCAATGTTATTTCTCAGCTCTTGCGGTCTTGCGTATTGGGCACTGAGAACACGAAGCATAAAGCGCCGTCATCTGACGGAGAAAATTGCTGATCTGATCTTTCTGGGTGCGCTTACTTTAATGACCGCCATCTGCGCCTTAATTACCTACACCCTGGTGTGAAAAAAGAACTAACATCGAATTGGGAAGTGTCAAAAATTCGTTTTCAAGGCAGGCAATGGTTTGTTCAGTTCCGTTCGCATTCCAACAAGCGTA
>DATLBQ010000454.1:0-6545 GCA_035526805.1 Pyrinomonadaceae bacterium
CCGGGGGAAGTAATCGAAGAAAAGGATTTTCGCTACCCGGGACCGAAACCTCAGTTTAAAGAAGCCGCGATTATGATGCTTGCGGATTCCTGTGAAGCTGCGGCCCGCTCACTAGCTCGGCCCGATCCTGAAAATATTCGAACGATAGTAGTGAAGATTGTGGATGCTGTGATTACCGACGGACAGCTCGACGAATGCGACCTAACGCTACAGGAGATAACCAGGATTCGCGAAGCCATCATCAGCGCTCTTACCGCCATCTATCACGCCCGTATTGACTACCCCGGTTTCAATCCACCTCAACTGACCGGACCGTTACCGACATTGCCCGCTCCCGAAATTGATAGTGAAGAACGCGGAGTTACTTACAGTCGAGCGGCGGATGTGCCGATAAATAAAGCGGGTGAAGTAGAGGACGAAGCAGTCAGTCGCAAGGTTGCAAAACGCTGAGCGTCGGCAGGCGATTCATCTACACCAGGCTTCGCCATCGTTTTCATTTCTCATTTCTCACTTGCTGATATTTTCCCTCGAAGCTCACCGCGACAACTTGTACCTGAAAAATGAGAAATGAAAACTGGAAAATCAATTAGCTCCTGGATAACGATTTATCACGAACATCAAAGCCTGGCGCGAAGCTTTTGGTAAGTCGTGGCGAGATCTTCCGGAATGACGCGTGTATTAGCAATAGTTGACATGAAGTTTGTATCTCCGGTCCAGCGCGGAAGTATGTGAATGTGAATGTGGTCTACCACACCGGCGCCAGCTGATTTACCGAGGTTCATGCCTATATTGAAACCGGTTGGCTGATAGACCTCCCGTAGCGCCGTTTGGCAGCGCTTGGTTAAGTCCATCAGCTCGTCCGTCGTCTCTTTCGCCGCAGCATCAAGCTCGCCGACATGTTCATTAGGCACAATAAGCAAGTGTCCGCTGATATATGGATAAATATTCAGGACGACGAAATTGTACTTTGCCCGATGCACCACGAAGTTTCCTTCGTCATGGACCGGATCGTCACGCAGCCTGCAAAAAATGCAAACGTTGGATGCGGAGTTTGAAGTGTTGCCGGAAGCGATGTACTCGTAACGCCAGGGACTCCACAGCCTGTCCAATGTCGAATCTCCGGTGCAGAATTGACTACAAGCTGGGTGGTTGGCGGGAGTCGTCGGAAACGACGCTCGCTGAGGGTTCAGACGCGGTGGCCAATTGGGAATGATCTTCGTTAATCAACTCTTTGAGTTCCTTGCCAGGCTTAAAATAAGGGACGCGCTTGGCGGGAATACTAACAGGATCGCCGGTCTTGGGGTTTCTGCCACGTCGGGCGCCCCTTTCCCTTACGCGAAAACTGCCGAAGCCCCGGAGTTCAATTTTCTCACCCTGATTGAGCGTCTCGATAATGCTTTCGAAAACGATCTCGACCAATCGTTCGGCATCTTTTTTGGTAAGTTCCGCCGCTTCGGCGACATCTTCCACGAGTTCCGCTTTTGTCATGCAACACCTCAGATGAGAATGATGACCCCAATGCAAACTGACTAGCCAGGCGACAAATAAAAACTTTTACCGTTTAAGCGTTGCGAGGTGTGTTCAACTTCGTACCCTATCAGAAAACAATTAGGTGCGGCAAGAAATAGCCGTTAATGATTCAATCACCCTCGGGGTAAAAAAATTAAAACGTTCTGAATTGAACTTGTTGACACTGTTGGCGTCCGGAACACACCAAGACTATTCCACAACCGTTGTTGGGTTTGCCGCAGCCTCTTCGGTTTCCGCCGGTGGGGCTGTGCCAGGTTCTACCGCGGTTTGTGGCTGCGTCTCTGATTCGCGCGCAGTCGCAGCCCCAGCGTCAGCCGCTGTTTCCTCCGGTGGTCCAGGTTCGCTGATCGGTTCCGGCGCCGGCTCAGGTTCATTCTGACTCGGCGGCTCAGCTTCGGGTTCACGCACTGCACCCGGACCCGGCCGGTCGGCTACCTCGGGTTGGGACTTGGCCTCGGGCCCCGGCTTAGTCTCCGGTTCAGCAGCTCTGGCTAGACCTGCCAGTTCTCCCAGTGACGCCATGCCGCTACCAACCTGCGATGAATAAACTTTGGTATCGACGATTGGTTCATTTTTGCCCACAGCGCGCGCTGATAACCCAATCTTCTTGTTTTCAGAATCAATCCTCAGGATCTTAAATTCCATTTCCTGTCCAAGCTGAACCACGTCTTCAGGCTTGTCAACTCGCTCATCAGAAAGCTCCGAAATATGGCACAGACCTTCGAGGCTGTCGTCCAATTCAACAAAAGCACCAAAGTTTGCCAGCCGAGCGATCTTTCCGCGCACAACATCACCGGGGTTATGATCGTTGACAAACCGATCCCAGGCATTGGGTTCGAGATCCTTTATTGAGAGCGACAAGCGCCGGTTGTCGGCATCGATACTGGTGATGATCGCGTCGATCTCCTGACCCTTCTTCAGCACTTCGCTGGGGTGTTTGATTCTTCTGGACCAGGAAATGTCTGAGACGTGCACCAGACCGTCGACTCCGTCTTCGATCTCGATGAACGCGCCGAAGTCAGTCAGATTTCTCACCCTCCCATGGACTCGCGTTCCTACCTGGTAACGTTCATGCAGAGTTTGCCAGGGGTTGTCCTGAATTTGTTTCATGCCGAGGCTTATACGCCGCGCCTTCGGGTCGACGCTCAATACTTCCACTTCCACTTCATCGCCCGGGTTCACCAACTTACTCGGATGCTTAACACGTTTCGACCAACTCATTTCCGAGACGTGGACCAGGCCTTCCACTCCATTCTCCAGCTCGACAAAGGCGCCGTAATCAGCGACGCTGGCAATCTTGCCATTAACGCGAGAGCCCACCGGAAAACGTTCTTCTACGCTTGACCACGGATCCGGTAACAATTGTTTGTAGCCCAGAGAAACGCGTTCGCGATCTCGGTCAAACTTTAGTACTTTGACTTGAATGGTATCGCCGACGTGAAAAAGCTCGTTTGGGTTCTGTAAGCGACCCCAGGACATATCAGTGACATGCAACAATCCGTCAACCCCGCCGAGATCCACGAAGGCGCCATAGTCAGTCAGATTTTTGATCTGACCTTCCACCACAATATCCTCTTCGATGTGCCCCAGGGTTTGTCCCTTGCGTCCGGCATTTTCTTCCTCGATCACCGCCTTGCGCGACAACACTACGTTCGAACGCTTGCGGTTGAGTTTGATAACTTTCGCTTCAATCTCCTGATTGCGAAGCGAATCAAGGTTACGCACCGGACGAACATCAACTTGCGACCCGGGCAAGAAAGCGCCAATGCCGTCGATGTCAACACGCAAGCCGCCCTTGATGCGCTCGATTACGCGGCCCTTGATGTTGGTGCCGTCGCGGTACGACTTCTCCAGGTCGTCCCAGGCTCTCATACGAACGGCATCCGCACGCGACAAGATCGGCAACCCATCAGACGTTTCCATGTTCTTAACAAGTACGTCTACTTCGTCGCCTGCTTTTACCGCCAGGACACCGTTCTCAGTAAATTCGGCTGGGTTAACGATTCCTTCCGACTTGTACCCGAAATCTATTACCACGCCCCGTTCGCTGATACCCACAACTGTGCCACGAACAACTTCGCCCTCCTGCAGCGACGCCTGTTCCTGCTCAAATTGATCGAGCAATTGCCCGAAATCAACGTCGCCGCCGGTGCGCGGCTCATCGTCATCGTCAGTATCAACGGCTGTTGCGGTAGCGGCAGGGCTCGCTGATGGTGCGGGTGAAAGAGGTTGCGAGCCTTCCTGATTATCGGAAACGGCGTTGTCGTTGGTTGGTTCCTGGTTGGTTAACTTCGATTCTTCACTAGCCATGCAGACTCCTGTAACAGTCCCGGAAAAATTCATCGCCAAGTTCGTATCTACTCATTCACCCATCTTACGAGCCGGCGCTCATACTGACGAGCGAAGAACAGTGCTTAGGCGGCACTTGCTTCGTTGACCTTAGATAATGTCGGGATTGAAGCTTGCGAGGAATGCGAGCCGTTCAGATTTGGAAAAGGAGGTTTTATTGGTTTCGATTTCCGCCGCGCCCGTAGTCACCCGCTTGGTCCGACATATCACCAGTCGCTTACCGGGTAGGTTCGAAATGTACACGTCGGAATAAGCGCATGTCAAGGTGCTGAGTATTTGTAACCGGCGCGCTTAAGTCCCTTTGCGCTAAAGTTTTGGCAGCCCGCTGACTAGTGAGTGACAGCGGACAGAGTGTTTGAGCCGCGGGGCACAACATAAACACCTGCCGAATGTGAACCAACGAACAAAGTGTTTTGGTCGCGCGAATCAAAAGCCAGTGCCCAAATCCGCTGACTTGGCAGCCGGTTCTCCTTAGGGTCAATGCGTGCCCAGGTTTGCCCCGCATTAACCGAACGATAGACGCCGCCGCCAATTTCACCGGTTTGATAAGCGTTGCCTACAAACACTTCATCTCCGTTGCGCGGATTAATCAGGATACTGGTGAAATCGCCGAAGGGAAGATTGCCGCCGCGACGACTCCAGTTTGCGCCGCCGTCACGTGACATGTAGAACGACTGTTTTGTACCCACGTAAATATAGTTTGGTCTTTGCGGGTCTCGAGCGATGGTGTTTACAGGAGCATCGCTCGGCACACCAGCAACACTCTGCCAGGATTTGCCTCCATCGCCTGATCTCAAAACCCCGGAAGAGGCAGTGCCAACCAAAATTCTCGCCGGGTTCTGCGCATCAATTGAGACACAACTAGTCCGCTGATCGACGTTCGCACCGTAAGGTAACTTTTGCCAACCCTGGGTTGGATCGAGACTGCGATATAAGCCTGCGTTGGTCGCCGCGAGAAGCATGGGCTGCTGAGTTTCGACATCGATCGTTTGGACAAGCGCATTGACTGCGTCAGAAAGGACGACGGTCGCGTCCGCGGAATCATTTGCCGTTCCGTCTTTCCCCAAACCCAATGATTTTAGAGTGATGTCATCGATCCGGCCGCTCACTGGGAGATGACGATCTGCCTGATACTTTCTGAGGGCGCTTGTGGTTTGTTTGCCCGCGAATCCATCGGCGACGCCAACGTTGTAGCCGGCTGCATTTAATGCTTGCTGGACATTGCGAGTCGTAGCGTCGGCCTTCGGCGTTGCAGCTACTCGAGCCGCGGCGGTTGCAGTTTTCTTTTTGCTCGCTGGGCCTTTCGTTGCCGGAGCTGTTTTCGTCGCCGTCCAAACCGGCGCCCACGAAGTGCCGCGATCAATCGATTGATAAACGCCAAGATTCGTACCCAGATAGATCAAGTTTGCGTCACGGCTGTCCTGGAGAATTGAATACGTGATCAGGCGCGGGGGCATGTTCCGCATAGACGGTCGCCAGGTCGCGCCATTATCAACACTGACAAAAAGAAACCCGCCACCCGTGGTCGTGTTTATTGTCGCAGCATAAATGCGATCCGGCGTTTCACGATCAGACAATATTACATTCGCAAATCTGCCGCTGTATCCGCCGTTTGTGGGAACAAAGTTTTTACCATTGTCACTCGAGACCATTACACCGTAATTATTTGTTCCTATATAGATCACTTGTGGCCGTGATGGATGAATCGCGATCGAATTGATCTCCAGCTGTCGGGACGTAGTTACCATCCATGAACCATCCGCGCCGCCGCGGTCTGAACGCCAAAATCCTTCAGTGGTACCCGCAAACACCAATCCTGAAACAGATGGGTGTTGGACAATGGCACGCGTTCTTCGCGACTGCGAGGGAATTCCCTGCACCTTCTTCCAAAGGTCGCCGCCATTCTTACTTTCATAAATCCCGCTGCAAGCTGACGCGATAATATGGTTGGGATCACGGGGGTCGATATCGATGGCAAAAATGTCGGAGTCGTCGATGATCCCGTTCTTAATGCTTTTCCAACTCTGCCCGCCGTCGGTGGATTTATAGGGAAGGTACCAGGTGCCCGCGTAGATCGTGTTCGCGGTTCTGGGGTCGATGGCGAGAGATTCCACATGAACCAGACCTGGGGTGTTATAGGTCGGCAATTGAGTCCATGAATCACCCGAGTTTTCAGAACGGAAGATGCCATTAAAAGTGCCGGCAATCAGCACGTTGGGATTTGCGTCCGCCTGAGTCAACGAATGCAAAGCCTCATTCTTTAACTCCGGACTCTCGCGCCACTTTCGCCCGCCGTCGGTCGACTTGAAAAACCCGCCGGCTTCCTTGTGGCGATGAGCGGCAACGTATAGGGTTTTTGAATCGCGCGGATCGACGATGATGTGGTCCACGAAAAGTTTGGGCTTGTTAAAGTTGTAGAGCAATTCCCAACTTTTGCCGGCGTCGAGCGAAGTGTAGATCTGCCCGTCGAGGGTACCGAGGTAGAAGCGGTCAGGATTTGTCGGATCAACGACGAGACTTCGCACGTCGCCTCCCGGAGGGCCATGGGACCGCCAGTCGTCTGAATAGCTGCCTGGATCGGCCAGATTTTCGCCGCCTGCATCGTCAAAGGAGCCCTGAGCTGTAAAACTCAGGGGAAGGATTAGTAAAATGATAGCGTTTACGAT
>DATLBQ010000455.1:0-14239 GCA_035526805.1 Pyrinomonadaceae bacterium
CGTTGAGTTACCAATGTAATGGTGCCGCCTGCACCCCTGGCCCACCCCGTGCCGGTGCGTTGCGGCACGACGGTGATTGTGATGGTCTTGAGATTTGTAGCGGCATTGACCTGTACGCCGTCGGTTGCCGGGTCATCATCAATTGTCTTTGTGAGATCAAACGCTCGCCCACCGCGGATTATGTCCGGTTCAGGGGTGGTGCCTCCGACAAGACGCCCGTCGGTAGTCGTCGAATTGAACTGAAAGCTACGCAAGCGCTCCAGGGCTTCTTGTGCTATCGCTATGCTCGTAGCGCGATCGCTGGCGCCGGAATTGTTGTAAATAGAGTAGGAAAACAAACTCGCGGATCCCAGCGCGACAATAGTCATCAACAAGAGTGAGATGACTGCCTCAAGCAGAGAAAAACCAAGCTCGTCCGCCCCGTGTTTGCCTGGCAAGTCAGGACGAATCCACGCGCCCGTCGGTGAGAGCGAAGTAGCTTCAGGGTTCAGCTTTTTGAACGAATTGTTCATGGGATCAGCGTTCTGTCTCGGAAAGAGGGAGTCGGCGCAGGACTGGAGTTTATGACTGGGTTGCCGGTCATCGCAGTGCCGATGGCCGGTTGACCGGCATCACTTACATTGATGACTGTCGATCCATATCCATTAGTCACACTTGTAATCGATATCGTTGAGGGGGCGGTAATGGCGTTCGCAGCATTCACTGTGCGACCGCGCCAGTTGAAGTAAATAGTGCGTGGAAAGCTCCCGTTGAATTCAAGATCAGTGTTTGTCGGCAGCGCTATTACTCTGGGAGCGTCCAGGGTTCCATTGCCGTCTGCATCGATGGTCACCGAATAGAAGGTTGCGTTGACTATTGAAACCTGGGCCATCTCCGCTGTGGTCGTGGGACGACGACGGACAGAATCGAGTCGGGCCTTCTCAAGATAGCCGACCAGTTCCTGAGCGGCGTTTGCTCTTGTCATCACCTGACGCGCTCGCACTATCTGCATGAACGCGAAGCCGGAGATAACCGTAATCATCGACATGACGATCAGCAGTTCAACTACAGATACGCCGGCCGCGTTGCTGAGCTTTTTCGGAGTGAGAGGGGCTTGCATAGTTAAGAATTTGCGGTGGTTCGTTCGTCGGTTATTGCATCCGGGAGGCCTTGTCGACTTGAGGCGCTACCTCCCGATCGGCGCAGGAATTGACGGTCAATTTCGTCCAATAAGCTGGCAGCCAACTCGAGGTGGCCCAGTTCTTTTATTAGCTTCTGCTGCTGTAATGCTGACTCCTGATCTTCCAGGTCCAGATAGACCAGGCCCAGATAGTGGCGAGTTGACGCGTCGTCCCGATTAATTTGCAGCGCTTGTGTAAAGGCTTTTATCGCTTCGGCATAACTGCCGACATTGAAATAGGCCAGGCCAAGATTTTTTCGCAGTTCGACATCGGTTGGGTCCAGGCGAATGGCGCTCAAATGCATGCGAATGGCCTTAAGAAATTGGCCGGAGCGATCGAATGCGAGACCTAATCTTGTATACGCCTCAGTGAAATCGGGCTTGATCTTTATGGCGGCAGAAAACGCCTGGATCGCCTCTTCATGACGACTGAGGTGTTCATAGGCCACCCCCAATGCCAGATACGTCGCTGCCAAATCATTACCTGTTTGCAAACCGGATTTGAATTGGGCCACGGCTTCGGCGTGCCGTCCCTGCCGAGCCAACTCGAGGCCGGATTGGTAGTGGCTATCGTCTGCAAACGAGGGGTCCGTCTGCCGACTCTTAAACTTCCCGAGTATTTTCATTCTTAGCATCCGACTAGTTCTCCAAGCCCACCTTAGTATTCACTTACCGCCAGCGCGAAAACTCCGCCCAAACGAAGACCTCTTCTCACACTGGCGCGGTCTAGCTGCAGCCCTGAGGTTCCACTTCCTGAGGATATAAACGTAGGATTTAGAAATCCGCCGGAACTTAGAAATCTGGCAACGACAAAAGCGCCAAAGTTCGTACCGTTGCCGCCGCCGGTACGGTTGATCACGCCATCGCCAAGGACTAACACCAATCCATCGAATGCCTTGCTACCGCTTATATTGAGGGTTCCGGTAACAATCAGAAGTCCCTTGCCGCCGTCGTTGGGGAGAGTCGCGTCGCCATCAACAAATGTAAAAAGGCCGTTCGCGGGCGCGTCTGTCTCCGCGCCGAAATCTGATGGGCCAGCCTCGCCATTCCGTGTGTCAAAATAACGATCGCATGAGTAGGCCCGTGCGGTACTACATTTGTAGAACTGCTGTTTGGCCGCATCTCTAAGTTGCTGAACGAACGCGCGCGCGCCGGATATTGGGTCAGATGTCGTTTGTAGCCAGCTGGGAAGTTGCTGCAAGTCTGTTGGTAATGTTAGTGCTTTGAGGACCGGAATTAGTCCCGTGCTGTCCCCGACCAGCGGAAGGTCGTTGTTATTCTTCAGAGTTGTAAGGGTCATGTAGTCAGGATTATTGGTGACTAGAAAAGCCGGCAAAGGGTTTGCATGAGCGTTATCAATCCCCGAATAAACATATTTGGCACTGCTGCCAATGGAGATGTTCGCGGGTGTGGTTGAATCGTCGTGGCCGCGGATGAGAAAGGTCGCCGGTGGATCATAATTAATCCCAAAGCTGCTGACCATTGTTTGCATATTCTTAATAGCCCCACGCGGTCCGTAGCCCTCAACTTTTACAATGAGACGTCGTGGTTCCGGAGTGGTGACGATGGTTGGCATCGTCGCGGAGGTACCGTCGGTTACAGGAATGCTCACAGACGTAGGTAATGTAAACAAAGTACCAACGTTCGGAAGCTCTATCGAAGCACTGTTAAAGGTGAGCGTGACCGAAGGTGTACTCAGGTTGATGACTCCAGCCAGAACACCTTTGATTGAAACAGAAATGGGCGAACTACTTCCTAAGGCCAAAGGAGCAGTCTCAGTGATCTGCAAGGTAAATGTTGTACCGGCGGGAATCGTAATGTTGGTAGGAGTCTTAACGCCCGAAAAAGCAAATGTTCCTAAAGTCGGATTGGTGTTTGTGGTGATGTCGGTTGATGATTGCGGAGTATAGCTTAGCGACACACTGCAACCGCCACCAAAACATGCCGATGTTGACGTATTGCCATCTACGGTAAATGATCCTGAGGTGGAATAGGTGACTTTAGTCGAGAGGTCCGGGTCGCTAACCTCACTAATTTTGTAGGCCATTCCGTTGGCGGTCTGACCCAGAGTTATGCGGTCCGGGTTGGGCGTCCCGTAATTCTTAGTAAGCCATTGAGAAAGATCCGGATTAGCAACCGCACTTTTGAAGTTTATTGTCGGCGCAACATTTCCTCTGAGTACATTGAGCGCTGCCTGGGTACCGGCCTCTGCCGCGTAATAAGCTTGAATCTCGTCAGTCGAACTAACTGCATTCGTAGCTGACATGCCTGTCGTCAGAATCAGCGCACTGGCTAAAGTAAGAACCAGCAATGAAATGAAAAGCACTGTAATAAGCGCCGCTCCGCGCTCGCCGCGCAGATTTTCAGCCGCTTCAAATTGTGATGTGTTCAGTGTTAACAAGCAGTTCTCCGATCTGATTCTTTCAGTAATTATTTATGTCGGCATTACGCAGCATGACGTCCGATACGAGCTGCACGCGAGAGGTTGGTTGATAACCAGGAGAACCCGGACGGCCCCGCTCAGGTAGTTCTACACAAATACTAATGACGAGGTATTTGGCATCAGTCTTCTGAGCCACTTCTGCGGAATCGGCTGTGATGTCACAGCTGGGTACACCTGCAACGGCCGGCGCCATTGTGTAGCTAACCTTTGCAGCGTAATAGCGGATTTTTAAGGAATCGACACGATTCGCGAGGACCGTTGTTTGATTTTGCGTGCCGATATCGAGCCGCACGATGTAACTATTTTTGTTGTCGGGGTCGGTCCAGAGCGAATATTTCACGTCCTCATTGCGATCGCTCACCAGAAGGCTGGAAGCTTTCCGTTCGAAAGCGTTTAAATTCGCGCGCACGCGAATCGAACTCAAGTCTGAATCAGCGGCCACAATTCCATTATGACTCAGACCAAAACCGGAATTAGCAATCTCGCGAGTCATGATGTTAAGGGCTCGTTGCGAGTCGGCCAACGCATCGGAGCGTTGATTTTCTCTGGCGCGAACATTGAATGAACCTGCGAGCAGCCCACTTGTTATCCCCATTACCACGAGGGCGACAGAGACTGCAATCAGCAGTTCAAATAGTGAGAAACCTGCCTCCGACCTTTTCTGATGTTCATGCATGAATAAGCGATCTCCTGTCTAACTAGGGAAGGAAAACTTCTTTAGCCGAGGTTCGGTCCGGGCGTAACCGCAGTTCGCTTCGTGTAAACAGTTACCTGTCCGTACATCCAACCCGATGGGCCGGCGTACTGACCGCCGGTCGTGCTTCTGATCTGGGGAGTAATTACGAGAGTCACGTCTTTCATCGTGCTGGTTGTATCTACGACGTTCATTTCAACGGTATACGTTTGCAATCCGGTAGTTGGATCTCCGACGCTGAGGGTTTCAATTGAGGAGACGCACGAGTCAAATGGCGTCGCTCGCAATTGCTCTAATTTGATTTGCGCTATCGCGAGAGCCCCCGCGCGAATCGCGGCGGAAGAGTTATACCGAGTGGCATAGACAAAGAGAGGGGCCAGACCGACAGATACGATCATCATCAAGAGCAGTGCGATGCTGGTTTCAATTAACGTGAAGCCGCCCTCAGCTTTTGTAACATTTACTGGAGTCATGCAATTTACCCGGATCTTAATTGGTGACGTTTACTTTGATGGGAAACGATGAGCCACACTGCGCGGAGAAAGTCACGGTAAAAGGTCCGCGGAGGTTGTTGTTTGACTTGATCAAAAAACTCGAGCCCGTGGAGACAGTTTGGGAGGCAGGCGTTACAGTCAAATTAGAAGGATAAGACACCACCACACCGCTGGTGACGCTGAGGCTGACGATGACGCTTGCCGATCCGCCGCCATTTTTCTTAAATGAAACGCTCGTTGATGAAACGTGCAGTGTGCATAGCGGTGTGCCCGCTTCTCCGCTTGCTCCGTCTCCCGACTGGTCTAAACAGGGAGTGCTATCAACGGTGTCAGTGCCCTTCACAACTGTCGAATCGCGAACGTAAGCGGACGAAGTGATAGTGTTGTTGTACGGCACGTTGGGCAGACTCGGCTGCTGATTTTCCACCGTCACGTCGCCGGAGCCAGACACATCAACGTTCAAACCCTTATTTGGCTCGCTGGTGTTTGCCACGGCAAACGTGGTTACGCAAGACGCGCCGGCAGTGACGGTGCGCCCGCGCCAATTAAATTCTACGCTAGGAAGCTCGACGTTATTGACCACCTCCACGCCACTCTCAAAGTTGAAAGTGCGAGGGGTCGGAACGCCGCTATTAGTAAAGTCCATGTTGACGGTGTAGCTTGTAGGACTCGTAAATTTGACGGAGGCCACACCGTGACGACGAACAGCGTCAATTCGGGCCTTCTCCATATAGCTTGCGACTTGTCGAACGGAATTTTGCACTCGCAATGAGGCGCGAGATGATCTGAAATTGATTAAGGCAACTGCCGAGATGACTGCAACGACCGCAACCACGATCAAAAGTTCCGCAATACCAATCCCGCTTTCTCCGCTCAGTTTTTTCTTTGATTCGATCATCGATCCTCCCAGCCGTTGAGACACAAGGTCATGGAACCTTGGCGGCCTGCTTTGGCAACACTCATGCCAGCCACCACTGGCAACGAAACGGTTTGTTTTGGAGGCGTCGTCGGTAAGCACCATGCCCAATGCGTCACTTTTAGTAACTAGGACGGAAGTAGTCTTCCTAATCAAACAACGACCCCACGATCGCGCCCTACGCGGGGGCGTAAGATTTCATTGATGGTTTTCTCTGGAAATCGGCGCGGCTTTCGAACTTTAAACTAAATAGGAATCCCTTTGCTGGAGTTTAGGCGTTCTTCAGGGTGCGCCGGGTTCAAGGCGACCGTAAACAGGATCGTCCGCTGCGCGCGTGGCACCGCACGTCCCGCGCGTATGTTGGACGGTAAAGCGCCCCGCCGGTCATAACGATTGGCGGGGCGCAATTTTGTTCGCAGTTGACCCTTGATCAGGGAGCGTTAGGATGGGCTTGCATGGCCGGCCCCAGTTCGCCGGGTGCTGAACCGGAGATGCTCTCGGTGTCAGCCAGTTTCATGGTTAGGGCGAGCGGTTTATAGTCGAAAGCTTTTGGTCCACCGCGACTGTTCTGGACTTGCATTACCAGGTAATCCTGATTGGAACGGAACCGCAGCACGCTTCCACGTTGGTTCATGATCACGAACAGCAACGTCTCGCCGTTTTTGGCTCTCATTTGCCCAACCAGCGAACTGGCGCCTCCATCGGTGCGGATGAGGGTGCCTGTTTTGGCAATTACACTTCCTTGCCATGCCAGGCCGGTGAAGCGATCTTCCAGCGTGCCGGGATCGATCCCCGCAACCGGCATGATGTCTGAAGGAGTGAGTCTGTTTTTCTGAAGCTCGTTTCGCAGGCCGCGGAGAATCTTCATCATCGCGCGCGGCGTGACCCGACTTACTCCTAGACCGCTCAGCGAACCCAGCTGCATCTCCTCCAGAGGGATTCCAAGAGTAGTGGACAACTGACTCATGACGGTTTCTTTGCCGCCCAGGCTCTCGCCGATCCGTTCAGCCATAAAGTTATTCGAATAACAGAGCAGCACCTTGAGCACATCACGAAGTCTGCTTGATTTGTGCGTTAACAGAAGCCTGGCGCCCGGCGCCACAGAGCCTACGCTTACCTCGCCCATCACGGCTAAACTAGGCACCGTTTGGAGACTGGAGACATCCGCGAGCGCTGTACGCTCGTAAGTCCACGCGCGCGTTGCTTCGCTGGTGCGAAGGCCGGCATCGAGCGTGTCGTAGAGCAATGCGCCTGACGTGCGCGCAGACCAGCTAAAATTCATTGTGAATCCAGGCGCTACAATAAGGTCGCCGGTAACCGCGCGAATTCCAAGACTGTTCAACTCACGTGCAATCATCACGCCGTGTTCAAGATGAAACGAAGGATCGCGGCCTGTGACATAAAGATTCCCGACGATTTGTCCGGTTGCTTTGTCGAACGAGCCGTCAGTCCAAAAGCCGGTGGTGAAGCGATGATTTGGTCCAAAAGTGCGAAGGGCAACGAGTGCGGTGGCAAGTTTGACTGCTGATGCTGGATTAAATGTCTGCTCGACTGCTTGAGCGGACACAGTCTTACCCTCGAGCGTTTCTATCAACACTCCCTGCACGCCATAAACCGGCGCTAAGCCGCTATCAGCAGTTAACAGATCTTGTTGCGGAGTCGCCCCGGGAGTAGGAGTGGCAACAGCAGCTGCGGGATTTTGTTGTGGCGGAGTCTGAGCAAGGATTAGCGCCGGCACGGCGAGCAAAAAGAATACGACCGTGAGACTGGGCCGAGAAATGTTCTGAAATCCTGCTTTCCCTTTCATACCCTGCTGTCCTTGCTGTGCTCTGTTATTCTTTGCGTGTTGCCCTAACAAGAGCGACGACGAATAATAACACGACGTCTGAGAGTCGTGCGGAGAGATTCTATTTGATGCATCGAGTACTTCATCGGGTGTAGTAAATTTGGCGAGGATTTTGAACGTTTATTCCCACTACGCTAAGGCCCAAATTCGTTGACAAGGCCGGAAGCGCAAACCTAGAATCGGAGCATTGATAATCCAGTGAGAGCTAACCGCAAGCCGGTAGTTGTTGAAGCTATCCGCGCCACACATCACGCGCGTAGAAAAGAGATTCGCGCGCGCCTCGATCAATTTCGACAAGTGTGGCGCAAGGGAACTGACGAGCAACTCTGGGAAGAACTCGTCTTCTGCATCTTTACCGCCGGCGCGTCAGCGCGTATGGGCTTTCGTGCCGTCGAAGCAATCAGACCGCTTTTAATGGACGGTGAGCGCGAAGCTATGACTCTGGCGCTGAGAAATGCAGGAGCGCACCGCTTTCCAGTTGAACGACCCTGTTATATTGTCGTTACGCGAAACTACTTGCGTGAACATTGCGACATGGCGCTGCGCGAAAAGCTCCAGAGCTTTGCGGATCCAATTGAGCGTCGCGATTGGCTGGCCCGGGAAAAACAGATCAAGGGGCTGGGATACAAAGAGTCCAGTCACTTTTTACGAAATGTCGGACTGCTGGGCCACGCTATTCTTGATAAGCACGTGATGAATTGTTTACTGGATCTCAAGCTAGTCGAGACAGCAAAGCCGCCGGCTACGCGAGCGCGGTACCTGGAAACAGAGGACAGGCTGCGATCGTTTGCGCGCAAAATTAGAATTGACTTTGATGAGCTTGATCTGGTTCTTTGGTCAATGAAAACGGGCGAAGTTCTTAAGTAATAAGATGTTTTCTCCCCAATACTTTACTTGGATACTGCAGAGTATCACGTAACGCGAAAAGAGAAAGTTATGCGAATTCTTAACGCGAAACGGCGGCTCCCCCCAGTGGTAATCAAACTTTTTACAAGTATTCTGATTTGCCTGGCGTTAACAGCGCCGGCGTTCGCGAGTGGCGACAGAAAGTCGCGGCAGCGCGCCCGCGAGGCGCTTCGGAGCGGAGATTATGAAAGCGCTGAAAAGCAGTTTCGAGAGGCTCTTGAAAAAGATGCTCACG
Source organism: Pyrinomonadaceae bacterium (assembly GCA_035526805.1). Classification (GTDB taxonomy): domain Bacteria; phylum Acidobacteriota; class Blastocatellia; order Pyrinomonadales; family Pyrinomonadaceae; genus PSRF01. Next base: position 8,694 of record DATLBQ010000455.1, read on the forward strand.
ACACAGACGCCCGCCTTGGTCTAAGTTTCGCACTGCTCAAACAGAGATTGCTGCAGGACGCCTATGACCATGCGGCCAGGGTTATTCTGACGGAACCGCTTTCGTCGCGCGCTCACGCGTTACTGGGCGCAACGATTCTGGCCTCGGGTGATTTTCGTAATTCAGTCGAAGAGTTTCGCACAGCCTTGAGTATCCAGGAAAATGAGGCGCTCGCAATCTGCGGACTGGCGATGGTTGATTTCTACGAGAACCGCCTCGATTCCGCGGTGAGGGGATTGCGCCGCGCGGTGAGCCTCGATGCCGAAGAGGCTGACTACATTTTCAACCTGGGCCAGGCAGCGGCTCGCAGCGAGAGATACAAGGAAGCGGCAGACGCGTATGAGAGGTTCTTAGTCATTGCTCCCAAGGCCGACGGCGATCGGCGTGACCGCATACGTGGTTTAATCGATTTCCTGCGTTACCTTGGGAGGCAAGACCCACTCTACAGTCTCGCTGGGAACAACAAAACCACCCTGCCTTTCGAGTCGGTCGATAGCCGGCCGATCTTGAAGGTGCGAGTAAACAACGGACGTGATCCGTTGCGTTTCGTTCTCGACACCGGATCGGGAATGTCTGTCATTTCGCTAGAGACCGCAAAAAAATTAGGCTTACGCGCCGTAGCTCGCGGCGGACTGGCGCGCGCTGTGGGTGGCGGCGGCAAGTTTGAGATCGTTTACGGCTTCGTAGACTCTTTGGATATTGGCGACGTAAGGGTCGAAAGGGTGCCGGTTTACATCCGGCACTTCTATGACGAGCAGAATCGGGTCGATGGGTATCTCGGTCTTTCAGTGATCAACAAATTCATTGCCTCGCTGGATTACGGCGAAAATCTGTTTATGTTGCGCCGACCGTCGCAGGAGAGCGCGAAGGATTTGTGGACGGTACCAGTCTCAAAAAATGGCGAACCGCCGTTGCCCGACGGTGTATTGGAAATTCCGCTGCGGACAACCTCAAGCGGATTCCTAAGCGGCGAAGTCCGTCTCGAAGGAGTTGAGAAACCTCTCAACTTCATAATCGACACGGGAGCCAGCGTCTCCGTGGTTTCCGAACGACTGGCCGTGGAAGAGGATCTGGAAAATTATCTCCAGCCGACGCGACTGCGCATCTTTGGCGCGGCTGGTATTGCGGAGGATGTCAAGAGTCTGCTACTGCCAAAATTAATGTTGGGCACATTTACGCGCGAAAGAGTTAGCGCGGCTGTTTTGGATTTGGATCCGGTGAACGAAACCGCCGGCTTCACTCAAGACGGAATTCTGGGTGCCAACTATCTGCGCCACTTTCGCGTTTCGTTTAACTTTCAACGAGGACAAATTCGCCTGGAGCCGCTCAGCAAGAAGGCCAAAGTGGCTGACGTAGTCAGACCCGAAGACCATTTGAATCAATGAAGCAAAGTCTTTATCTTGAAACCTCAGTGATCGGCGCTTACCTCGATAACGGTGAGCCGTTTCGTCGTGATCTGACGATTCGCTGGTGGGAACATGAAATGCCCGACTATCGCGCCGTCATCTCGCCGCTGGTCAATCGAGAGTTGGAGCGCGTGAGCGAGCCCCATCGCTCATCCTATCTGAACCTCACGTCGGCTCTTGAACAGGTGGAGCTGACGGACGAAGCGGCAATCCTGGCCGATGGCTATATCTCGCGCGGAATATTCCACCGCAAGTACATTGCAGATGCGCTGCATGTAGCAATCGCCTCCTGCCATAAGCTGGACTATCTGGTCACCTGGAATTTTGGGCACCTGGCAAACGTGCGCAGGCAAGCGCGCATTCGACTCTTCAATACGGCTGCAGGCTTCTATGTGCCGATGATTGTGACGCCTGAATTTCTCGTTTCGGAAGCCACGGAGAAGGTAAACTAAAAGTGAATAATTGAGATTTCAGATTTGAGATCTCAATCGGAATTAAGAAATGTATCGACGTCCCAAATTCCTGGAAGTGTTGCATGCCATTCGCGAGGAGATGTCTCGGGACGTAGACTATGACGTAGACCTGTTCGCTGAAATGATTCGTTCAGGGGTCAGACCTGAGCACGGTCCGGAGCGAATCATCCGCGGTATTCGCTCGCGTGCGCCGCGCGATGAAGTACAACAACATTCCAGCGACACCATAAAGGCTGAGGCACAACCGAAAAAACGTGCCGGCAAGTTACGATAGCAAACCAGCACATTGCAAGTAGACCGCTTTTCAATTAGCCATAAACATGAATCCAACGTTTGAAACAATCGGGTTGGAAGTGCCGAGCGAGAAGGCTTTTAATTATTTGGCGGAACGCGCGGGTGATCAGGGTGAAGCTACACAGCTTAGCCGTCGTGGCGCAGTACTACATGGTCGTTGCTGGAAACTGGGTGAAGGCCTTGAAGTTTGGACCGTCCTGTATGAGTCGGGAAGCGGAGACGTCTTCTACGCCGACTGCCGGCCCGGCTTTCGCGCTCGTTACATTCAGACAATCAGTCCCTGGGCCTTAACTGAATACGATGAAGAAGGCGAGGCGGTCGTTCATGGTTATCGCGAAGGAGCGGACTGTGAAGTTTTGTTTGAACTGCAGAATTTGACCGAAGTTGGACCAGGAGGTTTCGGCGCGGAAGAGCTTCACGTCGGACTTTGTGGGCTTGCTTATCGGGCCCGGGTGCGCACGGCACCGGCGAAAACCAGATGGGTTCCTCTGGATAAGGCCGCGCCCTCGCGTGCCGCTCATGAAAATGATTGGAGCTTATCGGGCCGCGTGATTGCTTTTAAACCACTGAAAAATCCGCTCTCCGGTAGCGATTTGTATTGGATTCACGTCGATCTCGAAAGAATGAATCTGGAAATTCTTGTGAATCAACGCTCCCTTCGCGGAGATGCGCTGGCTCCAGGCGTCACTCTCGACGCGGAAATCTGGTTGCAGGGGCACGTGCTCGATGAGTTGGCGCTTAGTTCGCGTTACGAGGGCGTAGATTGTTCAGCTCCGATCGCCGAGTTCTGGGCCAAACTAAGACGAAGAAACTGATTCGTACGACGCAATCAAGGGTAAGGGGTAAGGTGTAACAAGCAATGTCTTGTTTTAACCTTTACCCGTTACCCTTTATCCTTTTGCCCCTCGGGTATTTTATGAAACGTTTGCTTATCATCTTCCTCATCGTCTTCACAATCGCAGGCGGATTGTATTTCTTCAATCAATATTGGATACATCGTTATGACGGCTTAATAGCCAGACAGGCAAACGTCTATCGCCTTGATCCCGATCTGGTGTGGAGCGTGATCTACGAGGAGACATACTTCAGTCCCTGGAAAAATGGCAAACACGGAGAGGTTGGGTTGATGCAAATCACACCAACGGTTGGTCGCGAGTGGGCCGCCGAAACCGGCATGCACGATCTTGAACGGCAGATGAATGAGAATCCCACCAACCTGCTGCGTGAACCCGAACGCAATATTCAAATCGGTTGCTGGTATCTCGAAAAAATCTACGAACAATATCGCGACACGCCTGATCCTGAACCGCGCGTCATTGCAGCGTATAATGCCGGCCCCAGCCGGGCCGCGGAATGGAGCAAAGTTTCGGCAGGCGAGCGGCAATTGTCCGGGGAAGAGTTTATTAACCGGATAGAAATTCCTTCAACGCGCGCTTACGTGAGTTCCATAATGCAACGTTACCGCAAGTTAAAAGGACCGGCGCAACCTACCACAAGCCTGCAGAATTCACCGTTACCTGGTCCGCGATAAGCGCGAGGTAGCAGGCAATCATTTGCGTTACTTTCGAAGGCCTATGACAAAAGTCTATTGCGCTCGTTGGGTGTTACCCATCTCTTCGGCGGCAATCGAAGCTGGCGCGCTCGCAGTCGAAGGTCAGCAGATTGCTGCTGTCGGCACGCGTGCTGCGCTGATAACGCAATTCCCTGAAGCTACTATTTGCGATCTCGGCGAGTCTGCGATTATTCCGGGCCTGGTGAATGCCCACTCGCATCTGGAACTGACAGCGATGCGCGGCTTCCTCGAGCGGGAAGAACATGACTTTTTCGCGTGGCTCAAGAAGCTGACGCTGGCACGACTCGAGCGCATGACGGCCGACGACCTCAATGTTTCCGCAGCCTGGGGTGCTTGTGAAGCGGCGCGAGCCGGCGTTAGTTCCGTTGCCGACGCAAGCGATTCGGCTCTGCAAAGCATGAATGCGCTGCGCGAGGTGGGGTTGCGGGGCATCGTATTTCAGGAATCGTTTGGTCCGGATCCGCGTCTAGCCGGTGAGAACTTTCAAAAGTTGCGCGACAAAATTGCAGTTCTGCGAGAACACGAAACCCACCTGGTCAAGTGTGGTGTCTCCCCGCACTCACCTTACACGGTCAGCGCTACGCAGTTGGAAATGATTGCCGGGCTGGCTTTGGATAGGCAGCTTCCGTTGATGATGCACGCGGCGGAGACAAAGATGGAGGTCTCGTTCCTGCGCGAGGGGACCGGCCCCTTTGCCGAAGGACTCAGAAGCCGAGGTATCGAGTGGCGCCCGCCCGGAGTTTCGCCGATTCAATATCTGAATGATCGTGGCGTGCTGAAAACTAGTCCCTTGCTGGCCCATTGCATTCACATTGACGAGGCTGAACTGGAGACTCTTAAGAAAACCGGAACGCGCGTAGCACACTGTCCGAAATCAAATGCAAAACTTGGTCACGGCGTGGCGCCATTAGCGAAGATGATGGAGAAGGGAATTGCCGTAGGATTAGGCAGCGACTCGGTTGCCAGCAATAACACCTGCGACCTCCTGGAAGAAGCCCGCTTCGCTATGTTGCTGGCCCGCTCTGTGCCGAGGGATACGCACGAAAGTCGTGGCATCACATGCGATGACGTACTGCGCGTGGCCACATCGGAAGCCGCTCGGTCACTTGGCCTTAGAGATCAAGTTGGTGAACTTAAGCAAGGGTTGCAAGCAGACTTTGCTGCAGTCTCACTTGAGGGCGCTCATCAGATTCCGTCGTACGGCGTTGCCGACACACTGATCTTTGCATCGTCAGGACACGACGTTCATTTAACGGTTGTTGCGGGCAGGGAAGTGTATCGCGATGGCCGAGTCACTACGGTCGACGAAGATCGCCTGCGCGCGCGCATGAAAGAGATTGCCACAAAGCTGCCTCTTGAGAACCAAGAAAGCAGCCGCGGATGAACGCGGAAAAGCGCGGAACGATTTGATTGGAAACTCCAATCCGCGCACATCAGCGTTAATCCGCGGCTTCATTTTCTTACCCCAGCGCTGCCGCAATCGCCTCGTCAAAAATTTCTAACGCGACGTCGACGTTTTCTTTGGACAGGATCAACGGGGGCGACCAGCGGATCGTGTTCGTCCCGGCGCCAAGAATAATTAGCCCTCGTTCAAAACAGGCCATCTCAACGCGGTCGCGGAGTTCGGGCGCCGCCTTGTTAGACGTGCGATTCTCGACAAACTCTACTCCGATCATCATGCCCATTCCGCGCACGTCGCCGATGCAATCATACTTCTGCTGCAGACGTTCGAGGCCTGACTTTAGATAAGCGCCGACCTGC
>DATLBQ010000456.1:0-5023 GCA_035526805.1 Pyrinomonadaceae bacterium
CTCCACTGAACCTCGCTACGCAAATTATTCCCGTGCCTTTGCACGCTGAGCGCGAGAAGGATCGTGGCTTCAATCAGGCGGTGCTCATTGGTCGCGAGCTTTCGCGCGCCACGTCGCTGCCGCTGAATGCGGTGAGTTTAGTTCGGGTAAAAAATATCAAACGACATCGCGCCGGTATGGATGCTAAAGGCAGAAAAGATACCGTCACAGATGCTTTTCGTGTTGTTCACCCAGCTCTGATTGCGGGTGAGCGCATTTTGCTTGTTGACGATGTCTTTACAACGGGCGCCACCGTCTCTTCTTGCGCAGGCGCATTGTTGGAAGCCGGAGCCGCTGAGGTTTTTGTTCTCACGATAGCCAGGCCGGTGCGGTACTAATTGCCGCTTAGCCGGCAAATTCACCAGTCCTCATTTCCAGCTTGAGAATGATATTCTTCCTGAACCAATGACGGGGACTTAAGATGGGATAACATGACCGGAACATGAAACAACTAAAAACTCTATACGATCCGCTTGAGCCCTTCGACACGAGCCGGCTGAAGGTCTCGTCGATTCATGAACTCTATTACGAGCAGGTTGGCAATCCGACAGGGAAGCCCGTAGTTTTTCTTCACGGCGGACCCGGTGGGGGAGTTTCTCCAGACTACCGACGCTACTTCGATCCGAAAGTCTACCGGGTCGTCCTTTTTGATCAGCGCGGCTCCGGCAAGAGCACTCCACATGCGAGTATCGAAGAGAACACGACCTGGGACCTGGTAGCGGACATCGAGCGTTTACGGGAACACCTGGGCATCGATCGCTGGCAAGTGTTTGGCGGTTCATGGGGCAGCACACTGGCACTTGCTTATGCTGAAACTCATCCCGATCGCGTGCGCGAACTGGTGTTGCGCGGAATTTTTCTTTGCCGCCCTAAAGAGATTCATTGGTTTTATCAGGAAGGCGCGAGCGCGATCTTCCCTGACGTATGGGAAGAGTATTTGAAAGTCATTCCGGAACGCGAGCGTGCCGACATGGTGAGTGCTTACCATCGGCGCTTGACCAGTGAAGACGCGGCGGCTCGCCTGGAGGCGGCGCGCGCCTGGAGTATATGGGAAGGCAGTACCTCGAAACTTTTTTTCGATCCGTCGACGATTGAAAAGTTCGCGGACCCGGAGTTTGCCCTCGCTTTTGCACGGATTGAATGTCACTACTTCATGAACAACGCTTTTTTCCCGACTGATAATTATCTGATCGAAAATGCCGGCCGTATTCGCAGCATCCCCAGCGTCATTGTCCAGGGCCGCTACGATGTTGTTTGTCCGATAATTAGCGCCTGGGATCTCCATCGCGCCTGGCCGGAAGCCCAGCTAAAAATTGTTCCTGACGCCGGTCATTCGATCAGCGAACCCGGAATTATCGATGCCCTGGTCGAGGCGACTGACGCCTTCGGCCGCGCCGGGTAAGAGCAGTCGATACTGACCAATAAACCACTTGATTGCGGGCCGTTTCGCGGCTTCCTACTTGTCACTACCTCTGCGGCTCGCGTAATATCGCCCTTGTATGACCGGTCGAGTCTTAGTACTGAATGCTTCGTTTGAGCCCATCAATGTGTGCAACGAAAGGCGCGCAGTGGTAATGATCTTTAAGGGCGTGGCGCGGGTCGAAGAACACAACGGCCACATGCTTCATTCGGCAAAACTGACAATCCATGCACCTTCCGTAATCCGTCTGACTGAGTACATTCATATTCCTTTTGAGAGGCGTTCTCTCTCTCGTAAGAATATTTTGCTGCGCGATCACTCCACTTGCCAATATTGCGGTAGCCAACATGCGCCCTCGGAGTTAACCCTGGATCACGTGTTGCCGCGCTCACGCGGTGGTGAATCGTCGTGGGACAACCTGGTTGCGTGCTGCAAGAAATGTAACCACAAGAAGGGAAATCGGACCCCCGAGGAATCAGCGATGCATCTGCTGCGGCGACCGCGAGGCTTTTCGCTGCACGTGAATCGCCAAATCATGCGCTATCTCGGTCGTGCCGATGTGACGTGGAGGAAATATCTCTTCTACGAATCTAACAATGGCGAGTGAGATATAAATGCCACGCCCTCGTCGTACAAGTTTGAAAGGAGTCTTTATGAATCACTCAATATTCGCGATCGGAAGTTTAGGGCCCACGGAACTTCTAATTATCGCGGTAGTTATTTTTCTGCTGTTCGGAGCTACCCGCCTGCCGCAATTGGCGAAGTCGCTGGGACAAAGCAAGCGCGCCTTCAAGGAGGGATTAGAAGAGGCGGATAAAGAGGCGCAAAAGGAAGCTAAAGAAAAGCAAGCCTGACCTCCCGCTGATTCAGGCGCGACGCTGCTCACTGGCTGAGCGCTTTTTTACCCAGCACTAGAGTTGCCTTAACGGTAAGAGCAAACGCCGCCTCACGGCTTTCTTCGTTAATGAGTCTGCCTATCTCTCTAACGACTTCTTCACGGGACCCCGGCGGTAAAGTCTCGAGCCAGATCGGAAAGAGAAAATCAGATATCAGCGGCGCCTGCAAAAACTTATCCGCAGACTCATAATCAAATTCCTCAATCGTGGTTGAACTGCTTATGTCTTCCAGTCCAGCGTGGTCGGCTATTTCTTCCAGTGCAGACACAGCCGGTAAAACGGAAATGAGACTCTCGACGTCCGATTCGTGGTTAAGCAAACCGAGATTATGCAGCGCTTCCCAATAGATCGAGAAGAATTCGCCGAAGCTGGAGAAGGTCGGTAAAGCCAGCGCCACCGTAGCGCCGGGAGCCGCCACTCTTATCATCTCTGCAAACATTTCCGGTATACGCTCGCTGTGAACGAGCGAGCCATCGCCAATCACCAGCTCGAACCGGTTATCATCAAAAGTAAGCCGATCGACTGTCTCCTCGCGAAACTCGCTGAGGCTGTTTACGGCGGTTTTCGCCTTGGCCCGCCCCAGCTCAAGGCTCGCTTTGTTTTCATCGATACATAGAAACTTTAGATGCTCCCCGGCGCGTTGCTGGAGCGCGATTGCGTGGCCACCTGTGCTCGATGCGACGTACAATGCCTGCCCCTTCTTTGGCAGCTTGAGGTGATTGTCGATCAACTCAGCAAATCGTTCGCCCCAGTCAGTAGCGACGAACAGTTCATGCAGAAATGCCAACTCCTTGTTCGTTTTCGGCGTGATCATCCTTCTAGTAGGACAGGCATTCCTGCCTGTCCATCTCTAAACTCTCAAATTGCTTTCCCCACACACTCACCGTCCTATGTCATGCGATGGAAAATGGAAAATCTCATTTCTCAGATTCCAAGTGAGAGGACAGACAGGAATGTCTGTCCTACTGGTCCTCCTCAAAGTATTTACGACCACGTAACGACTCAGGCAGGCAAGTCATCTCCTCTTTTGCGGCTGGATCATTATGAACATATCGATAACCCTTGCCGTAGCCAACATGCTTCATCAGAGGCGTAACCGCATTGCGCAAATGTAGTGGTACCGGCTCACGCGCAGTTTCTGCAGCATCACTAACGGCAGCGTGATAAGCATTCTTGACGTCGTTTGATTTTGGCGCGCGCGCCAGATAGATGGTCGCCTGCGACAGTGGAAACAAGCCTTCCGGCAGTCCTATTAACTGCACAATATCGGCGGCAGCGGCGGCCTGAACCATAGCTTGCGGATCGGCGAGTCCAATATCTTCCGAGGCAAGTATGCAAAGACGCCGGGCGATGAATATCGGATCCGCGCCGCCTTCAATCATGCGCGCCAGCCAGTAGAGCGAAGCGTTGACATCTGAGTTGCGCAGCGACTTGATCAGCGCTGAGGCAAGATTGTAATGGTCCTCGCCGCCTTTATCGTAAGCGTAATGCGCGCGACCCAGCGGCTCGATCATCGTGTCGTTTGAAATCTGGCGGGCGCCACTCTCGTCCGGCGCAGTCGATTCCACCGCTGCTTCCAGCGCAGCAAGTGCAACGCGCGCATCTCCTCCTGAGGAACTTGCGACGCGCTCGAGTACTTCGTCAGAAATGACCGGCTTCAGATTTCCCAGGCCCTTGTCAGTATCCGTCAGGGCCCGGTCAAGAATCGCTTTTACTTCATCTGGAGCCAGCGGATTGAGTACGAGCACGCGACAGCGAGACAGCAACGCGCCGGTCACTTCAAACGAGGGATTTTCGGTGGTGGCGCCGATCAAGGTCACTGTGCCATTCTCTACTGCCGGCAAAAGAGCATCCTGTTGTCCTTTATTAAAGCGATGAATTTCATCGATGAAGAGGATGGTGCGTTTTCCATATTCTCGTTCGTGCCGCGCCTCGGTGATGGCGGCGCGTAAATCTTTGACACCGGAAAAAACAGCGGAGAGTGCGACGAAGCGCGCCGCCGATTTTTCGGCGAGCAAACGAGCCAACGTAGTTTTGCCGGTGCCTGGAGCGCCCCAAAGAATCAACGACGGCAAGTTTGACGAACCTTCAAGCAGACGCCGAAGAATTCGTCCCTCGCCAACGAGATGGCTTTGGCCTACAAACTGAGCCAACGAAAGCGGGCGCATTCGTTCAGCCAGCGGCGCCGAAGGCTCAACGGTCTGGTCGTTGGGGGATTTGCTAAAAAGATTACCTGTGGTTGAATACGCCATGATTTAAACCTGTAAACAATTATCGCCGAAAGCCTGCCGACATGCGACTGACGCGCACATTGCTCCATAGATCAACCATGTATTCCAGAAACTTGCGCCCCAGCGGAGCGCGATGTTTCCGCAATGGACGCGACACCTGCATACGTTTCGCTATTTTGCAGCGAGGAAGAATCTTTTGAAGACCGGACGTTCTACAAACATTTCGTCCCTACCGGACGAGGCAAACTGTGGTTAGACAAAACTACAAAGTTAGACCTTTGTCTTCTAGAGCAGAAAAGTTGATTTGAAACTTAGACGGAACGCAGTCAGCGCCATCTTCGTATATTGAGCCGAACGCACATAACCCGCGTTTTAACGAGTAATTAGCGGGAAGATTGGGGAACCGAAACCATGAAAGAAGCAACCGACATATTGAG
>DATLBQ010000457.1:0-13181 GCA_035526805.1 Pyrinomonadaceae bacterium
ACCTTGACTCCGTTTTGCAGCTTGTCGAATCCGTCAACAGCGATTGTGTCACCGGGCTTCAAACCCTCGACCGCCGCCACATCACCATCGGTTGTGCCCACAGAGATAGTCTGCATCGCGACTGTCTGATCCGGTTTGATGAGGTATACAAACGCGCCCTGCGTGTTGCGTTGAATTGCCGCGGTGGGAATCAGGGTGACTCCGCGTTGCATGCTGACCAGAAGTCGCGCATTGACAAACTGGTTGGGGAAAAGCGTGTTGTCGTTATTGGGGAAAGTCGCTTTCAGCTTGACCGTGCCGGTGGTTGTGTCGATCACGTTGTCGAACGTAAGCAGAGTGCCGGTCGCAATTTTCTTTGACTGCGTGCGATCAAATGCATCTACCGGCAGCCGATTACCCCAGCGCAACTGCTGTTGGATTTGCGGGAGATAATCCTCGGCAACGCTGAACACAATGGTAATGGGTTGCAGTTGAGTGATGACCAGCAGGCCGGTCGTGTCGGTGCTAAGAACAATGTTGCCGGGATCAATTAGCCCCAGGCCGACCCGTCCTGAAAGAGGCGACGTGATGCTACAGTAAGCCAGCTGCACCTTTGCGTTGTCGATCACTCCCTGATCATTTTTTACTATGCCTTCGTATTGTTGGACCGTGGCCAACTGAGTATCGAGTTGCTGTTTAGGAATGGCGTTCTTGCTGTAAGCCGTTTGATAGCGACTCAGATCAATCTTCGCATTTTCAAGCAAAGCTTTGTCTCTCTGATACTGACCTTCCGCTTGCGTCAACAGCGCTTGAAAGGGCCGCGGATCGATCTCCGCCAGTACGTCGCCTTTTTTGACCATCTGTCCGTCGCGATAGTGGACGCTCATAAGTTGTCCATTGACACGGCTCTTCACTGTCACAGTATTCTCCGGCGTAACGGTGCCGAGGGCGTTGATGTAAACGCCGATATTGCCTTTCTGGGCAGTGGCTGTGGTGATAGATAGAGCGCTCGGGGACAGAGCCGGTTTTGCCGCTGTTGCTTGACCCATCTCGTGACGTTGGAAAAAGAAGTATGCGCTACCCGCTAGTAGGAGGGCAGCAAAAAGCAATGCCCACCGACGGCCGGCTCTACGGGATCGTCGATTCGTAATTTGGGGCAGCGGTGGCTTGTCGGGATCAGCCTCGATCTTTATGTCGGGATCGTCTTCAATATTTTCGACGGTTGTCTGCTCCATAATTGAAACTCCCGCTGCAGCAGAGAGCTTTTAGACCAGACCGACGCTACGTTTCTTTCCACTGTTTGCTCGATTTATCACTATCCTGCGTCACCCTAAAACAGTTCCCGATTGAGCCCGAGAAAAGCGCAAGCATTTAGCAAAACTCTGTAGTTTGGAGCAATCAGGGGCAAGACCACGCGACCAAACAGCTCTTAGACTTGAACCTCGACGCTGTTTCAGTCTTCAACTAATGAAGACGGACGTGAAAAGTAGGTATGACTATCCAGCTCCGAAACATCCCTTTCAGTTTCTTGATCCGACGCAGCATGCGCTATCTGCTGGTCTCGCACGGCTTTCGTCTCATCCAGGCAGTAGTCGTTCTGGCAGCGTTGAGTTTTGTATTGACGGGCAGTCGGATCGCCGCCATCGATCAGTATGGCAACCGAGCGGACATCGTCGCTTCCATCTTCGTAACGATCGCGACAATAGCGCTACTCTCGGCGTTAAATCGGCGCGTGATGACCGCTATTGATCGACGCTTCTTTCGTGAGGCATACAACGCTCAACTGATCTTGACCGAACTGAGCGAGGCGATTCCTACTCTCTCGAAAACCAAACAACTGGTCGAATTAGTAGCGGCCCAAATCAGCCACGCGCTGCATCCGGAGAATGTAACGATTTTCCTGGACGACGAGCTTGCCGGTGCTTACGTCGCCGCAGTTTCGTCCGAAGCGTCAAAGGCAGGAGCCGGATGGACGTCCCGCCCTCGCAGCTTGGTTTTACGCTATGACGAACGCCCCATCAAGCACTTAAGAAAATCGAAGCTTTCGCATTCGGTAGAGTCTGCCGAAGCGGATTTCATCTCACCGGGCCCAGCCTTGGCGGGTGCTACTGTCCCGTCCGATTACGAGAGCAAAACGTTGCGAGAGGTACGCTCCAAATTCTTGATTCCGATCGCCTCCAATGGCCGTTTACACGGACTCATTTCACTGGGCCGGCGACTCTCCGATCTGCCTTATTCAAAGGAAGACCAGGGCTTGTTGTTTGTCGTTGCCAACCAGATAGCTGCTTTCATTGAAAACATGAAATTAATCAGCCGCTTGGCCGAGGAAGAGCGCATTGCGCGCGAGTTTGAGATGGCCGGCGAAGTGCAACGGCATTTGTTTCCCGCGGATGGGCTTGAAGATGACGCTCTGGAGATCTACGGCACTTGTCTCCCAGCCCGCGGGGTCGGAGGTGACTACTACGATTATTTTGAGATGGACAATGGCCGCACCGCTCTTGCAATAGCAGATGTTGCGGGGAAGGGAGTCGCCGCCGCGCTGCTGATGTCCGCGGTTCAGGCTTCGCTGCGCTGCCAACTTCTTTCAGAGGACACACCGTTGGCCGATGTCGTCTCTTCGATGAATCGCCTGCTTCGACGATCAACTGGCGATCGGGGTTACGCGACCTTCTTTCTTGCAGAGTTTGACAAAGCTACGCGTCGCCTAACCTATGTCAATGCCGGGCACAATCCGCCCATGCTCGTGCGCGGCAGACCTGCTTCGCAGGGAGAAGCTGGAGAGCTTCTCAAGGCGCTGAAAACTCCTCGACCTTGGTCGAATAGAGCGCTTGGAACGAGTGCAGACACCGCCGTGTCTGTAGTAGTTCAACCAGTAGTCAGATTACTAACCAGGGGCGGACCGATCATCGGTACCTTTCTCAACGAACCTTATGAGCAGGAGACTATTCAGCTGCAAAGTGGCGATATTCTTCTCGTTTACACTGACGGCGTGACGGAAGCATTGAACGGGGCGGGTGTGGAATTCGGTGAAGAGCAACTCCGATCAATCCTGGTTGAATCTTTGCAGTTGCCCCCGCGCGAATCTACCAAAAGGATTATCGCGAAGGTATTAGAGTGGCAGGGTCCGGCGTCGCAGTATGATGACATCACGTTAATCGTCGTGAAGGTTAAATAGATCACTGGAGCCCACCCGCTTCAGCCACCAGACGATGACGGACGTTCCGATGGCCGCATACGCTCAACGAAGGCCCAAAGGACCGCACGACTCCGACGGAGAGCGCTCCTTCGCGAGCGGGTGGACCAGCTTATTTCTGTAGTGTGTGAGGCATTGCTTTACATGTCGCGGCAATCAAAATCAGACAAGAACGGCGAAAGCAAAGACGCTGGAGTGGAAGTCAGTCCCTGGCGAATGCTGTTCAAATTGGCTCGTCCTTTTCGCTTACGGATTCTGATTATTATTTGCTTGGCGGCGTTCAGTACGGGGGCAACATTGATTGAGCCGTTGATCTATCGGGTCGCGGTCAACGACGTCGCAGGTCTGTTTGTCCGTAAGGCTCAGGAACAAACTGAGCCACAAGAGGAGGAGACTAGCCTGGTACAAGCGGCAGAATCACCGGAGGATTACATTCACCAGATCGCCGCATATCAAATTAAAGAGCCTCACGTCACACCAGGCCACAAGGGCCAGACGCACCGGAAGAACGCCAGAGAGCATGCAAAATATACCGAGCCGCATCGGCCCGGGCATGTTTCAGCGCGCACGCCTGAACAGACACTCAACACTTTTATGTGGGCGGTCGGACTCATGTTTGCCCTGAGCATTTTTGGCTATCTGGTCTGGTTGGTTGCCGACAACATGAGCGCAAAAGTGGCTAGCCAGATTGAGAGCAATTTCATCCAGGGCGTATTCGGGCATGTCTTGCGCTTGCCGCTCGCTTTCTTCGGGAAGCGTGCCAGCGGCGCACTCGCAAAACAGATTGACCAGGCCGACCAGGTTTCTCCCATTGTGAATGCTTTTACGCAAACAATCGTGCCTGAGACGATGACTATCGTGGGAGCATCCGCCATCATGGTTACGCAAAATTTGCCATTGACTTTGATTGCACTCATTACGCTCCCGCCGTACCTCCTGGTGGCTTGGCGTTCGGCGAAAAGGTTGGAAAAGGGATTGGAGAATTATTATCAGCAGTGGGAGGATGTCTCAGGCCACATTCAAGACTCTCTCTCCGCCGTTAAAACGGTCAAACTATCCGGCGCGGAAGACCGCGAGATTGACAAGTTCAGATCCGCTTCCGGGGCGGCTTACGAGGCCTATGTTCAGCGGACCAAGCTCGGAAACAAATTCGTCTTTTGGGAACATGCCATCACACAGCTGGGCAACGCCCTGGTGTTGGGAATAGGCGGCTGGTTTGCCCTCAAACACGAATTAACGCCGGGCGACGTAGTGATGTTCGTTGCATATGTCGGCATGCTCTACGACCCGATTGATTCGCTGACGGGGTTAGCTGTCGAGTTACAGCAATACGGAATCGCGCTGCGCCGCTCCTTGCGACTTACGCAAATCACAATGGAGACCCAAACTGGGAGTCCCCTTAGGCCCGGGCTGGGGCAGATCGAGTACAAGGACGTGCATTTCAGTTATGTTGCGGGCCGCGAAGTGTTGTGCGGCTTGTCATTGACGATCAAGCCGGGGCAAGTCGTGGGTTTGGTTGGACCGTCGGGCGCGGGAAAAACGACAATGGCAGACCTGTTGCTGCGTTTGTACGAACCGGGATCGGGAGTAATCCTTATCGATGGACAGAAGTTATCCGAACTCAAGGCGGCCACCGTCAGGCGTGAAATCGGCGTCGTAGCCGCCGATGGTGCCGTGTTCCGCGGCACACTCGCCGATAACATACGTTACCAACGCGCAGAAACGCCAGATAAGGAAATTCGTGCTGCAGCACTGGCCGCCGGCCTCGGTCCCGCGCTCGATAGATTGCCCGACGGTGTGCAGTCCAAGGTTGGCGAAGGTGGAATGGGACTCTCGATGGGAGAACGACAGAGGCTGCAACTTGCTCGCGTGCTTGCGGCGAATCCGCGCATTATGGTGCTTGACGAAGCGACAGCGAACCTGGACTTTGCCACCGAACTTGAGGTGAAAAGCGCTCTCGCCACGTTGCGTAAGGACCGGACAACGATCGTCATTGCGCATCGCTTTTCAATGGTGAGAGATGCCGACTATGTTTACGTCCTCGAATCAGGTCGGGTGATTGAGGCAGGTACCCCCGACGAATTGATCGCCGCGGGCGGATGGTTCGCCAACTTCGCCACAGGTGGATTGGATGATGAGGATTCGGAGTCGCAGGACGCTGAAGCCGAGTCTGAAGACGAACTGGACGAAGAGGTCGACGACCAGTGATGGTGTGTTTGCAGGGGTGGCAGTCCGTGGCCACCCCCGCGCTGCATGGTCGAGTGTGTTGAGGGCAAAAGGGACGGCCACAGAGTGCCGCCCCTACAATTCAAGCTCACGGAGAAGAGTTGAAGCGCAACCTAATCACTGCCATCGAGTTTGAATGCAATGAACATCAGCTTACCGTCCCGCTCGATTTGGAGAACTATCGGACTGTTTGGGCCGGGACGGTCCAAAGCTGAGCGGAGACCTTCTATAGTCTCAACTGGTGCGCCATTGATCGCGTGGATTACATCCCCAGCCGCAAGCGAAACATCAACGTTCGGATCTGCAGACCTGGCAGCCACAATTACTCCGGACGTTATCCGGAGTCCTGACAAGCTGCTTGCAATCCTGGAGTCTATCTCAACCGCAACTATACCCAGCTTCGACACCAGATTCTTGACGGGATCGGCCAGACCGGCTAGCCGGTCAACATCGTGCGGTGGCTCAACCACCAGAACATCACACAACAGTTTTTCAGATCCGCGAAGTACTCCCAGCTTGATCCGTTCGCCGCCACTGCGCAGGAAGAGACGCGTTTCAAGCGACGGCAAATTGTCCGCGGGCCTGCCGTCGATGCTTGTGATGATATCTTGAATCTTTAAGCCTGCGCTGTCGGCAGGGCTGCCTGGTTCAACATCCGATATGATCACACCCCAATCGAAGGGCAGTTTGAGGCCGGCAGCCAGGCCTGGGGTAATTGTTTGAACGACAATACCGGTTTCGCCACGATGCACATGGCCGAACTTGCGAAGTTGCGGGTAGGCGAAGGCCACAATAGCGCTGGGAATCGCGAACCCTAACCCTTCGTTGCCACCGCCCTCCGTGATGATGAACGTATTTATCCCCACCAGTTCACCGTCGACATTAACTAACGGGCCGCCGCTGCTGCCGGGATTGATGGGCGCATCGCTCTGGATGAAGGACATCGGGCTGTCCGGATCAGGCTGGCGCGCAGCGGCACTAACCACGCCCATTGTCACCGAATCTTGCATGCCCTCAGGGCTGCCGAAGGCAAGGACAACGTCGCCTTGCCTTAGCTTGTTGTAATCGCTGAGAGGAAGAGCTCGCAAGCCCTTGGCTTCGATCTTCAGCAAAGCGAGATCAATCTCAGAATCCGATCCGACGATGCGTGCTTCCACGGTGCGGCCTCTCCCACTGACGAGTGATTGGTCCGGTGATTCATCGTTGGACGTCGCGGGAATCTTCACTTGCACACGATGAGCGCCACGGATCACGTGAGCATTCGTCACGATGTATCCCTGCGGATCAATGATGACGCCTGATCCAATGCTCTCCTGCCTTCCGAGCACAAGGCTGGTGGCGCCGCGGCTACTTTCTACTGGCCCGTATCCAGTCACCAGCACCTGGACCACACTTGGTGTCACTCGTTTTACGAGTGCCCTGACGGAGCTGTTGAACTGGTGCAGCGGGTCCGAATCGTTCGTGTTGGCAGCCGATTGAGCTGATGTCTGAGCTACGATGTCGGGGGCAAAAGCGAGGCACGCCAGAACAAGCAACAGGGCACTGACGGGAAATGCCCGAATTTCTAACTGCGTTCGCTTTGCGGTGCTCATCGTTCCGGCTCCGTATCTCTTGCCGGCGCCGGGGTAAACTCGCCAAGGATGGCGGTCAAGCGCTGTTCGCGACCAGAACGCAAGATCGTCAGCGTTACTTCTGAACCAGGCGCCGTGCTTGCAATGCGGTTTCGAAAGACATTGGGATCGTTTGCCTCCTCCCCATTGAAGGAAGTGATCAGGTCACCGTTTTTTAAGCCAGCTCTTTCAGCAGCGCTGCCCGGCTGAACCTGCGTCACCACCAGCCCCTTGTTCTCCCTAATACCCAATTCCTTAGCAGCGTCTGAATTCGGTCGTGCCACCACAATTCCGAGTTGTCCGCGGCGCACCTTGCCTTGCTTGACGAGCGTGTCGGTGATGGTGCGTGCCATGTTCGACGGAATCGAGAAACCGATGCCGATGCTGCCTCCTGAAGGCGAAAGGATTTGGGAGTTGATGCCGATAAGCTCGCTGTTTGTGCTGACGAGTGCACCACCTGAATTGCCCTGGTTGATTGGCGCATCAGTTTGCAAAAAGTCTTCAAAGCTGCCGCTGCTTAGGCCGGTTTGCCGACCCTTGGCGCTGATGATACCCATGGTTACTGTTTGCCCGATGCCTAACGGATTACCAATCGCCAGCACGACGTCTCCCACGCGCACGCGATCGGAGTCGCCCAATGCCAGCACCGGAAGGTTCGTGGCATCAATCTTCAGCACTGCCAAGTCGCTCGGTGGATCAAAACCCACCACCTTTGCGTCAAGAGTGCGGTTGTCGTTTAAATCCACCTTGATCTGTTCAGCTCCGTCAATCACATGGTGGTTCGTTAGAATATAACCGTCAGTACTTATGATGACTCCTGAACCGAGACCGCTACGGCGTAGCTCGGGCATTTGCTGCGGCACGCGGTCACCGAAGAACTGTCGGAAAATAGGGTCATCCATGAACGGATACTGTTGCGGAGCGCGCACCCGCATTTCTGAGTGAATCGTGATCACTGCCGGCGATACTCGGCTCACGACGTCGGCATAAGATAGGACCGGAACGGCCGTGGCGCCCGGAGGGCCGTTGTTGATTGTCGCGTTGTTGATGCCGGGATCTGAGGTCGAGGCAAAACGCACTCCTGAAGAGCTGCCACGATTACACGCCCCCAGAGAGAGACCCGCTAGAATCAACAGGATACCGATCCACACTTTAACGACCACCAGGTTTTTGACGCTCATATTTCCCTCCCACACTCTTTGACCTGACCCTCCCGCCAAGTGAACAACGAGCAGACGTTCCTGGTTCACCTTCACGGTGTTATTTCGAAACTGATCTTATTAGACTCAACCATTGGCCCATCGCAACAGCTGAAGCGCCTTTGAATCGACAGTTCATATTTGCCGGCCGGCAACGTGTCGTACCAAGCCTCCGCTCCTGTGTAAGTGGGACTGTCGACGAGCACAAAGAAGTCTGCTTGCACTGGTTCGTTTGGATTAAGTAGTACCGGTTCCGGTAGATTATCTTCCTTACAAGTGTGATTGCGCTGCGCATTGAGCCGTTCATAGGATTGCCATTTCATATATGGAACCAGCTCACCATTCTTCGTGAGTTTCGGAAGGTTTTGGTAAAGGTCTGACGAGATACAGGCGGATAGCGGCGCCGTTGATGTGTTGGTCATCGTGATGGTGACGGGAATCTGTTGGCCAACTTTGTAATGCTCCGTGGGTGGACCTAAGTAACTGCCAACGGTTGCTATTGTCACCTTGATGGCGCTCTGCGGTGGAGTCACGGCCCGCTGACTTGTTTGCTGAGATTGGCCCTGATGTGGTTGGCCCCAATTTCCCGCTGGTGCGTTCAAGGCGCTGATGAACGCGAATAGTATTAAGATGGTTGTAGCCATTAGACCTCCTTCAAAAGTCAGTTAAGTCAAGTGTCGAAACCGGCACAAATCCCGATTGCAGTGCTGGCCAGACCTTTCGATAAGCTGCCGATACTTACGCCAGTCCAATTTCAAGGATTTTGGCTCACCGGTGCACTGGTAATGACCGGCAGATGTGAAAAACCATGGACCTGAGCACGTTTTCGTTGCTGTAACTCGGCGATCCAACTCTTGACAGTGCTCACCATTTCACGCGTGCTCTGCTCGACTGACTTCTCGCCCTCTGCCGTCTTCAAGTCGATTGCATCCTCGTTTTGTTTCCGCTTTATGATCTTTATTGATGACTTCATTTTCCCCTGCCCTCATAGGATCAGTCGTAATCTCCGCCGAAAATACTCGAGACACCGACAGTCCGTCTTGCCGCTAATTGCTCGGAATTACGCAGTTTTGCTTGAGTCTGCACTTCTGCTGAAAGATGAGTGGGGTATAGAGAGCGCAATAGACTGATAAAGGAAGCAAAGGAAAGAAAGAAAGTCACCTTGCTCCCGCGCTTAATGTCGTCGATTAGTGGTGGTTATCAAAGGAGACTGCCGTTGAGCCATCTCCCGATCGCCTGGAGAGATCTTTCGTTTGCATTTATGATTGGCGAACTTAGCTCTGAAAGCCGAGGCATTTGAGCGGCCGCCAGTCTTTCGACTTGCGTACCGTCTTTCAGTTCACATCGCCTACTAAAAGCGTCTTATGGAAGCACCTCAAGACCGGCCAACAATTTTTGTGGTCGATGATAATGCGTCCGTCCGAGAGGCTATCAAGAGCTTGGTGGAATCCACGGGCCTGCGAGTTGAGACGTTCGAGTCTACAGAAGACTTCCTCCGCCATAAGCCCGAGGATGGACCAAAGTGCCTGGTGCTGGACGTGTTACTGCCGGGCGTCAGCGGGCTTGATTTCCAGAATGAACTGACCAAGGCAAATATTCGAATTCCAATTATCTTTATTACTGGACATGGCGATATCCCGATGACTGTAAGGGCGATGAAAGCTGGCGCGGTGGAGTTCTTGACCAAACCTTTTCAGGATGAAGACCTGCTCAAAGCGATACAGCAGGCACTTGACGTAGATTCCGCGACCCTCAAACAGGAGTCCGAAACCCTGGCTTTGCGTGATCGCTTCGCGACTCTCACACCGCGCGAACGCCAGGTATTGGGCCTGGTAGCCGCAGGCAGGCTTAACAAACAGATTGCTGCCGAACTGGGAACAAGTGAGATTACGGTCAAGGTTCAGCGCGGTCACGTTATGCATAAGATGCAGGCGGAATCGTTGGCCGATTTGGTCAGAATGGCTGAGAAACTCAACATTCTTCCAAACGATCATTAGAAAACGGAGCCAGCTTATATGACGGATCAAGCGCCCTCTGCGGGAAATGCCCCTTCCTCCATATTTCTCATCGCGACCGCCGCATTCGCCATTGCGATCTTCATTGCCGACACGCTCACCCACTTGGAGATCGCCGTCGCCGTGCTTTACGTTGTCGTTGTGCTGATGACCGCCCGCTTCTGGCAGGGGCGCGGTGTCTTGTTCGTCTCCGCGGGATGCGTGGGCCTGACGTTGTTGAGCTTCTTTCTGTCACATCCGACCAGGCCGGAACCTACAGGGCTCACCAACACGTTCGTTAGCATCTTGGCGATTCTGTTAACAACCTTCCTCGTCCGGCGAAGCCAATCAGCGGAAGTGGTGCTGCGCGAGCAGGCGAGCCTTCTCAATCTCACGCACGACAGCATTTGCGTGCGTGACAGGCAAAACATGATCACCTACTGGAACCGTGGCGCCGAGGAGTTGTATGGGTGGCCGGCAGAGGAGGTGATCGGCAAGTCTAATAGTCACCAACTGCTGAAGACCGTCTTTCCGGCGCCACTTGATGAAATCGACGCCGAGTTGCTGCGCACCGGCCGCTGGGAAGGCGAGCTCACGCACACCAAGGCAGATGGAACCCAGGTGGTAGTGGCTAGCCGGTGGTCTTTGCAACATGATGAGCGGCAGGGGCCGCTTGCGACTCTCGAACTCAACAACGACATCACGGAACGCAAGCGGGCTGAAGGTGCGATGTGGCGACAGGCGAATCTGCTGGAACAGACGCATGACGCAATCATCGTGTGGGAGTTCTCTAGAAAAATCATTTTCTGGAATCGAGCCGCAGAACAGCTCTATGGCTACTCCAGGGGAGAGGCGATTGGCCGTGCCAGCCACGAATTGCTCCAGACGGAACATCCGCTACCGAGGTCGGTCTTTGAGGTGGAGCTTGAGCGAGAAGGTGAATGGAAGGGCGAGCTGACACATACGGCGCGCGATGGCCGTAAGATCCTCGTCGAAAGCCGGCATGTACTCGTGCGCGAAGTTGATGGCCGGCGCCTCGTGCTCGAAACCAACCGCGACATTACGGAGCGTAAGCAAACGCAGGAGACTTTGCAACAAGCCCAGGCAAATCTAGCCCGCGTTAATCGGATGATGCTCGTGGGCGAGTTGACGGCCTCAATCGCCCACGAAGTCAACCAGCCGATCGCCGCGGCAGTTACCAATGCCGGCGCCTGTTTGCGCTGGCTCGCCGCGCAGCCGCCCGATATGGGAAGGGCCCGCCAGGCTCTCGAGCGGATTGTCCGAGACGGCAGCCGGGCAGGCGAGGTCATCGGCCGCGTTCGCGCGCTCGTCAAGAAAGTGCCGCCGCGCACAGACCTCTTTGATATCAACGACGCTATCCTCGAAGTCATTGCGCTGGCCCATCGTGAATTGCAGAAGCATCCAGTCGATCTGCAGACCCGCCTCTCGAGTGAAGTGCCGCTTGTTACAGCAGATCGAATACAAGTACAACAAGTGATTCTTAATCTGATCGTCAATGCCATCGACGCAATGAGCGGAGTCGTGGACAGACCGCTCGAGCTGGTGGTGAGCTCCGGCCGAAGCGATCCGAACGACGTTTTCGTTGAAGTGCGAGATTCGGGCCCGGGGCTCGACCAGGAGAATCTCAATCGCCTGTTCGACTCTTTCTACACGACCAAACCGGAGGGTATGGGTATGGGGCTCTCAATCAGTCGCTCTATTGTCGAGGCCCATGGAGGTCGGCTCTGGGCAATGCCGAACGAGCCGCACGGCGCTGTCTTTCGGTTCACCCTGCCGGTTGAGGGCGGTCGAAACTGATGAGCTATCCCATTCTTCCGTAGTTAGGATCACTACTGTCCCAGCCCTGATCTACTCATTGATGTGTGGAAACTCCTGGTCCGTAACGCTGAAAGCGTTCGTTTGCAAAAACTTGCCTTGATTACCATCTCACGCCATTGGCACTAAGGCCTTAGTTTTCCTGGGCTAATGCCTCGGTGTGAATGAGAAAAACCAAAGCTGCAAAGACTCTTCCCGGGATATACCAAAGTATAATTGCGCTCACTTTCCGGGGCTGATATTTTCATGGGTATGTCCGCAAATATAAACACAGGCATAGTGGCTATTGTGGATGATGATGAATCCATGCGCGCTGCAATTGAGGACCTTCTAAGCTCCGCTGGCATAAAAGCCAGATCATTTCCGTCGGCGGAGCAGTTCCTGTTGTCAGGCCTGCGGAACGAGACTGCCTGCGTGATCAGTGACATTCGTATGCCCGGCATGACCGGTTTAGAACTACAAGCGAAACTAGTGGCGGAGGGAAGCCGGATACCAATCATCTTCATCACGGCGTACGGCAATACGAGAATGCGACGGCAAGCACTCGAAGCTGGGGCAATTGAGCTCCTGGGAAAACCATTTGATGATGAGAGCTTGCTTGGGAGTGTTCGGGCGGCACTGGCAACCTGAGTTTTTCGCAAGTATTACCGGCCTTTGGGGCCCGGCTTTGGGCTAAGCCCAAGGGAACTGAGAAACGACATACAGCTTCCCCACCAAGCGACTGGAGGGAATCATGAAGAAAGCAGAACAGGTTGTTTTCGTGATCGACGACGACCCATCGATGCGCACGGCAATCAAGGACTTGATCGAAGCTGTGGGCATGAGTTGTCAAACCTTTGGCTCAGGGCAAGAACTTCTCGGGGCTGACCTCCCGGATGTCCCTAGTTCTCTCGTTCTCGACGTGCGACTACCAGGGCTAAGTGGCCTCAACCTTCAGCGAGAACTGACCGAAAGAGGTATTCACATGCCCATCATCTTCATAACCGGGCATGGCGATATCCCGATGTCTGTGCGGGCCATGAAAGCCGGTGCAGTCGAATTTCTCACCAAGCCGTTTCGAGAGCAGGACTTGCTCGACGCGATTGAGCAGGGGATCGACCGCGATCGCTCGGCGCGTGAGCAGCTAACGGCATTGCGCGAACTA
>DATLBQ010000458.1:0-8839 GCA_035526805.1 Pyrinomonadaceae bacterium
GGGAGTTGGAACGCCCATCACCAGGGAATGGATAGAACGTAAGCCCCGGCTGAAGCAGCCCGCGCTCGCAAAAACAGTTCTGAATCTTTCATACATGGAGGCAGGTCATGAAAATTGACGTGATCGAGCCGCAGAAGACCGCCATGATTGTGGTCGATATGCAAAACGACTTCGTGTCTGTGGGGGCTGCAATGGAAACGCCAGCCGCACGTGCGGTAGTCCCCAAAATCGCCGAAGCGCTGAACATTTGCCGCGGTGCTCAAATCAAAGTCATCTATACGGCGCACGTGCACCGCCCGGACGGCTGCGATATGGGCCTCTTTGATGACATGCATCCACCGATCGCCGATCGCGTAGCGTTGGTAGATGGTACACCTGGCGTTGAAATCTACTCCCAGCTAGCGCCGGCGGTTGGTGAGCATGTCATCAAGAAGCACCGCTATAGTGGATTCTTTGGTACGGACTTGGACATTATCCTACGGGAATGGGGTGTTGATACTGTAATCATCTCGGGGACAACCACCGAGAATTGCTGCTCTGCCACAGCACGAGACGCAATGTTTCGTAATTACCGAGTAGTGTTTCTGTCGGACGCGACCGCAACTTACGATTACCCCGACCGAGGATTTGGCGCGATGGCAGCCGCAGACGTTCACCACGCAACGCTGGTGATCCTTGCTGCATCAACGGCAGATGTAATGTCGGTGAGAGAGATGAGCGCGCGCATTTTATCTCAACAGAGATGATCCTGGCTGTAGGCCATGCCGTTCCGTATGCGGGTGACAAATGCGAGCATGCGATCCAGCGATAGAGACTCAGGATTACCCATCAATCGCCTCGTCGAGTTTCCAAAGGAGATTAAAAACATGGAAAAGCAGAAACCAGGTGTATCACGACGCCAGATGCTCGCAGTTATGGCGGTCTCTTCGATCGGGAGCATGGGCAAACGGATGGTATTTGGTGAAGGGAACAATCGATCCTCTTACGCGACGAGCAGGTTGGTGACGATTGATGCAAAACCCGCGCCGATTACGATTGATACGACGCAAACTGCAGTAGTGGTTATCGACATGCAAAACGACTTTGGCAGCAAGGGTGGCATGTTCGATCGAGCAGGAATTGATATTTCGATTATTCAAAGGGCCGTTGAGCCAACTGCAAAAGTGCTAGCAGCTGCTCGTAATGCGAACATCAAGATCATTTACCTTAAGATGGCGTTTCGTGCTGACCTTTCCGACCTGGGTACGCCCGACTCAGTTACCAGAACACGCCATCTGCAAAGAATGCACGTCGGAAAGACTGTCACAGCGCCTGATGGCAGCGAAAGCAGGATTCTTATCCGCGACACGTGGAATACAGAAATCCTTTCAGAACTTAAGCCAAAGGCAGGAGACATCGTCCTTTACAAGCACCGATATAGCGGCTTCTTTCAAACAGATCTTGCCTCTATTCTTAGAAAGCTTGCGGTAAAAAACCTCATCTTCACAGGCTGCACTACGAGCGTTTGCGTCGATTCCACAATACGGGACGCAACATTCCGCGACTATCTACCGATTTTACTTGCGGATTGCACAGCCGAACCGATCGGATATGGACTAGCAAGAAGTAATCACGAAGCATCTCTCTTAACTATTGAGGCTTTATTAGGTTGGGTGTCTGATTCGGAAGAATTTGTTAAAGGTCTGGGCAGTGCCTGATGGCGGTTTGAACAACGCTAGGGAAAAGGCATCTGGAGCTGCGTGGGAATTGGAAAGGAATCTGTTTGAAGGTTGCTGGCGTCCCACAGCATTCCGAGTTGGAACCAGATCATTTCGTGGCTAAAGGAAATGGAAACGCTCCGTACTCTTCCCGCTTAAGCCTTAAAAACGTATTGGAGAAGCAGCAAACGCCAATCAGACTGTAATTCCATCCTATATTAGAACACCGATTGAAGGCTTCTCCTCCCCTGACTTGAATCATAGTCATCATCGTGAATGGACGAAGAAGCGGAGAGCTGGCAGCGACAGATGAATGTGGCAAAGCTAAGATCTTGACTGCTCAAATGCTTTGGGCCTGTCTTCAATTTCCTTCGCCTTTGCTGCTGCCGGAGCTATGACCTCAATTTCGAGTGAGGAAAGCAGGTCTGCAGGGCTGTTATACCTATACGGTTTAAGAACCCAAGGATAGCCCTCGAAGTCTTTGAACATGCCGTACTCATAGTGGGATTCTAGGATGAGCGGCTGCACTGGTAATGATGGCAGATCCGGGACAATGCGCTGTAACTCTTGAGGTATGTTTTTAGCGTCAGTGCTGTCAGCAATGACAAAGCGGGCCATGTGCGCGAGGGTGGACAGGTCTCTGTTAGGTTTCGGCTAGAAGGTTGCTCAAAGTCGAACAAGATTGGCAAATAGTCTCGCTTGCGCAATTCTTCCCGCATTGCATCGAGGACCGCTTTCCGCTCCTCCGTGAAGCGGCCCAAGATCAGCACCGCTTTCGAGGTGATGCTATCGATAACAGCGCGGATTCTCTGATTATTGAGCATCAAGTAGATGAACTGAGCTACCTCGAGATTGTCCACCGTAATGGTAGGTTCGTCCGCGTCTGAGATGTTTAAGTTCCTCTGGACAGTCCCAACTAGGCTCAATTTCCAAGCAGAGATGCCACAGACGGAGCAACCTGTGAGCGTTGCATTGCTTAAGTCGCTTCCTACTAACGTCGTACGGCGGAGGTCCGCCCCGCTGAGGTTCGCGCCGTTGAGATTCGCCCGGGCTGAACTGGCGAGCGGAGTCTATTTTCGTTTGTCTTCCTAGGCAAGGTTTAGACGGGTTCTTGCCAAGCAAGAATCGCAAGTTTGGCGTCCCACAGCATTCCAAGTTGGAAGCAGATTATCGATTGGCTACGCGATATGGAGACTCTGCGCACAGTTGCCTCTTGAGCTGAGAAAGCGGTTAGAACGCGAGTATACACTTAAGAAGCGCAATCCCATTGTTGATGAAACTGCCTATGGTGAGGTTGACAGGTATAGACGGTTTGGCAAATCCAAGTAATGAATGCCCCAAGGTGTTGGCGCGCCCGGAGCTTATTTGGATTTTCCCGCGTCTTTAATTTGTCGGCTTTTATGCGGGCTTTCAGATCTGTTACCCAAGCTTCCATATCACCTCTCTTCACACCGCCTTGCAGCCGACGCGCTGAGGCGCGCGGCTGAAGGCAACGTTCGGCGGCTTCCTTCCCAGAAGGATATTCTGTTGCCTACGGTGTCTCAATCAACGTGAACTTCTCAAGTGTGAGCAAAACAGTTCGAACGTTCCTCATCCAGAAACCTGCGTTCGTGCGTTTATGAAAATCCTGCGGGTTAAATTACCTGTTAAGGAATCACCTGCACGTACCCATACATGCCCACATTGAAATGCGGGAGGACGCCGCAAATCACCAGATAGGTGCCCGGCTGGGCGAAGTGCACCACCTCTACCCGATCCGGCCCCTGCGTGCTGGGATCGAGACCTCTGTAAATCCTCCGATCCGGGTCGGCGATCAGCAGCGGTGACGGTGGCGGCAACGGATTCGTCAGGGGGACAGTTATGTTCGTATCTATATCGCCAGGCTGGGTGCCGTCATCGTAGACGATTACCTGATGGAATCCGGCGATGATGAAGTTAACGGCGCCGCCTGCCTTGATCTTGGCCACCTCGGGAATTAGCACGTGCTGGTTGAAGAGGCGCGTGTTGGAGACATTCGGGAACCTGTCGTGCGGTGGTGTCGACGTCCACGCGCCGAAGCTGACGGTGGCGTTGCTCAAGGGGCCGCTATCCACCTTCGCCGCACCAACAGGCGACTTGTGGCTGTGTTCGTCATCCGCAGCCACGAGGTAGGTCGTAACGCCGAGGGCTACGACTATTGCGGCACAAAGGATAAAGAGGCGTAATCGGTTCATTGGCTTGTCCTCCTGTTCAAGAGTTTCGGCGTCCGAGCACCCGGTGTGCATGAACACACAAAGGGGGGTTAGGGAATGCTATGGCGAAAAAGTGAGGCCGTTCTATAACAGCTGGTCAGGCAAGTCAAGCTCTTTAGAGCGTGTCGGAGGGGTTGTAGTCTCATAGCTTAAGTGTCGAAGGCAAGCGGCGTAATTTGCCCCCTCGGAATGGTTCCTGTAGAAGCCGCAACATTCCAAAGAAGGTCCTTGAGGATGAGTTTTTGAAGTTAATCGAACAACTCCAACCAAAGCCGGAGTATTTGGATCTCTTCAGAGAAATAGTTCTGGACGTTTGGAAAAAACGGCACAGCGAAGCGATTAAACTCGCGGCCACCCTGCAGTCACGAGTTGAGGTCTTGAAATTAAAACGACAGAGAGTAATAGACGCGTTCTTACACGAGCGTTCTTTAGATAAACCGACTTACCAAAAGCAACTTAATCTAGTGAATGAGGAGATTACTTTAACGGAACTTGAAATTCACGACAGCAAGCTCGAGGAGTTGGATCTTGAAGCCGCGCTGAACTTTGCAATTAATGCGCTCAGCAACGCGCGCGCGTTTTGGATTCAATGCTCTGCCGATCAAAAACAGAGATTTCAAAGAGTCCTGTATTTCTGCAAACCTGGAAAGCCTCGTCGTGATGCTGAACCTGTAAATGTCACGGTGGATCCGCCTAAAGGATCACTCCCACGTTACTCGTGCAGCAGTGCGTTCAGAGGTCCACTTGCGCCTCCTTGCGTGCGGGCAACCAGGAAGCAAACAGCGCAATAACAGCGCATCGATTCTCGCATTGCTCAACATCAGCAATTGCTGGCTATTCGTAACCGGATACCTTCTTACTGAGGGCCTGTTTGTGCATAAGAATTCCGGGGGAGATTCAGATAACCGACTAGGCGTAAGCCGCAACGAAAGGAGAGGGAGAGAAATCGATGTCGATCATCACGACAAAAGACGGCACGCGGATCTATTACAAGTTCTCCTTTACATCTACTTCAATCTGGAAAAGACATTACGCCCTGGGGGAGCGACACATTGAATACTCTGGCCTCGTGAAATCTGCTAGATTTGAAGGTTCGGAAATCAGTTGCGACGATCACTGCAAAGTTACGGGCCTGTCGTGCGCTGGCCCGCTCTTGGACTGTCGTTCGCAATCTGCCTGGTCGCTCGCAAACAATCGATCCCCATCAGTCTAGGCAGGCTTTCTCGGATAGAACAAACGCTATGGCCCAACATAGCACCACCGTTTCCAAACGAAGACTCAACTAGCTGAGAAGAAAAACATGATCCTAATCAAAAACTTATTGCTGAGAAATGGGGTCCGGCCCTATATTAAGTTTGCATATCAGCGCGGCCGACGTTCACACTGCCTCCTAGCCCAGGCCAGATCAGCCCTACAGTGAAGCCTGAGACCGTGTCACAATAGATTTGGCAATCTATTATAGCAGTCCTGCGTTCAAGCGGTGGCGAACATAAAGACACGAGGAGAAGAGAGAAATGGCACGTAAGACGTTCTTCAGCTTTCACTATATACCCGACAACTGCGAACCAGTCCCGCCGAACCGACTGTGATTTTGATCCGCAACTTGTAAAGGAGTGCAAATGAACTATTCACGTCTCGGGCTGGCGGCGCTTGGTGGCACCGCAACTTTCATAGCGATCCTGGTTGTCGCCATAATTTTCGCAATGATACATCAGGGCGGATCGGGCACTACGGAAGGTGCGCGCTTAGGCGTTCTCATTGGCATTTTCGCGGTTTGCGCATTTGTGCTGCACAACTACGTGAACCTGAACATCGGGCTGAAACTCGCTCTGGGACAGGCTGCGGCTTACTTCGTCCAGTGGACTATCATCGGCATAGTCATCGGTATTATTTACAAACCCCTCGCTACACCATAATCGTGAATATATCTGTTGTTGTTTTGCGTCTGAAGCCTTGATTGTGGTTTTTAGCCATTGAGAAAGAGATAGGCTTTGTTGGCTAATTCATTCCAGTGAAAGGTGCCGCCAAGATACATTTGTTGCGTCATTCTGTTCCTCTCTCGTCGTCCTTTGTCTCGGCGCGTGGCTCCACCTTCGATAATGCCTGACCCTCCCGAGTCGTCGCTCGGCCCACCAAAGCGATCGCAGCGATAATGACCAGTCCTCCGAACACGAAGCCAGCTGTAAGGACCTCTCCGGCGATAGTCCAGCCAAGAACCAACGCTACAAGCGGGTTAACGTAGGTATGGGTTGCAATTAGTGTTGGTGGGAAACGGTCCAACAACCAGAAATAGGCGGAGTAAGCCACCAGGGAACCTGCTATTGCCAAATATCCCAGGGCCAGGAGGGATTTCAGCGAAACCAAAGCCAAGTTAAGTTTCGCTGCCTCTCCCGTGACCGTCCCGCCAAGTAAGAGCAACCCGGCGCCCGCCAGCAGCGACATTGCCGCCGCCATGCGGGAGTCAGAATGCAACGATGCACTGCGTGAATAAACGATCCCGATCGACCAGGACGCCGAGCCGATCAGAACTGCGAATGAACTTAGCATATCGGAGCGACCGGTTCGGAAGTCGGCGCCAATAATCAGGGCGACGCCGAGTAATCCGAGCAACAAACCTATTAACAGTGACGGAGTAATTCGGGCGCGTCGAGTGGCCGCAACGATGATCGCAACGAAGATTGGTTCGGTCGCTATTAAGAACGCAGCCATACCGGAAGGAAGCGTTTGCTGGGCCCAATGTAGTGTGCCATGACCGATCAGAAAAAATAATACCGCTAGCACGATGCTTGCGAACCATTGTTGTCTAACCGGACGCAACCCTCGCCACCAGCACCATCCAAACAGCAGTCCACCGGCAATCAGATGCCGGAAGCCGGCAACAAAGAGCGGCGGAATAGTTTCCACGGCATACCGGATCCCCAAATAAGTTGAGCCCCAAACAAAATAAATGCAGGCGAAGGCAAGAAGGATCAGAAGGCGGTTCCCGCCCGTCGTGTAGCTGGAATTTGACTTTTGGTTCGAAAGCATTTGTCATCTTCAAGAAATCAGTTGGAACTCAAGGCGTGCATTTAGGTCCAATTTACGTCTTAGAGTTGCCCACGACTTCGTAGTGATCGACTGTCAGCTCTCGTTCCAGCAAATATTCATCGTCTTCGGGATAGTACCTGGCTTTCTGAAAGTCAGGACCCGCAAATTGCTTAATGGCATCGAGTGATTCCCAGAGTGTGAGGAGCAGAAAGTGCGCCCGGCTCCCTTCAATTCTCCGTAAAACATATACGCCTTGATTTCCCTCAGTAGCTCGGTAATCGGGAATTCCAGTCTCGTTGAGATAGACGAGGTATTGCTCGGCTTTTGAACTAGGCGTGACCCCATGCCAGATTCTTGCAATCACAACTTTCCTCCTTCGCTCTGCTAGTCAGGATGATCGCAGCTTGATTTGTTCATAATCATCATCGAGGCGCTTGCTCCAAAAAAAGCATTTTCGCAGCTGACCGCGAATCGCAAAATGGCTGCGGTGAACTTTTGCCTTCCCTCCAAAACTACGAATCGTCTCTATTGCCAAGTCAACCCCTCTTTCGATATCAGGCTGCCGCTTCGGCTCCGAAGAAACGGTAGGCACCGCTACGAATTCCTTTAGCAGCTGCTCATATTGTTCGCGCTTCCGTTCAGCAAAGGCAAAAAGCTGATCATAGTTTAGAAGTAGAGACATTCTTCCTCTTTCCGATCAATCGATCGCAAATTTGACAATCGACCTCCGTAACCGGCTAATATGGCTGATGGAGGTTATATGTTAAGAGGCACATTGGTAACCTGTCAATGAGGTTTTTACTGGTTACCAGCGAGAGAGCCGTTTGAAATTATGAAAGCAATTCCAGCATCTGCAGCGGACATGAGGCTGATAGGAGGTCGATTGTGCCTGGACTTTATTAACACAGTCGACGGACGAAAGAGCGATTCGCAGCGAAGGGAATCAGGTTCAATCAACCGTCTGGTGTTGGGCGACAAGCTCGGAGAGTATTCAGATTTGGTGGAGTGGAGCCGGCATTCGGGCATCGTCACGGCGATAGAAGCCGGACGCTTGATTAAGGCAAGCAAGCGAAATGCGGCGGAAGCAAGAGACGTGTTTGACCGTGCTATTGCGTTGCGGGAAGCACTCTACCGCATCTGCAAGGCAACAATGACAGGCCGCCGACCGCAGAAGGTTGATCTGGAGATCGTGAATGACGAATTATTGGGAGCACGGACTCATGAAAGGCTGACTCACCTGGCGGTTGGGTTTACCTGGGAATGGGTCGGCAGCGAAGCTGCGCTGGATCGGATGCTCTGGTCGATAGCCCATTCGGGAGCTGAGCTTTTGACTACTGGGGACTTGTCGCGCCTGCGAGAGTGTGGTGGCGAAGAATGCGGCTGGCTGTTTGAAGATACAAGCAGAAACAGGAGCCGCCAATGGTGCCACATGCAGGATTGCGGGAATCTGGCGAAGGTTCGTCGATTTCGTAGTCGTCTGGCTAACGTTGGTAAGGGTTGATCGGATCAATAAATGTGGACCTGACATTTGGTGGCATTAACCTCTGTACCGCGAGGCACGGCAAAGGACGCGATTGCAAAATCAGGCCGATGGCTCGTTCACGCAACTTAGCGCGTCTGTAATTTAGTTTGGCTGGCGTCCCGTACGGGAGTCGAACCCGTGTCGCCGCCGTGAAAGAGAAGCGACCTATTGTAATTCAATGTAACTTCGCGGCATGGATAGCACTCTACCGCACTCTCCGGACTCACAGGAACGCTTATTGGACTCTTAGTGGACTCGCGGATGTTATCGCCGCGTGAGGGTGATTTCCGTCATACCGAACGATCACTATCAGACCTCGTGTTATTGCTGGGCGATATGTGGGCTGCTGGTGCGCCGATACG
>DATLBQ010000459.1:0-2692 GCA_035526805.1 Pyrinomonadaceae bacterium
CGCGCCGATTGTAGTGGCCGCGTGGCGTTAACGCAAATTATTATTCTGCGGTCTTCTGGTTCGAGATCTTCTCGGTTCAACCTCCGCGCACGGCTACACGGAGAAGGCAAATTTAAGACGCTTATCATTCCACGCCATTAGAATGGCAGCTTGCAAAGCGGCCAACCGATATTGCCGCTATGCTACTATCTGCGAAATTTTCGCTCGTGCGAGGTCCCGAATGAAGAAGTTCCCGGCAATTTTTCTGCTTATCTTTTCGTTTCTGGTTCTGCTCCAACAACCAACCCCCAAAGTATCTGCTAAACAGAAAAATCTCGAGCAGCCGACTACAAAAACAATAACGCTAACGGGTTTGCGCGACCGTGTAACCATCAGACGTGATGAACGCGGCATTCCCTACATCGAGGCAAAGAACGACGAAGATTTGTATTTTGCGCAGGGCTACGTGACAGCCGGCGATCGCCTGTGGCAGATGGATCTGCTGCGGCGCACTGAACGCGGAGAGCTCGCTGAGGTGCTGGGGAGCGCCGCGCTGGAGGAGGATAAGCAGCATCGCACGCTGGGTCTGACACAGGTGGTAGACGCGGAGGTGGCAAACGCTTCTCCGCTGGCGCGAGGGGTGCTGGAAGCTTACGCGCGGGGTGTGAACAGCTACATCGCTTCGCTCGATAGCAAAACGATGCCGCCCGAGTTTCAAATTCTTCAGTACAAGCCAAAGCCGTGGACGCCAGCTGACTCTCTGTTGGTTAGCAAGCTGTTCGCTGAAGCACTTTCAAATTCCTGGCGGCTCGACATAATGCGCGCCGCTTTCGCCGGCCTTCCCACTGAAAAGCGCGCCGGCCTCCTGCCCGAAGTTTCTCCGCTGGATGTTCTGATTGTTGGTGAAGACTCGCGGGACAAAACTAAGAAGAGGAGCTTTCTGCCCAGGCCACCGAGTTTTCATGTGGGCGATTTTTCCTTACGGGAGACAGTGTTGGCTCTCAAGCGAGATGAAGAAATCGCGGTTCAGTCGCTGGCGCGCGTCGGTGTTTATGCCGAGGGGCTTGCCGCCAGCAACAACTGGGTGGTCAGCGGCAAACACACAGTCTCCGGCAAACCGCTACTCGCAAATGACCCACACCTGTCGGCAACTGCCCCACCCATTTGGCACCTGGTCCACCTTAGTGCCCCTGGTTTGAGAGTGGCTGGTGTCACGGCGCCGGGCGCCCCGGGAGTGATTATCGGACATAACGATCGGATCGCGTGGGGCATGACCAATGTTGGCCCAGACGTGCAGGACCTGTACGACGAAAAGTTTGATCCTGACAACCCCAAACGTTACCTGACTCCAATTGGTTGGCGTTATGTCGAGGTGCGTAAAGAAGAGATTAAAGTACGCAAAGGCTTTACAGACTCTACGACAGAAACTGTTGCGCTCGATGTGAACATGACGCGACATGGTCCGATCGTTTTCGCAAAGGCAGGAAAGCGTTACGCGCTTCGCTGGACTGCACTCGATCCCACCCTCAACACCCCCGATTCAGTTTATCTAATCAATCGTGCGCGCAATTGGAAAGAGTTTTCGAAAGCGCTCGAATCATTCACAGCGCCTACGCAAAACATCGTCTACGCCGATCAGGCGGGCCACATTGGCTATCGTGCCGCTGGCGTAATCCCGATTAGAAGAACTGGCGACGGCAGCGTTCCTTATGATGGATCTACTGATGCAGGTAATTGGGACGAATTTATTCCCATCAATAAACTGCCGGCTCTTTACGACCCGCCGTCGGGAATCATCGTGACGGCCAACCAGCGCATTGTCGGCAGCGGTTATCCTTACTTCATGAGCCATTCGTGGGTGCAGCCTTATCGCGCGCGCAGAATTCTCGATCTGCTTAATCAGAAACCGAAGTTAACGACCGACGACTTTCGCCGCATTCAGGGCGACGTCTATTCCATAGGCAACGTTTGGTTCGCCCATGAAGCGTCGAAGATTCTACGACCGGGACTAAAGCCCGACGAAACGAAGCTTGCGAAAGTCCTCGATACCTTCGATGGCTGGGATGGCTTAGTTAACGCAGAATCAACCGTGGCACCTGTCGTCGCTCAAATGCGCCTGGCGTTTCGGTCACGAGTCTTAAATGCCGCATTGGGTGATGATCTCGTCAAGATTTACCAGTGGTCGAATTTCGACAGCACCGTTGATCGATTGATAGCTGAACAGCCCAAGGATTGGCTGCCCCGGGAATTCGTCAGCTATGCGGATTTGCTGAGGGCATGTTACGACGATGCGCACAAATCCCTGACCAAGAGCCTTGGTGAAGATGAATCGAAATGGAACTGGGGCGGGCTAAATAAGGTAAATTTCAGGCACCCGCTGGCCGCGGCGCCGTTAATTGGTTTGCAGTTTACGATTCCTCCGATACCACAAAACGGAAGTGGTGGACTGGCAGCGACCGTCAATGTAGGCGCGAACGTTTCTATGCGTCTGATTGCCGACTTGAACAACTGGGACCAGACACAACATGGAATCACCTTGGGTGAATCAGGCATTCCGAATAGCCAACACTGGAAAGATCAACTCGATGACTGGCGTGCTGTGACTCCCCGAGCGTTTCCCTTCACTGAAGCGGCCGTCGCGAATGCAACCGTGGAAACCGTGACGCTGGTACCAAAATAAGCTTCCGCCGGGAGCGCAACTTAAGCTGGAAGC
>DATLBQ010000460.1:0-5527 GCA_035526805.1 Pyrinomonadaceae bacterium
GGGTCTAAGACGCAGTCATGCGGGGAGCAGCGAAGAAGCGTCCTCTTTAAATCTTAAGCGAGAATTCAAGCGTGTGGGTCGGGCTATCGAGATGAAGCCGGCTCGAAGATGTAATCTTTTGGAGCGGTTGTTATTAGACTCCTGCCAGACACCTGAAGGTCGCAGGAAGACAACTCAGATAGGGTACCCAGTTTGTCAGAACGGTAGGCACTATATATTCAAACCGCAATACTGTAAATGAAAAATACGCGGGCAGATAGTATTTCAGATGGGAGGTGGCCAGGGCGTCAAAGTCGGGGTTGGTTAAGCTCTCGCCTAAGATAGAAATCTCAATAGCACTTCATAATCTTACCTTGTTTGCCACGAATCAAAGTGAAGCGACCAAGCTCGTCGTCAGAACGGTCGCGCCGAATCACGAGAGTCATGCTGTCTGCGCTCACCTTGCCCGAATAATGAACTCGTGACTGTGCGTTGTCGCCTTCACGGACTGGCCCCGGCCCTTCTGTGATGTATTCACCGGGGACATCAAAATTCCCGTCAGGGTCCAGCGCGATCGACTGAGTGATGGTTCCATGCGCACAATCAAAGTCGAAAGTTGCCGCGCCGTCGGACACTTCGAGATTCACGTGGAGGCCACCCCAGGCGCCTGGTTGAACGACCCGGCGGGAAATATCCTCTGGGCTCGCTGGACGTTCATTCGCGACAGCGCTCGGTGTGGCTTTGGCCACCGACGGCTCAGCTGGCCCCGTCTTCTTTTTCCCGCAGGAATCGTTTTGCATCAGCATCAAAAACAACCAGGGAATTACGAGAAGTTGTACGTAAGTTACTGCCCTCATTTGGAAGTATCTTAGAATTCCAGGGAGGAGCAAGCAAATGGAAACGGACGTACGGATCGGGTAATGGGTCCAATCAACGCGTTTGTGCGACTCGACGTGTTTGCAGTCTGGCGGTTTGGTTTGTTGACGACTGCACGACTTCGCAGCTATAAGCCTCTTTATCGTGAGACCGCAAGGATTGAGGAATATGAAAACATTTGCTTTAAGTTCATTGCTGCTACTAGTAGTTTCATCACCGGCGTTCGCGCAAAAGATTGAATCAGACTCGCTCCGAACGCCGAGGAATCGAATAGACAAAAAAGTTCGGCGCGAGATTCTCAAGATGGAGGCTAATTTTGGACGAGCAATCGAGAGACAAGACGCTGCCTCACTGAATCGGCTCCTGGCTGATTATTATGCCGATGGAAATGAAGGCGAGAGAGCCATGGCCAAGAAAGCAACCCTCGCTCATTGCAAAGCGGGTACACTTCCCTATTATCGAATCCAAGCTGAAAGAAAGTTCAACGCTCGCTCCGGGATAATTGAAGTTGAAGGTATTTCCAGACGCAAGCAGACGTTGGTTACAGATAACGATTCGCCGGAACTCATACGCGTCCGGCGCATGTGGACTAAGAAGGAGGGGAACTGGCTTTTAATAGCGCAGACTATCCGACCGGTTGAACGAGACGCAGAAAAATAAACATCAAACCCCGCTTCACGCACAACCTGAGTTTTCCGCTTTATAAGTGTTTCATTTCAGCCGTGCACCGTTGGGCACGTCCTCTGTAAACGTGGCCAGCACCGGTTTACCCTCATCACCGACGGATGCGGCGAGCAGCATCCCCTGCGACTCAAACCCGCGCATCTTGCGCGGCTTCAGGTTGGCCACGACGGCAATCTTACGACTCACCAATTGCTCCGGGCTGTAGTGTTGCGCTATGCCCGCCAGGATTTGCCGCGGCTTGTCTTCGCCAACGTCGACCGTCAACAAGAGCAGCTTATCGGCCTTTGGGATCCGTTCAGCGGTCAGCACTTCGCCCACGCGAAGTTCAACTTTAGTGAAGTCAGTGATATCGATCAGGTTTGTGATGCCCGACACTGCTTCAGCTTCACTAGCCCCGACCATTGGAGGGGGCGGCTGTGTCTCCAAAGTGATCGCTCCGGAAGGAACCGCATCCGCCTCAGTCGCGTGGGTACCCGATCCAGCTTCGCGCTGCGCGCTCATTGCGGGCGGGACGTCGGAAGTCCCAGTAACAGCGGTGCCTTCAGGCGGACCTTGGACATCGAACGTTGGACCTTTGACTTCGGCCTCGTTGATTTCCTTCATAGTCTTCAATTTATCAATGCGCGGGAAAAGCGGTTTCACTTCACCTACAATCGTGCCCTCTGCCAGCTCGCCCCAGGTCAGTGTTGCCGGATCGGTATTAGCCGGACTGCCTCCCGCACCCGGTAAATTAGAGAGGCCCAATTGAAGCCAAATTTCCGTTGTGGCCGTCGGCATGACGGGATAGAGCAGTACGCACAACCAACGCAGCGTCTCGGCCGCGCGATACAAAACCGCATTCAAGGTCTGTTTCTGGTTCGGGTCTTTTGCCAGGTCCCACGGTTTCGCATCTGAAATCATCTTGTCAACTCGCGCTACGACTGACCAGGCGGTTTCCAGGGCTTTACTGAAAGCAAAAACTTCGAGGTGCTGCAAAAACTGATCGCGTGCGTGTTCGATGAATCCGGAAATCGTCGTTTCGTCGGTATCTACTCCGGTTCGCTTTGCCGGCAGCAGCTTATCATCGGAAATCACCCCTGAAGGAATTCTCCCCTCGTTGTAACGCTGCACCATGGTTAGCGTGCGGCTGGAAAGATTTCCCAACCCGCTGGCGAGATCGCTGTTGCTGCGATCGATCAATGCCTCATAACCAAAGCGGCCGTCCTGGCCAAAAACCATTTCGCGAAGACAAAAGTAGCGAATAGCGTCAATTGGAAAGTGCCGGCCCAAAACATCGAGTTCCACTATGTTACCGAGCGTCTTCGACATTTTCTTGCCAGCCGGATCGAGCCACATGCCGTGGGCAACAATCGCACGCGGTTGTTTCAGCTCTGCGGCCATGAGGAACGCCGGCCAATATACGGCGTGAAATCGCAGGATGTCTTTGCCGACGAGGTGTAGCGCGGGCCAGAATTTCTCAAAGCCCACGGCGCGCTCGCGCTCTTCGTTGCCGAAGCCGATGGCCGTGATGTAATTTATCAGCGCGTCAAACCAAACGTACATGGTGTGCTCGGGGTCATCCGGTACCGGAACACCCCAGCTCACCGATGTTCTCAGCCGGCTCACGGAGAGATCCTGCAGGCCACCACTTACAAAACTCGTTACCTCATTCTTTCTCGATTCCGGCTGCACGAAGTCTGGGCGCGACTCGTAGAGCGATAACAGCGCGTCGGCGTAATCCGAAAGACGAAAGAAATAGCTATCCTCCGACACGCGATCGAGCGGCGTCTCATGAATTAAACAGTAAGGCGGGCCGCCGACTGTAGTTGGCTTTGCAGTTTCATCTTCCGTTTTATATTCGGCACACGGCGCGCAGAACCAACCTTCATAGTGTCCTTTATAGATTGCGTCGTTGCCCTTCGGTGTCTTTGCTTTCGCCGCGCGTCGCCAGAGTTCACTGGCGCCTTCGTAGTGAAAGGGCTCGCTGGTGCGCATAAAAATATCGTAGCCGCCGTGTTCCGTGTCGAGGCGAAACTCAGCAGCCATCTTCTCGAAGTAGCTGACGACATAATCCGCCTGTTCCTTCGGTGTGCGGCCCGCGCGCTCGGCAGCTCGCTCGATGTTGATTCCATGCTCGTCAGTGCCGGTCAGAAAAAACGTTTCAATGCCCTGCTGTCGCTTGTGACGCGCAATCGTATCCGCCACGATCATCGTGTAGAGATGACCAAGATGCGGGAGACTATTGGCGTAATAAATCGGCGTGGTTACGTAGAAAGTCATTAGTAAATCGTAAATAGTAAATAGTTAGGACATTCGGTTGTTGCCGGATGCATTCACCAGTCGCCATCTTAACTGAACACGAAAATGCGGGTTCAGTAATTGCTCTTCTCAACTAGCCAGGCGCCTTCAGACGGCGGCGACAGATTAGTGGAGCTTCTTTGTAGATATTGGCAAAGACCCGTCAACATCCGACCGATTTCATCGAGAGAGCCGCAAAGCTCGACGTACTTGGAATTCTCCAGGTAGCCTAGCCGCTTGGCTATCAACAGTTCCGTATCAACCTCGCTTGCCGATCCTTGCGAGGTAGAAAGAAAGTGCGCGAACTCCTTAACTGATTTGCGCCCCGCGCCTTCCGCAATACTTGCAGGGATTCAAACCGCCGCTCTACGCAACTGGGACGTCAGACCGAATCTCTCATCGCTCGGAAAGTTTTCCGTGGCCTTGTAAACCGCTACGACGAACTCAATAGCATTCTTCCAAACATCCAACTTTTCATGCGGACGCATCTTTGAATCTCCTTAGCGGCGGGGTTCAAAGCGGCCCTGGTTATTCACTCAATCTATCAACGATTTACGATTCACGATTTACTTCTTCCTGGCGAATTCATCGCCTGGGTTGAACCGCGGCATTTGCGGCGCATCAGCGATGCGACGTCCGATCGCCATGGCGATCTCGGCTTCCTGCAGCAGCCCGCTAAAATCCCACGATTCGCGATACTCGTCAGATGGTTGATGATAGTGGGCGGTGTTGTAGGCCTTGAATTGCTGTTCGCCCCACTCCTTCGTTCGTCCCACGTAGTCGTTCCCTTCCTTCAGGCTGATCGAGGGAACCCCAGCCTTCGCAAACGGAAAGTGATCTGAACGATAAAACGATCCCTGCTCGGGACGCGCGTCTGGTGATACTTGCATGCCTCGCTCACGAGCTACAGCCTGAACCACTGCCAGCAGCGAGGACCGTTCAGCGCCGAGCGGAACAAAATCGTGAGTTCGGCCCAACACGTTCATCGAATCAAGATTCACATTTGCCGCTGTCTTGTCCAATGGCACCAGCGGGTGTTTTGTATACCAATCCGACCCGTTCAGGCCCTGCTCTTCCGCCGTGGTGAATAGGAAGACACTTGACCGCCGTGGCCTTTGTCCCTGCGGCAATTTCTGAAGTGCTTCCGCTATCGCCAGCACCGAGGCCACTCCGGTGGCGTTGTCCAGTGCACCGTTGTAGATCGTGTCTCCATTTTTATTAGGAGCGCCAATGCCAAGATGGTCCCAATGTGCGGTGTAGACTACATATTCATCGCGCAGTTTCGGATCGCGACCCGGCAAAATGCCGACAACGTTTGGAGCCTCCACGCGCTTCACTTCACTCTTGAGATTGATCTGGCCTTTAAGATTTAAGTCCACCGGTTGGAAGTCGCGGGACGCAGCCCTGGCTCTCAGGTCGTCGAGGTCCTGACCGGCAAGCTTCATGATCTTTCGCGCGGTTTCGTCAGTCACCCAGGAACGAATTTTCAAGAACGGTGTTTCATCGGTTGTGCGCGCTATATCAAAACGCCACGATCCATTCGACGTGCGCACCACGCTCCAGGGATAACCGGCTGATGCATCCGTGTGCAGCAGGATCACGCCCGCAGCGCCGCGGCGTGCGGCCTCTTCATATTTGTAGGTCCAGCGGCCGTAATAAGTGAGGGCCTTGCCGCCAAACAAATTAGGCTCGGCTGGTGTTGCCGGCGGAT
>DATLBQ010000461.1:0-15344 GCA_035526805.1 Pyrinomonadaceae bacterium
AAAGAGGATTGAGGATCAGGTTCATACTGCCGTTACAAGAGCATCACCGAACTTACCCGCAAACTCGTGCACAGCGATTATGTAAGGCGGGGTAAATTTCACCCAGTTCAATCGGTGGTTTAATTTCTCAGGAGGTCATAACGTTGGACCGTCCCTTATGCTTCGTGCTGATGCCGTTTGGCTTAAAGAAGGATCCTTCCGGCGGTCCCGACATTGATTTTGATCTTATCTACAAGGAAGCGATACGTCCGGGCATTGTAGACGCGGAGATGGAACCAATACGCGCCGACGAGGAGCGAACCGGCGGAATTATTCACCAGGCGATGTTTGAACGTCTGCTGCTTTGCGACTTTGCGGTTGCCGATCTAACTACGGCCAACGCCAACGTTTTCTACGAACTGGGAGTTCGCCACGCAGTTCGTCCTGCTACCACCCTGACTATTTTTTCCACTGCACCACCTTTCGATGTGAACTACCTGCGCTCCGTCGGTTACAAGCTGGGACCTAACAACAGTTTCGGTGAGGCTGAGGCAAAAGCCCTCCGCGATGTGATTGCCCGGCGGCTGGGAGAAGTGCGCAAACTAGCGCACGAAGCCGCCGCCGCCGACAGCCCCATCTTCCAGCTCTTAAAGGAGTACAAGGCTCCGGACATCGCACATCTCAAGACTGATGCGTTTCTCGATCGTGTCGAGTCGTCAAAAAGCTTGAAACGTGATCTTGCTGAAGCACGAGAGGGCGGCGACCTTCAGGCACTGAATGAAATTGAAAAGAAGCTGGGAGCGCTCGATGGTATTGAAGCGGGAGTCTCAATCGATCTGTACTTGTCGTATCGCGCAGTCTCGGCATGGGACAACATGATCGAGCTCTTCAATCGCCTACCTTTGCCTTTGAAACGCAACGTGATGGTTCGTGAACAATACGCGTTTGCGCTCAATCGGAAGAAAAAACGACAAGAGGCGGTGCAGATTCTGGAGGAAATCTGCAACGAGCAGGGCCCGGGCTCGGAAACAAATGGACTGATGGGAAGGGTTTACAAAGATCTTTGGGTTGAAGCAAAAGCAAAAGGTGATGTGGTCCGCGCTAACGGCTATCTGCGCAAAGCGCTGGATAGTTACGTGCGTGGTTTCGAAGCCGACTGGCGCGATGCCTACCCGGGCATAAACGCTGTCACCTTGTTAGATATCAAAGGCGATGCGCAGTCGCTAAAACTCAAATCAGAACTCTTGCCGGTGGTTCGTTTCGCAGTTTTACAACGACTGAAAACAGGCACTCCCGATTACTGGGACCACGCCACTTTGTTGGAATTGGAGGTTCTGGACAGCCATCCCGATGAGGCTGCGCAACACCTCAGCGACGCGCTGGTAACGGTAAGGGCACGGTGGGAACCGGAAACCACCGAAAACAACTTGAAGCTAATCCAGGAAGCACGGCGGAGCCGCAAGATTGACGAGCCGTGGCTCGAGGAAATCATTAGCCAATTGCACCTGGCCGCAACGCCACCTTCTGCGGATCTCTGAACTATTCTCCCTCAAATCGGTAACTCAAAACTCGAGCCTTTAAGGAAGAACGAACTCATCTGGCCGTTGCTTGAGGCTTCAGCCTGGCCGATCCGCGACTCGATCTTCTTCATATGCGTGCGGGTAGCAGCGTTTGGGCTGACGGAGGAGTGACTATTAATCCAAATCTTAAAGTGATTGCCGACTTCGGGATTCGGGCTCAGTTCCGCGGCGCTGCCTAGACGAGAAGTGATGATCGCCTTAACCACTTCGGTATCCGGATTCTTGCTCTCACCATTACCGCAAATTACATAGTTGTCCGCCGTGACCGTTCGGCAAAACACCTCATCGATGTTGTGCTCGCTGCCGTGATGCTGCACCTTCAACACGTTTACATGCAAACCCTTGTTGTCCTTCAATTTCTTGATGTGCTTAAGGCCTTTTATGACGTCCTCATGATGGCCGTCACCAGTCAAAATGAGGGTCTTGCCGCTCTCTTCCACGAAAAACATGAGCGAAGCCAGATTCGGCGGCGTCACCTGTTTGCGATCACCCAACTTGACTGCCGTCTCGATCCCGCCGTTTGGCAACAGGGTGGTCAGCAGCGCCGCCTGGTCGAGTTTCGGTTGAATGATGTCGTTAATCTCTTTTGTTGCGAAGCTTGCCTCGTCTTTCTTCGCCTCTGTCTGGATGGTTTTCACCTTATCCTTGTTTGCCTCCAACCAGATGTTCCAGTCTTCTCTTAACTTTTCCAAATCCTTACTGGCGGGACCGATGATGCGAAACCGCATGCCGCCTA
Organism: Pyrinomonadaceae bacterium; assembly: GCA_035526805.1. Lineage (GTDB taxonomy): Bacteria > Acidobacteriota > Blastocatellia > Pyrinomonadales > Pyrinomonadaceae > PSRF01. Next base: position 2,296 of record DATLBQ010000461.1, read on the forward strand.
CTTTTATCGCGGCCGCAGTCTGCGGACGAACCAGCATTAGCTTGCCCTTGGCTGGCCCGTTTTTCTTGATGCCGAGTTGTTCGCCGCTGACGCGCCTCGTAAGTTTGATTGCCTGCGCGATACTGCTTACCAATTCACTCTGTTCGATGGCGAGCTCTTTTACTGCTTTGAGTTCTGAGCCCGACAGGATTGCAGCCGAGGCACCGAGCATGTTTTCAATCTCGCCTTTGTTGTCGTCCACTAATTCATGAAAGGCATTGTGCCAGATCGCTTTAACTGCAGGAGGACGTGGCGCGTCGGGTTCCTTGTGATGCGTGTTGCCGTTTTGAATTTGAAACTCATGAACGCGCCAATCGACCTCATCGTTCATGAGCGACAGGATGCCGGCAATGTGGTCCTCATCGATGTGAGAGAGGTAAACGACATCAATTGACTCGCCGTTATCGCGCATTTTACCTAGCGCTGGAGCGACATGTTTCGCATAAGGGGCACTCATGCCGCCATCAACTAGCACGTTGCGACCGTCGGCGCCGGTCAACAACATGCAGTCACCTTTGCCGGATTGAAAGACGGTGAGCTTCATTTGGTTTTGTCCTCCCTCTTGTTAATCAACTCGGCTTCGTCGAGACAGCGCTTGGGATTAATTCTTCCGAAGCCCGCGTCGTTGACCCATTTGAAACCGCCGCCAGGCAAGGGATCAGCCGAACGAATAATAATTCCTTCGATTTGCGCGGCCGTTAGTTTTGGTTCTACTCCCAGCATTAATCCGGCCACACCGGTCACAAACGGACTGGCCATGCTCGTGCCCGACATGGAAATCCACAGATCGTCAGGACCGGCGAATCCCTTGGCGGCAGGGACGTTTGTTCCCGGCGCCGCGGTGTCCGGCTTGTTTCGTGAGTCACGCGTAGGTCCCTGGCTGCTGGTGATGTTGATGCGTTCAGCTGCGTCGTCGAGGTTGGCTACCGACAGAACTCTTTGCCCGCACGCCAATGAGCTTACCGAGGAATTGTCGACGTTGGAGGCTTCGGAAAAGAATGAGGGAAATCGCCACATTTCCTTGTCGCCAACTCTGCCCAGCTTGCGCGGGTCGTCTCGTTCGATCCAGCCATGAAATTGGCCGTCGCGCACTTCACGACCAATCAGGCGGACTGTCCAACGTCCGGCGCTTACTCCAATCACGCCTTTGTCAGAAAGCAATGGTGAAAGGTAAATCGAAATGTAATTAGCGCCGTTCGCCGGATGGTAAAGCTCGTTATAGACACTGAGAAAAGTGCCGTCCTTGAGCTGCTGGTTTTCAATAAACTGACGCGGCTCTATCGGTCCGATCCATTGATCCGAATTGGGAGGACGGACTTGCACTGCCAGACGGTCCTGGGCGCTGAACCAGATTTCGAGTTCGTTTTCGGACAGATCGGCGATGCCGTTGCCCACCACTAGCCACTCGATGTCTTTAACCAGCTCATTACCCGGCACGATGCCACTAGTGTGTATGCGGCCCATAACAAACCCACTGTCGCCCTCAAAAGCCGCGACTTCCTGACCCGCATTTCCCGCGGCCACACAGACACAGCGCCCGGGCACCGACATGGCCGCATCAATCCAACGAGAGATGGCGCTTGACCCGTCATGCGCATGGCCATTCGTTCCCAGACTCACATTAATTGCCAGGCGAACCGGTTTCTTTCGTTGGGCCGTCAACTCCTGCGATAGACGAACTAAATAATCGATGGCGTCGGCAATTCGTGTTGAATCGTAAAACGACTTCCTTTTGTCGGTATCTTCAGTAGGAAGTGAGATCAGAACGCCCGCGATCATCGCTGCAGAACATACGCCGCGATTGCCCGCCGCAATACTGGCGACGTGAGTGCCATGAGAACCAACTTCCATTTGCGATTGCGGCTCCAGATCGTAGGCCGGAATCTTGAGTTTTGGCGCAGCCGCGATGGCGGCGTTTAGATGGTCCTGGCGAAGTTCAGATCCGTAATTGAACTGGACGTTACCCTTCGGACTGGGCCGGCCCGTTCCACCCTGGTCCCAAATCGCGACGAAACGCGATTTGCCCTTGGCATCAAGAAAATCAGGATGCGAAAAATCAAAGCCCTGCACATCGATGATGCCGATCAGAACATCCCTGGCCTTACTACGCTGAGCTGGGGTGCCAAACTTACGCAGCGAAGCCGACGGTACGGCAATTTTGTCAGCCGAAACTATCGGCGTCGGTGTTGCGAGCGCTTCACCCAATTCGACGTAGGTCACGTTATCCTGCGAAGCGACGTGCTCGATCTGATCGAGTGGCAAACAAGCGGTTACAAGATTGGATTTGCGAGCTCGCTCGCCCGCAAAACGTCGCTTACCGATTGAGGCGTCGAGTGTTTCAATAAAAACATTCGCGTAGACGTTGCCGGCCACAGTCCTCAGCGTTTTTGGCTTTACACTTTTTGGCAGCGCAGCTTTCTTGACCGGCACCGCAGCTTTGCCGCGTTGCTGCGGAATCTGGCGTAACAATGTTTGGCTCGTCACGGCAATCGAAGCACACTGCTCCGCTCTCACGGTATTAACTTTTACAGTGCCATTGGCAATCATGCGCAAGCGCGGTTGGCATTTGCGTGTGTCTTTACCCAGCACGAGCCGTTCTTTCTTTTTTGGCATTTTGTGCCTCCTGAATAGTGGCAGAACTAATCGAGTGCGGAAAACCGCTTATGAATTGGAACTGATCGAAGCCGGCACCAGGAGGAATGCGAGGTCGCAGGCTCGGAGGCGCCAGGCATTGATTACGTAAGGCGTGAGATAAATATCCTAGTTTGCTTTCTGCGTCAACGTTCGTTCGCCGAGCAGCCAGTCGCAAATTCTATCCATAGCTCCCGCCTCTATTTCACTTTGCGGGGTTCCCAAACGCTTCGGCACTTTCAAAGAATGGTCACCACCCTCGATGACGTGAAGCGTTGCCTTGAGGTGATGTTTCTTGATTACGCTCTGCAATTCCTCGCGTGTGCCGAAGGCGTCGCGTGAACCCTGAACAAAAAGCATTGGCGCTTTGATTTGCGGCAGATGAGCGTCGCGTAGCTTGTCTGGGCGACCGGGTGGATGAAGTGGATAACCGAGGAAAACCAGTGCCGCGATCTTTTGCGCACTTTCTGGTTCGGCCGCAACTTGCGAAGCAATGCGGCCGCCCATCGACTTGCCTCCGATTGCCAGCCAATTCCCTTTCAGCCTCTTATGATGCATAGCGGCTTCGATGACAGCTTGATAGCATGCTTCGAGTTTCGCTTTGGGATCAGGAACGTGACGGCCTTGTTCCATATACAGGAAATCAAAAGTGATCGCATCGAAACCGCGGTCTGCCATGCCTCCTGCGAATAGACGCATGAATGGGTGCGACTGGCCCGCTCCGGCGCCGTGACCAAGAATCAGCGTTATGCCTGCGCGCAGTTTCTTCGAGGCGGCATAGAGACAGGCAGTAACGCTATCGCGCTCATTAATCGTTATTGTGAATTTTTCGGGACCCATTGTCGTTGCTTCTTTTGGAGTGCGCTAAACTGTCAGCGCTTTAGGTCCAGGGCAGCCTGACGCCGCATCTCAACGCACACTCAAATCAACGTGGCCGCGACAGGTCGCGACCGGCGAAAGCGCTGACAGGTCAGCGCACTCCAAAATATTGTGGCCCTCCGCGAACATCTATTGAACTGACGAGCAAGAGTCATGTTTGATCTCAGTTCAGACTCCAGCACTTTGCGTGGGCCGTCATAAATAAATGCGCGGCACGCGTGCACCTATTCCGCAAGTCACCTCGTATGAAAGTGTTCCCGCAGTCTTCGCGATATCTTCAGCATTTACTGAAAGCTCACCATCGGCGCCGATAAGTATGACTTCATCGTCGACCTGCACGCCGGGCACGTTAGTGACGTCGATCAACGTGAGGTCCATGGAAATGCGTCCGATTACTGTTGCGTATACACCACGGATGATCGCGTGTCCGCGATTGGAGAGCGCGCGCATGTAGCCGTCATCGTATCCAATTGGAATTGTAGCGACCAACGTTTTTCGCGAGGCTTCAAAGGTGCACCCGTAGCCAACCGTCTCTCCCTGCGGCACCCACTTCAGCAATGTGATCCGTGAGTGAAGTGACATCACCGGGCGGAGGTTTACTTCGCGATCAGCCGGCGCAAGGATGTCGCGCCAGAGCCCGTAGAGTACTCCGCCGGGTCTAACCATATTTCCCCAGGCGGTTGGTTGGCCAAAGACGGCGGCTGAATTCGACAGATGTCGATAGGTTGGATTGAAGCCGTACTGTCGAAACGCAGCCACCGCATTTTCAAACCGTTGAATCTGATCTTTGGTTAGCGGACCGCATGACGGCTCATCGGCGGCTGCGAAGTGCGTAATCAAACCGTCGACGCGAATGTTTTGAAACCTCTTCAGCGCTTCGGCGAATTCTGAGAGTTCATCGAAGCGCACACCGAGTCGTCCCATGCCAGTGTCAATTTTGACGTGCACATCGGCGACTGTACCGCGCTCGTCTGCCGCTCGATCAATAGCTTCGATCATATCCACGCAATAGACGACCGGAACCAGGTGTTGCTGCAGGCAGGCACGCGCTTGTCCGTTCCAGAATCCCGCCAGACAGAGAATAGGCTTAGCGATTTCGGCCTTCCGGAGTTCAATTCCCTCTTCGGGTAGGGCCACGCCAAACCAGTCGGCGCCTTCGGACTCCAGCCGTCGTGCGCATTCAACCGCTCCATGACCATAGGCGTTGGCCTTAACCACCGCCATCACGCGTACGTCGGGTCCAATTCGTTCCTTAACGAGATGAAAATTTGCGCTGAGCGCATCAAGATCGATCTCGGCCCAGGTGGGACGGTGACCGGTAGTTTCGAGCGGTTTGTTTTCAGACCTGGACGGCATGCGTTCGATGTATTAGTCCCTTTACTCCGGGTAGAGCGGGAAACCCGAGGTGCTCTAAATTACACCGAAAAAACAAAAGCCCCAACCGGGGAGTGCTGATGTAGTTTAGAGTTCAAGCTTTAGCTTGCGTTTTCGGTTGAGAGCCAAAACCGCAGCCTAAAGGCTGAACTCTGAACTGCTAGCCTCAAACTGCATCAGGACCAACTGGAAAGCGTGTCTTGATTTGAGGAGACGCGCGCGCCCCAGGCCATTTACTGCTTATTCTTTCGAAGGTTCTAGTGTGATTTCGTGGTTCGGTTTTTTCGGGAAGAGGGGAACGAAATCAAGTTAAGACACTATCACTGCGGCGGGGAATCGGACTAGAAGATCGCTCGAGGCAGCTACCTATTTTTCAGCTGCGCGCCAGGTTGGCTCAGCAATTGTTACTTCAACGGAAGTCCAGGGTCTGCTCTCATCAATTCTCTTCATCTCAAACACAAGTCGCAAATCACGTTCTTTGTCCGATGCGTCTGAGCGGGAGACTGCACGAAGCGCCGGCGCTGCGCTAAGTAAGAATTTACCGGGTTGATCGGGTGGATACAGACTAAAGTTCCCGATCAGGTGTCGTTTAGGCTCAGACTTCTCTTCTTCGGAATCTGAAAGATAGACGGAGATGGAGAGTGGCGTCATACGGGGATTTGTTACTTTTGTAATTGCTACTTCCAAAACCTCCGCGTTGTTCGTAAGCTCGCCGGCTTTGATCGGCAAAGAGTTCTGGGGTTGATCATTCGTCAGTGTAATGACGGGAGATGCCTCGGTTTTCACCTGTGAAGATCGAGGGCTCTGTATTGTTGCCGATCCGCAATCCGCGCCAAAAAAACACAGAGCCCAAATCATCAATGCAGTCAGGGTTAATCGTCCCACTCCAATCCTCCGCATTGACTTAAATGCAAAGCACACCCAGGAGGTTGCCTTGATCGAAACGCGGAACGTTGCCTTCGCCACTAGAACCTTGCTACTGCCAGCTCAAGACGTCCAACGTTTAGCCTTTGCGTTTCAACACGTCGATTTTCCTCTATGGGTACCGTTACAAGCGTCAGCTCAAGGTCGGGCGAGAGCGATCCGCCCTGACTCAACTTTCGGATCGTCGGCGTGACATCCACAAGATAGGTGAGCTTTGGCAGCGTGCTTGCCGGCGCTACCGGCGAAGGGCCGGGCGCAGGTGTGCTCGTTGGTGTCATGCCTTCATGACCCTTCATCGCTTCATCCTCACAGCAAAAGAAGGCGAAGCTGCCGGCGTAATGCGGGTCGTCAATCGAAGTTGCCGCCGACGCATCGGGTTTATTGATGAAGACGCGGACGAAGACATCCTGTTTAGCAGGAGGCTCGACCTCGTCAACTGTCAGCACGGCTTTCTCTCGGCCAGCAATGTCCAGGACCGTGCGAAACGCTTCCGGTTCAACTTTGAGACGCGCCGGCGCCGCCCGTTCCAGGATGTTTGGTGTCGGCCGGCGCAGTTCATAACGCTTGATGAACTCAAGCTTGGCTGGCGCGCCTTCACGCAGGAATCTCTCCAGCGTCGCCTTGTCCTTTACGATCGATGGCGCCATGCCTGGCGCACAAGGCTCATACTGGTAGCTTAACAGCGGAAAGAGAAGCGTAGTCGATACCTGAATCGGGGCGGGATTGCCGTCGCCATCGACGAAGTCATCGCTGAACGTAAAACTACTCCAGGCTGTATCGTTGGTGTTGGGATTGCCCATATCAAGATTCCAGTGAACCCACAAACACTCAACCATGTTGTGGTGACACCAGAAGACCGGATCTAGAGGCGACCTAAAGGTGAGCATATCGCCGCCTACAAAGTTGTGAATGTAGTTGTGTGGAGTGCCTTCTAACATACCGTAAGCCGTTCTCTGTCGTTGAGTAGTGGCGGCGGCGCTGGCAAAGAGAAAGAAATTAGTTTGACCAAGAATTTCAGTGATCTTCGCTGCTCCCACATTGGCCACATCGGCGACGCTGGTCTGGGTGGCGACGCGAGTTGTATTCAGCAATGGATTTCCGGCCCCCCAGAAAGGCGCAGGAATGCTGGGACTTGTAGTCCAATTCCAATAAGGCAGCGCAAAGTCGTTATTGCCGGTGAGCTTCCGACATATGGATTCGAAATTAACAAGGTAAGCGCGATGCCAGGGAAGGAACCACCAGTTTTGGTGTGGGCATTTGTTATTGTGTATATCAGCCTGTCTGTTCCAGCTGCGGCCATCGGTGTCCGGCAAGTTTTTCATGGCTGCAACTGCCTGTTTGTAGGTTTCAATGATTGGATCATTTGCGGGCAGATTCGCGATATTCCGACGCGTCGGCCTGTTCTTAATTTTGTTGCAGGCCGATTCACAGGCGCCTGACCATAACGCAACGCCTGTAATTCCCAATGCGCTCGCGCCTTTCATAAAGTCTCTGCGCGTCCAGAAACTGTCGTTCTCCATTTTTCCCCTCCTTTTTTGGTGGTCGAGATCCGGGTTTTATGTCGATGAGAAAACCCCTCTGAGGGTGGATTTAGCGAGTGTGCAAGTAAGCGCAGAGGCTCGTGAGAATCAGCCCTCGTAAACGCGCGCAAGATATTCCCGTGAAAAGGAAAAGTCAACAGAATTGTTGGATACAGAATTTTGTTTGCAGTCGTTCTTCCGACTCAGCGGAAGGCAGGAGAGAGACCAGCAACGCATTGGCGTTCAGCACGGTGAAGTCTATTCCCGGTAGAGATTGTCGAATCGCATGCTCGAAGGCGTAAAGCGAAGTCTCACGGTATCGGTTGGGCCGTTGCGTTGTTTAGCCACGATGAGTTCAGCGACATTTTTTTCATCGTCAGGCATGCTGTCGCGTTCTTCGGAAGATTTGTATTGTTCGGGACGGTAGATAAACGCAACCACATCCGCGTCCTGCTCCAGCGCGCCCGACTCACGCAAGTCTGAGAGCTGCGGCTTATGATCAGAACGCGATTCTGGCGCGCGCGAAAGTTGCGAAAGGGCCACCAGGGGTACATTCAATTCCTTGGCCAGGCCCTTGAGCTCACGCGATATCTGCGACACCTCTTGTTGTCGTGATTCAAAGCGTTTGGCCGAGCCGCTCATCAACTGGATGTAGTCAACCACGATCAGATCGAGGCGCTTTTGTTCAGCGGCCAGCCGCCGCGCCTTCGCTCGCATTTCGAGGACGGTTATGCCGGCCGTGTCATCGAGAAAGATTCGCGCGTCGGCCAGGGTGCCGAGCGACTTGGCGATCTGAGCCCACTCAGGCCGCGAAAGAAATCCATTGCGAAAGCGCTGCGCATCGATGTTGGCTTGTGAACAAAGCATACGCATCACCAGTGCTTCCTTCGACATTTCCAGCGAGAACATGCCCACCACAGCTCCGGGAACATGAATAGCCGCATTCTCCGCCAGCATCAAAGCGAAGCTTGTTTTGCCCATGGAAGGTCGCGCCGCCACAATGATCAAATCCTGTCGTTGCAGTCCCGAGGTCAGCTTGTCGAGATCGGCAAAGCCGGTAGTCAACCCCGTGAGGACCGAGGCTCGCCCCTCCATCTCCTGGATTTTTTCCAGCAGTTGCTCGGCCACCGGCTTGATATGCACGAACCCCTGCCGAATACGTTCGTCAGCTAACTCGAAGATAGCGTGCTCGGCGTGATCGAGTATCAGCTCAGGTTCGTCTTCCTGTTCGAGAGCCTCCTGCGTGATCTTGTTCGCCGCCCGAATGAGTTGGCGGAGCATCGACTTTCCGCGAACAAGTTTCGCGTAGTGTGCGATGTTGGTTGAATGCGGTAAGCCATAAGTAAGGTTGGTGATGAAGCTAATGCCGCCGACCGACTCGAGGCCATTTTCTTTCTTAAGTTCTTCCGCAATCAGGATGGGATTAATCTCAGCGCCACGCTCGAACAACGCCGTCATCGCGAGGAAAATTCGCCGGTGCGAAGGCACGTAGAAGTCTTCCGGTCTCAGCAGCTCGATCGCCTGGCTGATAAGACCGTTGTCGAGAATGATGCCGCCGAGTATTGCACGCTCGGCTTCGGCACTGTTTGGCAGGGAACGTTCAAGCGATTGTTCGCGAATGGGATCAGGACTGGCCATTGGATGGAAGACTGGTTAATACAAACTTGACATCGGTTAGCTCGAAAGCGCCACCGCGCGAAATGTAAAAGCCCGGGGCAGGAAACAGCGGGGGCAAGCCCGCCTTCCTGACCTCGAGCTGATTAGTCTTGCGCATGGAAATCAGGTTGAAAGTCGTCGGCAACTTTCCCCGGCGCCTGATTGAAGTCTCCAAGTCAGGAAGGCGGGCTTGCCCCCGCTCCGGTGCGCAAACAAAACGACGCTGCAGGTCAGCTAGATCTGCAGCGTCGAACTATAATCTGAGGCCACTAAAAAAGCGACAAGAACAGAGTTTTATTCCTCCATACCTTCGGCAGATTCACCTTCCTTAGGTTCAACCTGTTTCGCAAGCTCGGCTTCCTGCTCCGGCGTCAGATGCCCCACAATTACTTCGCCTTCCGGCGCGACCTTAACCTGCAGATCAATCGACACTTCGCGATGCAGCCGCAGCGGCACGGTGAAGTCTCCCAGACGCTTGATCGGTTCACGCAGGTGGATGCGATGGCGATCGATTTCGTAACCGCGTTCCTGCAGCGCTTCAGCAATATCCATGGATGTTACCGATCCATAGAGCGCGCCCTGTTCGCCGGATTTTCGTTTGAACTCCAGCACCAGTTTGCTAATTTGCTCTCCCTGGCCGGCGGCGGTCGCGCGTTCCGCGGCCTCTTTCTTCAGCAGCGCCGCGCGTTCCAACTCGATCTGTTTGACGTTGCTGGTGGTCGCCTCAACAGCCAGTTTGCGAGGCAATAAATAATTGCGGGCATATCCGGCTCGCACCCGGACGATCTCACCGCGTGCACCCAGATCATCGACATCTTCGCGTAAGAGAATTCTAGTATGGGCCATGTTGGCTGCTCCTTCTTAGTTTCGGTTTCCCGGTTTCGACTTTAGTCCGTTGTATACGGCAGCAGCGCGATATTGCGGGCGCGTTTGATCGCCTCGGCGAGCATTCGCTGATGTATGGCGCAATTGCCCGAGATACGCCGCGGCAGAATCTTGCCGCGTTCCGGAATAAAGTTTCCGAGGAACCTGGCATCTTTGAAGTCAATGATATCTACTTTTTCAATGCAGAAACGGCAAATGCGGCGACGGCGCATGCGGCGTCCACCGCGACCCTGGGTAGGACGACCCCGATCGAAATCATCATCGTTATTGTTGTAGCGTCGTCCGCGGTCTTCGTAATTTGTCGACATAGTTACCTCCAGCAGTAAATCGTGAATCGTAAATAGTGAATAGAGTGCCTGTGGCTAAGCAGCGGTTGATAGCTTGCTGCATCCTGCTCCTACAATTTGCGCGCCTCTAGGCCGCGTCTTCTTCTGCTTCCGGAGCGGCCGGACGCTGGGCCGGGGCCGAGCTTCGTCTTTGTCCGTCCTGACCAGCGGCCCGCTTCTCAGCCTTGCGCGCCCGCTTGGCTTTAAACTTCTCGGCGCGGCGGCGATCCTCGTCAACGCGCACGGTGATATAACGAATGATGCGATCGTTGACGCGCATGCGGCGCTCCAGCTCGGCTATCTCTCGGCCTGAGCCTTCGATTTCCAGGAGCATGAAACTGCCTTCAGTTTTACGGAGAATTTCATAGGCCAGCTGCCGCCTGCCCATGTTCTCTTCCTTGGTGATCTTGCCGCCCTGATCCGTGACAATTTGCTTGAAACCGTCAGTGAGGCGCGCGACTTCCTCGTCGTCCGCAGTGGGATCAACTATGAACACCACTTCGTATTGTCTTTGCGTTTCCAAAATCAATCTCCTTCACTCGTCAATCGTGAATCGTGAATCGTAAGAGAATTAGGTGACCTCGTGGCCTTGTCGTAACTGTTTACGATTTACCATTTACGATTCACTGTTGTACGTACTCATTGCTTTCAAAACTCCATCGCTCAGAATGGTACGAATTGCTTCAGCACTCTTTTGCATTATGTCTTCAACGGATACTCTGCTCGCGCCGGAAAACGAATCCAGTACAAACTTCTTCGCATCCGAGATTGGGTGCTCAGGCTGAATGCCGATTCGCAACCGCGTGAACTCGTTTGTACCGATGGCCGCAATAATAGACTTTAAGCCATTGTGGCCGCCGGCTGTTCCCCTTGCTCGAATTCGAATTTTCCCGAACGGCAACGCCAGGTCGTCCGATATTACGATCAGCTTTTCGCCCGCGTCCGGTGGTTCATGCCTGGCAAGCAAACAAGCCACCGCCTCTCCAGTCAGGTTCATGTAGGTCTGCGGCTTCACCAGTCTGACGGCGCAGTCCTCAATTTCACCATGACCAACCAGCGATTGGCATTCACGCTTTTTTACCTCTATCCGCGCATCGCCAGCTAACTTGTCAATCAACATGAATCCGAGGTTATGGCGTGACCACTGATACTCTTTGCCCGGATTGCCTAAGCCAACGATCAAATATTGCCGATTGCTGATTGCCAATTTCTGGTTTGGGCTTTGGTCTTAGGGTTTTGGCCTTCGAACTTTGAAGCGCTCTCGATCGAGCGAACTCCAAGAGCAAAGACCCTGAGACCAAAGACCCGAGTCCAAAGACCTCCAGGATTATTCCTTCTTGCCCTTTTCGCCTTCGCCACCGCCTTCTTCATCTTCCTTCTTGCCCTTGCCGATGACTTCCGGCTCGGCCGCGCCTTCACCTTCGACAACCGGCGCCACTACAACCTCTTCCTTCACGATGCCGACCGTGGCAATGACATTGTCAGGCGCGTTGAGAATTTCAATGCCCTCGGCAACCTGTATATCGGAAATATGAAGCACATCATGAACACCAAGATTAGAAACGTCGACGTTGACGACGTCGGGTATTTCGCGAGGCTCGCACCGAATTTCAATTTCGCGAATAATTTGTTCCAGCACGCCTTGCTCCTCCCGAACGCCCACGGGCTCGCCAACGAGATGCAGCGGAACAGTAACTTCGATTTTCTGTCCCTTTACCAGTCGGGTGAGATCGGCGTGTATCAAACGACCGCGAATAGGATCAACCTGCCGCTCGTAAAACATTACTTCACTTGCGCCGACGCCCTCGATGTCGAGCGTGAAGATTGTGTTACGACCCGATTCCGAACGCAGAATTGCCGCCAGTTCCCGGATCGGCGCTAACGCGGCGACGCTTCCGCCTTCGCCACCATAAACCGAGACTGGAACCATTCCCTCGCGCCGCGCACGCCGCGCATCATTTTTACCGCGACCTTCGCGCTTCGTGGCGCGAACTGTAATGTCCTTCTGTTCTGCCATAACTGCTCCTCTTTACACCTCTCTATAAAGGTTCAGCGACTGGTCGTTGAGATTTCCGATCTGAGATCTCAAATTGAACTTTGGCCTGGTGACGAGATTGCTCGCCAGGGGCCAACGCAATTTGAGATCTGAGACTTTAAATCTCAGAACCAATCGCTGATGGACTCCTATTTAAGCCATCAGTGTTTGCCCTTCGCTAAACGAAGAGCGAGGAAACGCTGGTCTCCTCATGGATCGACTTGATCGCTTTCGCCAGAAGCGGCGCGATACTAAGTACTTTAATTCTTTTAAACTCGCACGCGTTAGCGCGTAGCGGAATCGTATTCGTAATCATTACCTGCTCGATTTCAGAATCATCGAGCTGCTGCACTGCGTGTCCTGATAAGACCGCATGCGTGAAGCACGCGTGAATTCTTTCAGCACCGGCAGCCTTCAGGGCCTTGGCGACTTTCGTCAATGAGCCGCCAGTGTCGCACATGTCATCGACAATCAAACAACTGCGACCGCGAACATCGCCGACGACGTTCATCACTTCGGCGACGTTTGCTTTTTCACGCCGTTTATCGCACAGCGCAAGTTCTGCATCCAGCCGTTTGGCGTATGCGCGTGCCCTTTCGGCACCGCCCGTATCGGGCGCGACCACGGTCAGGTTTGGCAGCGGATTTTCCTGATAGTAGCCGATCATTACCGGCGCCGAGTAAAGGTGATCGACGGGAATATCAAAGAACCCTTGAATCTGTGCCGCATGCAAGTCGATCGTCAACAAGCGATCGGCCCCGGCAACTGTTATCAAATTCG
>DATLBQ010000462.1:0-3694 GCA_035526805.1 Pyrinomonadaceae bacterium
GGCGCGGCTGGATTCTGCCGAGACCTTCACGCTCCTTTCGAATCTTGGAACTTACTCGGTCCAACTTTCCCGAGCGCTCCGACTCCGCCCACCTTTCGCCAAAAGCGGGCGAATGCTTCTGCCATTGTTGGAGTTCTTCGCAGTAGGCAAGGTACAGATCGGCAGTGTTAGCCCCGCGGACCTGCAGGAGATGCAGCACGGGTGAACTAATGATTCCGAAATGCTCTGGATGGGTGAATCGGAGAAGAATGGAAGCAACGCCAGTCGAACGAAAGATGGGGAGGAGTGACTGCATCAAACGGTGACGTTCCTTGGCGAGAGGGCCAAGCATCACATGCTTCTTTCGAAGTGCGTCGTCGAGTTCACGCTCGTTTGGCTGAGGCCAGTATCGCGCAAAGGGCGTGGCTTCTTCGTCGAAAACCTTCACCACATCACGGGCTGACAGCCAACGATCGCCGCGAGCGAGATGCGAGAAATCTTTCTCGATCTTCTGGCAGTCAAACTTACGCCCAAACTTCGCTTTACAGACGTCGGGAAAAACGTCGAGGTACTTTTTGAGATCGAAAGGCACACACCTGTTTACCAGAATATGGCCAAAAAACAATAGCTGGGCTCGTCAGTACAGGGTACGCACAGCTCACCTTATTCTTTACGTACTTGCGACACTTTTTTCGGCGTCGCTCGTGCGTCCTCAATAAAGCCGTCAATTAGTCGCTTCACCTGGTCCGTTGCCAAGGCACTTAACAAATGATCCGTGTTCGGCCAGAACGTGAATTCACCCTCGGGAAATTCTCCACCTAAGATCTGTCGATCAAGGTTCTCCAGTTTGAGACCAGCGATAGCCGCTCGCGTGTTGGAAGCCTCGGAAAAAACCAACCGCAATAGCGAAACTCGCTCTTGGGCCCCTTTGAAGCGGCGCGCGAAGGTGCCGAACCTGGGTTCTTTTTCAAACTGGCGAACGATATCGGCCGCAGATCTTTGGAGCACGCCAATGTCACGTTGGAATTTTCGCAGCATCTTTATCAGGTACTCATGGATAGTCAGCCACTCGTCGAGCGACGTCGATGTATCGTCATATTGCTTAAGCTCGGCAATCCATTCGTCCGGGCGCTCCGGGTCGATTTTTGCAAGCAGATTTGAGACAAAACAGGTCTTGATACTCAGGTTGCACTCCAGGGCCAGGAATGCATCTATCTGCAGCCCGTCCTCATCAGGGGCACAAAGCAGTTCGAACCCCATATCTGCCCCCAACACAAAACCGACCATCACTACCGTGGTCGGTTTGAGTCGCTCGATCGCATCTCGAAGCCATTCGCGATGCATGGCAATGTGATCCGCCAAGGACAACGACAAGCGCTTTCGGCGATCGGGTTCGTTCCCATACAGAGTTGGACTAAGGCCTCGGTAAGACAACCGCTTGAGTATCGGTTCAAATTCCCTGTGATCCAGGGCAAGGCCCGGTAGAAAGAAGACCAGGACGTCTGACTCTACTTGATTGTCCGAGTACAGTAGGTCGTCGCCAATGATTCGAGGATCCAGAGTAGCGCGGTTCAGTTTCCGGCAAACCGTCTCCGTCAGCGTGAACCTGCGTTCAACCACTTGATTTCCAGAACCCGCAACCAAGTTTACGGACTCGTTGTCAGCTTCTGGCATCGGGACTGTTACCGATTCCACATCGCGCCGAATCCGCTGCAGATCGCCACGAAATTCTGCAGCACTCTGGTAACGAAGCTGCCTGTCCTTCTCCAGGGCTTTTCGGATGATCTGGTCAAAACTGTCCGGGACATCAGGATTCAATCGGATGGCAGGAGTAAAGGAACGATGGAGAATCGACGCGAACAGTTCGCCAGAGGTACGGCCACGGAAAGGCAGCTTTCCTGTCGCCATTTCGTAGAGCATGACTCCGAATGAAAACAAGTCTGTTCGTGAGTCCAGTTCCTCGCCTCTTACTTGCTCGGGGGACATGTACGCAACGGTCCCTAAAGCTGAGCCGGGGTTTGTGAGATGTTCCTCCTCGGTTGACCCTGTTATGTGCTCGCTTTGGGCGACGTGACTTTGGACGGCGAGTTTTGCTAAGCCAAAATCTAGGATTTTGGCGTACCCACGGTGAGTCACAAAGACGTTCGCAGGTTTGATATCACGATGCACGATCCCGGCTGAATGCGCAACATCCAAACCATCCGCAATCTCAATACCAAGAGAAAGGAGCATCGTCAAATCAACTGGTTGTTCTGCAATATGTGCCTGCAGTGTACGGCCTTCCAGCAATTCCATAGCAATAAATGCTCGCCCATCTTGTTCTCCAATGTCGTAGATTGTGCAGATGCTGGGATGACTGAGCGTGGAAGCGGCCTTTGCTTCGCGCTGGAAACGTTTGAGTGCCTGCTGGTCGCCTGTTAACTCCTGTGAAAGGAACTTCAGGGCCACATGCCGTCCCAGTCTCGTATCTTGGGCCTTGTAAACGACGCCCATTCCTCCGCCGCCAAGTTTCTGGAGTATTCGATAGTGGGAGATGATATTTCCGACAAGAGCGGAGGGTGCCATGGCTGAGATGTTAGGTTCTTACAGGTAACCCGTCAAATGTAGTGCGGACGCGAAATGTGCTCCTTAGAGCATGTCCGTAGTTGCGGCAATGAGTCGGGCTTGTCTCTCTGCGAGCGCGAGGACTGTTCGGCGGGAGATCGCCTAGCTCGCAGCGTACAACACTTCCTCGAACTGCGAAAAATCTTTCTCGATCGTCTGGAAGTCAAACTTACGCCCAAACTTCGCTTTGCAGACGTCGGGGAAAACGTCGAGGTACTTTTTGAGATCAAAGGCACACGAACTGTTTACCAGAATGTGGCGAAAAAACAATGTTCTTGTGCGATCGTTTGGACCCATTAGCGCGTCTCAGCCGGGCGTTTTTTAAGTTCAAAAATTACTTTGATGTCTTGTCTTCCAACGGAAAAACGATTCGTAACTCAATGAAAATACGGTGTACAACCGGTGTGTGGCAGTCCCCCGCAACCAATCATTTCAGCCATTATGTGAGGGAGCCGAGAGGCTCCTTTTCTTTTGGTCCCCCGAACCACCCGAGCGGCGGCGCCCCCGGGGATCCCGGTTGCGAGCGAAGAGTGGAGCATCCAGGTTGTGGATTCGGCGAATGCACCTTAAACGAGCTGGTTAGGCGACGCCCCCACCGATCATTTCACTTCCTTGCCCGTTCGGAACTGCTTACACTGTGCCCACACGAGCTACGCTCGTATGAGGCACCCGCGAGCGCGACTCGTTGAAGTCACGTTAAGAGCTGCTCTCATAACCCAAAGGTCATAATTTCGAGATGCAGTCAGCGCGCGGTTAAAAGCCTGGTTGGTGTCACCACGGGCTTATGTGATAGCCGTCACATCGCGCGGGCGAGGGAGATGGCACTATAATCACAGGCAAGCATATGAGGCTCTCTTTGAAGATGGTGGCGCTCGTGGCGGCATTCATGTTTGCCGTGCAGCCGCTGGCGTCGTGTTTCTCAGAGGAGATGACGGCTTCGGAAGAGGCCTGCTGCTCGCAGATGGCGGGCGATTGCGGGCAAGTCTCGATGCCTACGTCACATTCTTGCTGCAGTTATCTCGAGCGGTCTGATTCCGCCCGGCCGGAAGCCAAGAACACCAAGGTATCTCTCGCGACGGTGGCGATCAGCCTGGCCCACCAGTCTCCGGTT
>DATLBQ010000463.1:0-7400 GCA_035526805.1 Pyrinomonadaceae bacterium
GGTTGCCTCCATTGAAGCTGTTCAAGGTCTAAGCCAACCTGCGCATGGTTCGGTTCATGTAGTAGATCTCCTGCCAGCTTTTCAGTGTTTGGACGATTTACTGCAAAGAGCTACGACCGCGGCCGAATTGGTTTACGGTGCGCCGTTTTCATCTGACCCGTATCGCGGACTATATATCAATCAAGACGAAGTAACCCGCCTGTTCTCACAGTCTCCGAGCGTTCCTCTATTCAATTCAAATAACCTCGTCGAGAGCGAACAGGTTCGGGAGAGACTACACACAGCGCTTCTGAAAAATCCGTCTTTGACCTGGTTGGCCCGCAGTTTCGACCTGACGCTGTTTGATCTGGATGTCATCCTGCTGACTCTCGCCACGGAACTGGATCTGCGCTACGAGCGAATCATTGCATATTTGCAAGACGACGTTACTCGACGGCGGCCGAGTGTCGATCTTGCCCTGAATCTTTTTTGTTCCTCCGCAGACGAAAAGCTGGCCCGCCGAGCAAACTTTGCGCCGGAGGCCCCACTCATTCGTCAAGAGTTAATACGCTTGCTACCGGACCAGTCGCATAATGCGCCACCGCTGCTAGCTCACTACCTGAAACTAGACGAACAGATCACGACTCTCTTGCTGGGCCAGCGCACACTGGATCCACGCTTATCGTCATTCTGTGAAATACGACAACCGACGACTAATCTTGATGCCCTACCTTTGGGATCGGACGTCAAACAAGCGCTCAGATTGCTGGTGCTGCGGGCCAGGGAGAATTCGCAGCCGCTAAGATTCCATTTTTCAGGGTCGTGCAAGGCTGATAAGCGCCTTGCTGCTGAGGCCATCTCAAGTGCGGCATCCATGCCGCTTCTGATTGTCGATCTGAATCGAGCCCTGACATCTGAAGCAGAATTTGAACGGTGTCTTAAGCGCGTCTTCCGCCAGGGTCAATTTCAAGACGCAGTCGTCTATCTTGATGGCGGTGATGCACTGGAAGGCGATAGTAGAAGTTTGCCAGCCAGACTTCTCGCCGCCAACTTGCTTCGGTTTGACGGCATCGCTGTGATCGACGCAACTCAGAGGAACCCTCAAGTTCAAACGGCTGATAGCAACGAATCTCTTGGCTTGATTGAGGTAGAGTTCTCAATTCCTGGTTTCCCATTGCGTCGTGAGTGCTGGCAAGTAAACCTTCAGGCGGCAAATGTAAATCTTGCTGAGAAGGAACTTGAACTTCTTGCCGGACGTTTTTGCCTCACGCCGGCGCAGGTTTCTCATGCGGTCGCTTACGCATGTAACAGATCGCTTTGGCGCACGGCTGCCGACGCCAGCCCAAATACTTCTGCAGCGCGACCCACCTTATCGGATTTATGTAGTGCCGCACGAACCCAATCGCAGGACCAACTTGGTACGCTCGCGAGAAAAATTGATCCCGTCTACTCCTGGGACGACATCGTTCTACCCAAAGAAATACTGGACCAACTGCGCGAGTTATGTTCGCGCGTAGCTCAGCGCCACCGTGTGCTTGGTGAGTGGGGGTTTGGCCGGAAGCTGTCTCTTGGCAAAGGTACCGGTGCTCTGTTCGCAGGACCTTCGGGAACCGGGAAGACAATGGCAGCAGAGATCGTAGCGAACGAACTAGAGCTGGACCTTTATAAGATTGATCTCTCCGGGGTGGTAAGCAAATACATTGGCGAGACCGAAAAGAATCTGGATCGGATCTTTACTACCGCGGAAAACGCCAATGCAATTCTCTTCTTCGACGAAGCAGACGCGCTTTTCGGCAAACGCTCGGAAGTCCGCGACTCACACGACCGGTATGCCAACATCGAGATCTCTTACCTGCTGCAGAAGATGGAGCAGTACGAAGGTGTAGCCATTCTGGCGACGAATCTGCGCCAGAATCTGGATGAAGCTTTTCTCAGACGTTTGCAGTTCGTGGTCGAGTTTCCGTTTCCTGACGAGGTTCATAGGCGCCGTATCTGGCAGACGCTATTTCCCCCAGAAGCCCCGCGCGACAAAGAGATCGATTTTGATTCTCTGGCCCAGCAGTTCCGGCTGGCGGGCGGGAACATCAAGAACATTGTTATGGGATCAGCCTTTCTGGCAGCTGCCGACGGTAGGCACATCAGCATGTCGCATCTGCTTCAGAGCGCTAAGCGTGAGTATCAAAAACTGGGCAAGACTCTATGACTTAGAACTTTCTCGGATTGCAGGACGAAAACGAAGCAAAAGCGGACTGGGAAACTAATGCGAAGTGTTACCACTCATGAACGACAGTCTGGCTCTGAAGCAGCACAAAGAATGCCGGCTGCTACTCACGAAAACTTTGCCAATGGTCCTCGTCCGGGAATCCTTGCGCTGCAACACGTAGTCGGAAATCGGGCCGTGAACCAGCTCTTGAGCACGCGCAATGTTACTGGGACTGGCAGAGGCATCGTCCAGCGCAAGTGCGCGAAATGTGAAACCGGAGCCGGGAAGTGCGACAAGTGTGAGGATGAGAAAGCCATGCAGCGCAGACCCGCAGACCACCAGGCGTCTGGTCAAGTGACTCCGACTGCCTCTGTGGTGGATGAGGGTCTTCAGTCGTCTGCGCATTCGCTCGATGCCAACACTCGAAGGTCAATGGAGTCTCATTTTGGACAAACCTTCGAGCATGTTCGCGTGCATAACGATGCGACTGCTGCCAACTCGGCACGGCAGGTGGACGCGTTGGCATACACGGTGGGTAACGACATCATTTTTGGCGCCAACCAATACAAACCTGATACTGACGAGGGCCGTCATCTGCTCGCGCACGAGTTAACCCACACGATTCAACAGAGTAATGGTGTGGCATTCGACAAAATCAGGATGACCGAAGATGGAGATCCCCTTGAACAGGAAGCCGAGGCGGTGGCCCGCGGAGTGGTCAGCGGCGCTTCAGTTTCGCCTCGATCAACCGGAGGTCTAAAGATTGCCCGCCAGCAGACTCAGCCCGGCACTACGCCCGCGCAGCAACCCGCCGCAGCTCAGCCACCTGTGGCGCAACCGGCTGCACCACAAGGTTGGGATGGGTGCACGGACACCAGTAGCTTGCCCGGTGAATTATCAAATGCGGTTAGTTGGGTTAAGGAGGCCATTGATGATTTGGAGGCAAAGGAATTGCCTCGTCACACTTCAAACGCGCTTAGCCGATATCTGACCACTGATTCCGGCGACCTGACAGCGACTGTCGTACCGAAACTGAAGCTCATATTGGCGGAACTTCAGCTGGGGGCAACCAATTTTGCCTGTCAAACCCAGGAGCAATGCACGAAAGTAATTGGAAAATCACATGTTGCCGGATATTCGGGCCATCCTATCACACTTTGCGACAGCTACTTCGACGGGGGAAATTTGGATCGAATCACCCTTCTGATTCACGAAGCCGGTCACAATGCGAATTTGGGTGGTGATATTTATGAGTTCCTTTGGCCGTTTCCTGGGCTGGACAAGAAAACAAGACTCCAAAACGCGGATTCATTCGCAGCCTTTGTTCGCAATAACAAATATCCGTCAGTGGCGCCGTTTGTGCACGGCGTCGGGCTTTCCCTGGGGGTTGGTGGTCTGTTTCCCGGGGGCTGCGTCTCTCCACGATATGTCGTAAGGACCGAATATGACACCGTTCTCAAACAAAGGATTTTCCGTTTTATGGATCTTCATCTCAATATGGGTTTGGATGTCGATTCGGCCGGCTCTGTTCTGAACACTTTTTCTTTAGGCGCCCGCTCGTTTGCGCCGCTGTCTCTGACCAAAACGCCATTCTTTCTGGATCTACGTGCCGGCCCAGTCTTTGGGGAACTCAAGAGTGCAGGATCGCAATTCAGAGTAGCAACTGATTTCCTGCAAGGAAATGTTCGCGGGCTATCAACGGAGGTTAGTCTCGGCATCAGCAGTGGCCGGCTGGGCGGCAGTGTGAGCTATCGACACATTTTCAATTTCATGTACAACAACCCCGATCTCGACGCGCTGGTGGTCAGCGGAGAAATTCGATTTTTCTGAAACGCAATTTGCGCTCAATTAAAGAGGAACCCGAAATGTCGGCACCAGCTGCAATCAAATCGTCAGAGCAAAAGACTCAGTCGCAGTCGATCGGGTTCACGTCGGAGGCTGGACTGCGAACGGAGGTGCCCGATCCTTACGCTGGGATCCTGGGCATGCAACGCAAGATTGGAAATCGGATGGTGAGTCAAATCATTCAGACCAAGTTGACTGTGGGCTCGCCAGGAGATTGCTACGAGCAGGAAGCGGATCGAGTAGCCGATCAGATACTTCAAACGCCTCAGCCGATTCAAGTCAGGTCGCCCCTTGGCCAGTTCAACGTTCAGCGAAAATGTGCTGGCTGCGCAAGCGGTACTGGGCGCTGCCAAGACTGCGACGAGGAGGAAGTGGTTCGACTCAAGCCAATCACTCCCACACCGGCTCATCCAACTGGGCCAGAAATCACCGACATGAACCTGGCGGAATTGGATCAGTTGCGTAGCGGCGGTCAACCGCTTAGCAAGAAGGAGCGCGAGTTCTTTGAGCCGAGGTTAGGTCACGATTTAAGCAATGTTCGAATTCATAACGATAGCGGCGCCGCGGATTCGGCAAGTTCGGTCAGCGCTCTAGCCTACACCACTGGTAATCACATCGTATTCGGACGCGGAAGCTATGCGCCTTCTACAACGAGCGGAAAACGTTTGTTGGCCCACGAGTTGACGCACGTGATTCAGCAAGGCAATCGCGGGAGCAGAGGAGCAGGTACGTTACTGCAGCGTCAACCCGCACCCGAGGTGAATCGAGCTCAACAGCAAGGCATCACATCGCAGAAGTGGTCGCCCGAGTTAGAGGCACAATATCGACGCCAGGGCCAGGAAGGGGCGGCAAATGCCATTCGACGTTGCCGAACGATGGGCGGGTCGGCCTGCAATGTGATCTTGACAGTGGAGGAGACTTCCACTCTGTACGTGGCGTACAAGACCCTCAAGGCACTGGCCGAAGAACAACAGAAAGAGAAGAGTGGCAGTGGCGGAACCGAAGCTGCTCCATTGGTGGCCGGAGGACTGGGACTGCAACCGTCGGGACCGTCCGCACCGAAGATACCCCCATCGCTATTACGACCACCGGTAACGCCGCCCGTTACACCGACGCTTCCTCCCCCGGCAGGCGCTGGAGCCGGAACCGCTGTAGCGGAGGCAACTGCGGGTGAAGCCGCTGCCGGCGCTGCCGTCACTGTAGCTGAACTGATACCCCCGGCCGTCATAATCGCCGGGCTAATAGCCGAAATCTATCTGCTCGTTGACATGACTGAGTTTCAGCAGCGGTTCATTAAGCTGGGGTATGTATTCCTTGATGCACCGCTTTCTATTTGCATTCGCGGATGCCACACATCCTCTGCGAGCACATCTCCACGTTCTCCACAGTTACCGAAAATAGATAAGCCAGGCCCGCAACCAATCACCGATGAGGATCGTGAGCGATTCAAGGACTGGCTACCAAAAGGTAAAACTGGTCCGACGGTCGGTCCCACAGCCGGACCCAGACCCCAAACGTCTGAAGAGGAGGAGCAGAAGAAGCGACGGGGACGGTACCCGATCTATTGGCCGGCAACTCTACTGCCCCCACCGTTAAGTGGAAGTAAGCTCGTCGAGACCTTTGTGAGAGTGTCTGGCGCCGGACGTGATCCAGACCTAGCGGAAACACTCCTGGGGGCGAAGTGGGCACGTGCCAGACAGGAAGATCTGCGCGGAGGCTCGCTGGTCCCGCACCATGTAATTCCACTTTTCCTTGGCGGTGCCGACCTACCGTCCAATGTCATTCTCTGGAATGCCGCTTTGCACCGCAGAGGTCACCCTTGTCTGAGATTTCAACCGCAGATGATGTTCCCGAGGCCGGGGCTGCCGCCGTTATCACCTGATCTTTACGCCCATTTCGACGGAACTCCTTACTACCTGGCCGGAGTCAAGGATTGCCCAAGTCCCGAGGAGGAGAAAGCGAAGCCCGGGAAGAAATGAATAACGCCGCGAGACTTAATGAATCCAAACATCGGTTCTGTCCGATCTGAATTGATTAGAAAGCAATGTTCCAGGACCTTGACAGCACGTTAACGAGAATACTCGACGATACAGCCATGCAGACGTCGATCGTGCCGCCATTGGCGGAGCTCTTTAACGCTCAGGTGAGTTTCATCACGCCTGATCGGACGTTTCCGCCCACTATCACTCAGGCAACCATCGATCTTTTCCTTTATGACGTTAAGGAAAACCGCGAGTTGCGCGAGCCAGTACCGATAGTGGAAAAAGTGGGGAATAGTTTCAGACGCCTGATGCCTCCTGTGAGGGTCGACTGTTCCTACATCGTCACTGCGTGGTCAAACGCGCCAGGTGATAACAGCGTTGTGGAAGAACACCGTCTACTCGCACAGGCACTGCTTTGGTTGACCCGGTTCCCCACGATTCCCGACCGATACCTACAAGGCGGTTTGACCAATCAGCCATTTCCTCTGGCGACAACGGTGGCTCAGATGGATGCGAACAAGAATGCGGGAGAGTTTTGGAGCGCCCTGGGAATTCCGCCACGCTCGGCCTTCTACCTAACAGTGACTATCGCAATGGATCTGGGCCTGATCGATAGTGGGCCATTAGTGACGACGAAATCCTTTGATATGGTCCCCGGAGCGGCAGCAAGTCCAGAAACTGTAGTGCAGATAGGCGGCAGAATATTTGGTCCGCCCGTTGACGTCTTGCGGGCACAAGCCACGTTGGTCAACGCGGCCGCCGCTTCCAACCAGGCTACCGTCACGCTGGCTGCAGACGCCGCAAACTTCAGCGCTGGCGACATTGTCTTGCTTGAGCAAGGGGCAACTCGCGAACGAGCGGTGATCCGGAGTGTGGCAGGCGTCACGCTGACGTTTGAAGCGAATCTCAGCAACAACTTTACGGGCGGGATTGTTCGGATCGGAGATCTTGTCGCGGGTCTACGCACCCTCCGTGTGGCCGACGCCGGCGGCTTGGAGCCAGGAAGCACAGTAAGGATTACTCAAGCTAATAACACTGAAGAAGGAGTTCTACAGGCGGTTGATCACCCGACTAACCTGATTACGCTAACTGGCGGACTAACTAACAACTACACGATGGGTGCCGCTGATGCTCAAGTGAACCTCACTGCGGGCGTCGCTGACGCTCTCGTTGATGTAGTGGACGCTGGACTGCGAACGCAGTCGACCAGGGACGGCCGTTATTCATTCACGCAGGTGCCTGTCGGCACCCATACAGTTCGGGCAGTGGCAGTAGGCTTTGAACCTAAGACGCAATCTCTGGTCGTTCCTGCGCTGCCGGAGAATTACGACATCAATCTGATGCCGCTCTAACTAGAGCGTCGTACTTAAGGAGGAAGCGACCATGGCATT
>DATLBQ010000464.1:0-12109 GCA_035526805.1 Pyrinomonadaceae bacterium
CAGATTTCTGCAGGTATTTTTCGATTTCAACATAGGCACTAGCCATTTGGGTGCGACTTCAACCATTCAGCTCGCAGCATAAAACTGCCCTCAGTGACAACCCGATCACCAACGCTCAGACCTTCGAGCACTGGATAATAGCCATTACTCTCAGGGCCAACGCGCAACGGGCGCATCGCAAAGACATTAGCCTCGCTCGTGGCGATGAAAACCACTTGATGATTGCCGACGGTTTGGAGAGCCGAGACGGGTACAACCGCCACAGTGGATGCTGTGCTTGCGAGAGCGCCGAAAGCCACGTTGACGTACATGCCAATCTTCAGTTGCTGACCGGGGTTGGCTAATTCAATACGTGCCTGTGCCGTGCGTGTTTGAGGATCGACTTTAGGATCAACGTAAGATACCTGGCCACGAAAGACGCGGCCCGGATAGGCGTCAGTGGTGATGCTCGCACCGCTGCCAATATGAATCTTGCCGAGATCCTTTTCATAAACCTGCCCAACTACCCACACGCTGGACAGGTCAGTTATCCGCAGTAGTTCTTTGTTGGCCTCAATAACCTCGCCGGAATTGACGGTGCGACTTGTCACAGTACCGGAAGCAGGTGCCGGCAAGCTCACTTCCGAACTGATCTGTGATGTAGAGCGCAGAGCACTGACACGTTGAGAACTCAAACCTAGAAGCAAGAGCCTCTGACGCAAGTTGGCTACGTCGGACTCGGCCGCTTTAAGTTTGCTGGTTGCCATCTCCAATTCCTCGCGGCTGGCCGCGCCTATTGCTACCAGCTTTTCAGTACGCGCATGGTGCTTGTGGTGCTCATCTAACTCAGCAAATGCCGCAAGATACTTCGTTTGCGCGTCGGCAAGATCGTTGCTGGACACAACCGCAATTGTTTGGCCTTTGCGAACATTCTGCCCGAGTTCCGGCCCAACCGTGCGTACAATCCCTCCGACAAGCGACATTACTGGAGTTTCACGATAGGAGTTGGGCTGAACGACACCGGTAGCCTGTTGACCGGCTGCATCAGTCGAGACCCGCTCGCCCACGGTTTCGATCTTTATCCCTGCTCTCTGGACTTGTTCAGGAGTTATTGTCAGAGTGGAATCGCCGGGCGTGTTACTCGCTTGGCTACCCGGTTGATCAGATCCGATGGTGCGCGGCGCGGGTACAGGCCGTCCGCCGCTACCTCGTGGGATGAATAGCCAGAGTAGTAAAGCAATGGCAGCGACAGCTACGACCGCAACCACTGCGACTGTCGCGGTCTTGGCACGGCGACGCTCAGCACGCGCTCTGAGATTGCTTTCTGTTTGTTTGCTTTCGGGTATTTCGTTCATCTTTGTGTCACCTGCTGTCTGGTTGCGACTGACGAGGCGGTCGCACGCTCGATTTCGACGCGGGCTTTATACGTATCGAGCAACGCGTCAATGTATCCGTTCTGCAAATCGATAAAGCGTCGTTGCTCGCCCAGGTAATCAATGAGCGTCTTTGAACCTAATTCATAGCTTTGTCTCACCACATCGAGGTTCGCGTTGGCTTGGTCTTTTACTCCAACGCGGAAAATCTCTGCTGCGCGTGCTGTGCTGTTGTACTGTGCATAAGCTGAAGCCACTTCACGCCGCACAGTGAGTTCGAGGAACTCGCGTCGGCGCTTCGCCGCTTCCGTTTCCGCTACGGCGGCTTCGATTGCGCCCTGATTCTTATTCCGCACAGGGAGGTCGAGAGAGACGCCGACGGTGAAGTAGTGAAAAGTTCCTTGAATTGGTCTTAATTGACCGGCGTCGTTGATGCCGTTCAAGGGATACCCAAATTTCATTTGTTGATAACCGACGATCAAACTTGCGTCCAACCTTCCCTCAGCGCGAGCCTGCTCGATGCGAGCTTCCGCGAAGCTCTCAGCGGCTTTCGCAAGTTTCAAATCCGGTCGGTCGGAGAGCGCATGATCAGTGGCATCAGCGAGCGCTACCAGTGGAACAATCACATCGTTGAAATCTCCCCGCAGCCGAAGCGGTTCGTCGGGTCTCATACCGATGAGATTGCGCAACTCCAGCATTTCTATTTGAGCTTTGCCTTCTGCGGTCTCGCGTATCGATCGCAAGCGATTGAGTTCGACCAGAATCATATTCTGTTCAAGTGGAGCAGTGCCGCCTTCAGTGACGCGCGCGGCGACTAGGTTGTATCCGCGCTGGCTTGTAGCAATCAGGTCTTCGTCGAAGCCGAGCTTGATAATGGCGGCTAGGGCTTCGCCAAACTTGGCGCGGACATCCGCTGCGAGCATTCGCTCTCGATTAGCAACGTCTTGCCGGCGCATTTCGAGTTCCCGTTCGGCGACCCTGATGCGCGCGGGGCGGCGCCCGCCGAGTTCCAATGGAAGCATGCCGTTGACAGTAATAGTATTGTCCGTACCGGTGACCGTCTTCGAGAGACTTGCGTCCATTTTGGGGTTTGCTCGTAAGGCGGCTTGTCTGACGAGCGCGCTGGCGGCGTCGATCTCGTTGCGAGCCGCCAGCAATTCTCCGTTGTGTTCAAGCGCATACGTGACGGCTTGCTCAACTGTGATCCCGGTCTGCGTATCAAAATATTTCCCAAGCGACGAGTTGGGAGGCAAGGATAGGCTCGCGTTGATTACCGACTCGCGTGTTTCAGAATCGGCGTCACTTGATTGGGCCAGCACTGCGGAAGCGCCAGTAACAATCTGGACCACCGATAACGCGCTAGCGATTAAGAACGCTCCACTACTGCGATATCTATTCATGAGTACCACTCTCTTTCTCAATTCCTGACGGCGACTCGCCTTCTTCCACCTTTGCTCTTCCATGTGTCTCGTAATAAGAGCCGCTCCTCGCTTCTGCTACTTCTTGCTTCTTTAACTGTCCTTCACGCAGCCAGAAGAAGATCACGGGCGTCACAATCAAGACATGCAAGAGACTTGAGACCATGCCGCCAAGGACCGGTGCGGCAAGCGGCTTCATTACTTCCGAACCCGCGCTGGTGCTCCACATAATCGGAAGCAGACCGGCAACTACGGTCGAGACCGTCATGACCTTTGGGCGCAATCGAAGTAAAGCCCCTTCCGTCACGGCTTCCATCAGAGTCTTGCGCGTGAGGACTCCGACTTCTTGCCGTTTCCTTTCAACTGCTTCCTCGAGATAGATAACCATCACAACGCCGGTCTGCACGGCAGTGCCAAACAGCGCGATGAATCCCACCCAAACGGCTACTGAGAAGTTGTAGCCAAGCGCCCATAGCAGATAGACGCCGCCCGTTAACGCGAACGGCACAGCGAGCAATACATGTGCGGCTTCCAGAACGGAGTTATAGGTGAGGTAGAGCAAGCCAAAGATAATGACTAGTACGATTGGAATCACAATCATCAGACGCTGTCGGGCGCGCTGCTGGTTTTCGTATTGACCGCTCCAGTCCATGTAATAACCGGGAGGGAGTTCCACCTGGCTGGCGAGTTTCGGCTTGGCCTCGTCAACGAAGCTGCCTACATCGCGACCGCGCACATTGAGCAATACAGTTCCGCGCAGTAGCCCGTTCTCGCTGGAAATCATTGTTGGGCCTTCCACCGTGCGAATCTCAGCCAACTGCGCCAATGGAATGGATGCCCCAGATGGTGAAGCGATGGGAATCTCACCTAGGGCTGCAGCACTGCTGCGATACTGCGGGGCATAGCGAACTCGAACCGGAAAACGTCTACGCCCTTCGATAGTGACCGTGAGATTTGTTTCGCCAATTCCTTTCTCGATAACATCCTCAATGGTGCCGACATCTATTCCGTAACGGGCTGCGGCGGGTCGGTTAATATGGATGTCAATGTAAGGCGCACCGCTGATCTGTTCCGCATACACGTCCTTCGCTCCGGGCACGTGGATCACAACCTCAGCGATTCTGCGCGAAAGCTCTTCCAGAGTTTTGATATCGTTGCCAAAGATCTTGATGCCGACTTGCGAGCGGATTCCGGTCGATAGCATGTCGATGCGGTTCTGAATCGGCTGAGTCCAGATGTTCGTGACACCTGGCATCGTCAGCTTTTCATTCATCTCAGAGATGAGCTTCTCCCGCGTCATTCCGGCTCGCCATTGTTCGATAGGCTTCAGATGAACGATTGTTTCGTTCATATTTACTGGAGCCGGATCGGTCGAGGTATCAGCCCGACCAGCTTTCCCCACCGCCATTTCTACCTCTGGGAAAGTCTTCAAGATCTCATCTTGCTTACTGAGAATTCGGAGAGCTTCGTCCACGGAAATAGCGGGGTCGGTTACCGGCATGTACATGACATCGCCTTCGTTGAGCGGAGGCATGAACTCCTTGCCGATTCCGGTCGCCAGAATGATCGCGCCAGTGAATAGTAGTAACGCGATTGAGACCGTAATGAGACGATGACGCAAAGCCAACAGAAGCGCAGGCCGATAAATGGCTTGCAGAAAACGCATTACGGGATTTGACTGCTCGGAGTGAAACTTCCCTCCCAAGAGATATGTGCAGAGCACAGGCACGAGCGTGACGGCGATGATCGTTGCGCCGAACATGGCGAACGTCTTTGTGAAGGCGAGCGGGTGAAACAGTTTCCCTTCCTGGCCGGTGAGTGAAAAGACCGGAATGAAAGCCAGAATGATGATCGCCATTGAGAAGAACACAGGCCGCCCTACCAGTTTTGTAGAATCTCTGACGGTTTCAAAAACCTTCTTGCGATCTTTGGGATCGACCTTGCGCTTTTCTAAGAAACGAAAAGCGTTTTCAGTGACCACAATTCCAGCGTCGACCAGAACGCCGATGGCAATTGCGATTCCCGCAAGTGACATCAGGTTTGAGCTAATCCCCATGTAGTACATGAAAAGAAATGAGGTCAGGACTGCCAACGGCAAAGGAATAGTGACTATAAGAATAGAGCGGAAGTGGGCGAGGAAGATGATGTGCGCGAGTGTGACCAGGATTAGCTCTTCGATCAGCGCACGCTTTAAGGTGTGAGTCGCACGTTCGATGAGTTGCGTACGATCGTAAAAAGGAACGATCTCTACTCCTTTAGGCAAGCCAGACTTTATAGCCTCGATCCTTTGCTTCACGCTCTGGATTACATCGAGGGTGTTGACGCCGTAACGCGCGATAACGACTCCGCCCACCGCTTCTTTGCCGTTCTTGTCGAGCACGCCAGTGCGAAAGGCATTGCCTAGTTTCACGTCCGCGACGTTGCGCACATAAATGGCGGTGCCGTTGGCCGAGCCAATGACAATATTTGCAACATCATCGGTTGACTGGATCAATCCAATCCCACGAACCATGGCCCACTGGCCCGCTTGCTCAACCACATTGCCGCCGACGTTGTTATTTGAGCGCTGAGCTGACTGAACGATTGTGGAAAGAGGAATGTTGTAAGCGCGCAGTTTGTTTGGGTCGACGTCGATCTGATACTGCTGCACGTAGCCACCGACTGAAGCCACTTCCGCCACGCCTGGAACTGAATTCAACTGGTAGCGAACAAACCAGTCCTGCAACGTGCGCAGGTCTCGCGGGTTCATTTGGTCTGATTCGAGCGTGTACCAAAAGACTTGTCCGACACCTGTTGCGTCGGGGCCAAGCGTCGGCACGACACGTTCGGGCAGTTGCTTTGTGACCAGGTTTAAGCGTTCAAGGACGCGAGTGCGTGCAAAATAAAGATCGATGTTGTCCTCGAAGATCACATTGATCATCGAGAACCCGAATGCCGAACTGGCGCGCACAACACGCACCCCTGCTAAGCCCTGCAGGTTGGTGACCAATGGATAGGTGACTTGATCCTCTACCTCTTGCGGTGAGCGACCAGTCCAGTCGGTGAACACGATGACCTGGTTCTCTGACAGATCAGGGATCGCGTCGATTGGCGTATGAACGAGTGCCCAATAACCCCACAGTGCGAGGCCAAGGTAAAGCACTATGATGAGCCCGCGATTGCGCAGGCTCATCTCGATGAGCCGGTGGATCATGGCAGTATTCTCCTCAGACCGCCGATAGAGCGGTCGATTTACTCAGAACTACTGTGCTGCTACTGAGAAGGAGGTCTGCCCTTTTCCTGCCGACCCTTCATAAGACACTTGGGCCTGCCACTCACCAGCCACCTCAATGTCGGCCTTGGCACGATAGACTCCCGGCGTGTCCGTAGTCGTGAGCGTGGCGGGATCATTCATCGCCGCCATGGAGGCCATCTGCGGCATGTGAAATGTAAGCGCGGCAGCGCCGACATCAACAGGCTTGTCCGACGAATCCTTGAACGTAATGAAGAACTCCTCACTACCATGTTTGAGCTGGCCGGAAGAATTCGACAGCGTGATGGTGAGATTTCCGATCGGCGCACTCTTAATGACCTTGCCAGTGTCAACGGATGAAGTTTTAGAGCCACATGCGGCGACGACCAATAGAAGTACCAGAAGACTGAAAGCGAGAATATATTTAGACATGATTTTCGACCTTCGATGAAATGGAGACCACGCGCGTCAAACGGAGACGCGCAACTGCACTGTTCCTCAAAAGCGAACAGCGCCAGCAAGACACACTACGGCCTTGGAGTCTCTAGATCAGAAGAGCGAGGTGTCGAATGTAAGCAGGATTGGAATAGGGAGGAGGGCTATCTGCCCAACTTGAACGAAGAAATAAGTGCGGTGACGCAACTAACGGCTGGACAGATGCTGGATGAATCGCAATGGCTTGGTTCGCTGACGGTCGCGGAATTCGCGACTCGCTCGAACCAGTAGTTCCACTCTGCGAACAATTCAGAGCGCAGCACAAACGCGCGGTTGAAACTTCAGGAGTAAGGCTCTCGGCCTGGGCAGCCTTCTTGCAGCAATCCATACCGGCCATCTCGGGCATACTGCATTCCTGTTCGTTGGAATGGAGCGGAATGCCAGCGAAGACACTACCGCCAATTACCAGGATCAGCGCCAATGATGCCAAGCGGATTACCATGCCATAACCAATTTATGGAAGCAGTCCGACCTTTGTCAAGGAATGCTTCACTAAGTCGAAAGGTCGAAAGAAGCAGGAGTCCCAACAAATCCTAAGTGCCTAAAGCGTCAGCTCTCTTTCCCGTAAGATCAGGATGACGCTAAGATGACGACATTCTGTCGCGAGACGTAACCGGACGAAGCATGACTTTGACGGCTGCGAGTCCGGTAAATATTGGTTCATCTCGTTTCGTAAGATCAGGTAAGATGCCTTCGAATGGACTTAAAATCCGTTGACCGTAAGGTCGTGCGGGTTCGACTCCCGCCCTCGGCACCATTCGCTTCGATAACTTACAAACAATAGTTGCGACTAAGTCCGCCTCGGCCTCACATCGCGCTCTTGTCTTCAAACTAAGTTTCTTTTTCGGCAAGTAGTTTCTGAATCAGTCGCTCGGTCTCGTCATAGTTCCCTTCACCCACGTGCATCCATCGAATTCGTCCTTGCTTGTCTAACAGAAAGATCGTGGGCCACGCTGCGACATTGTAAGCGTCCCATGTTCGGTAGTCGTTATCCGACACCACCGGGTAGTGAATCCCGAGTGAAACAACTTCGCGGCGAAGGTTTTCAGGTTTTTTTTCGTAATCAAACTCAGGCGAGTGCACGCCAACGACGGTGAGGCCCTTGTCGCGATAGCGATCGTGCCAGCCTTTGATGAACGGCAAGGTGTTACGACAGTTGTAGCAGCCGAAAGTCCAGAAATCGATTAGCACAACGCGGCCGCGCAGATCCTTGAGCTTTAACGGCTCTGAGTTTATCCAATCACCTGCGGCTAGATCTGGAGCAGTGGCAGGCTGCGAACTTTCATATGTGGTATGCATCCGAAAGGGACTCAGCAATCGCCTTGTGAAACCCGTAGCGTAGATCGAGGCCCCTACAATAACAATGCCTACAACAATTCCGATTAACATATTCGGTCGTCTGTTCATTAGCTCGTATCCTCAACTACCGTGCGTGCGCCCGCCCTGGTCGTAGCTCCTGTTCGCTTAAGAGCCCGGATATCCTCCGCGCGTTGTCTACCGCCGATTAATAACGTCGACATCCACAATTGCTTTCGCAAACGCCTGCGGTGCTTCTTGCGGCAGGTTGTGTCCGACGCCGCCCGTGATAGTCCGGTGCTCGTATTTGCCCGAGAATTTCTTCGCATAAGAACCGGGCTCTGGATGCGGGGCACCATTAGCATCACCTTCCAACGTAATCGTAGGTACGGTGATCACCGGGCGTGAGGCCAGCCGCTTTTCCAGATCGTTATACTTCACTTCGCCCTCAGCCAAGCCAAGCCGCCAACGATAATTATGAATCGTGATTGCGACGTGGTCCGAATTAAGTAAGGACTCGGCACTACGATCGAATGTTGCATCATCGAAGTTCCACTTCGGCGAGGCGATCTGCCAAATGAGTTTGGCGAAGTCGTGACGGTATTTGTCGTAGCCTGCCCGGCCTCGCTCCGTCGCAAAATAGTATTGGTACCACCATTGAAGTTCAGCTGCTGGCGGCAATGGCAAACGATTGACCTCCTGGCTGCCAATCAGATATCCGCTTACAGACACCATTGCCTTGCAGCGCTCCGGCCAAAGTGCCGCGATGATGTTGACCGTGCGCGCTCCCCAATCACACCCGCCGAAGGTCGCCTTCTTGATTTTGAGCGCATCCATCAAGGCGATGATGTCCACGGCGATCACCGATTGCTGACCATTCCGGACGGTTGCACTTGAGAGAAAGCGCGTCGTGCCATAGCCGCGCAAATACGGGACGATCACCCTGTAGCCCGCCGCCGCCAACAAGGGAGCCACATCCACATAGGTATGAATGTCATAGGGCCAACCGTGCAAAAGAATCACAGGTGGACCATCAGGTGGGCCGGCTTCAGCGTAACCAACATTCAGAGCGCCGGCATCAATCTGCTTCAGTAAACCGAAGGACCTGTTCGTCCCCGCCTTGATGTTGGTCGATTGTGGCTGGTCGTTGGATTTTGCTTCTGAAGAGATCATGCTGAGCTTGGCAGCAGCGATGGTCATTGCGGCAGAGCCCAGAAAATGGCGGCGTGGGTATTTGATTTTTTCACGCATTTTATTCCTTCGAATTGAATTCAAAGCAGTAAGACATAACGCCGTGCAGTGAGCATTAGTACGCTGAAAGCGTTGGCTAATTCCAGCCCAGGGTGGGCTTTGAAACCCTGGGTTCAAGAACGTCCTTAAAAGATCTTCGCAACTCTGAAGGAGTTGCGGCCGATCTTCCATCAGCGAACGCCGACGCAACTCCTTCAGAGTTGCGTCTTGGAAAATGGCGGGACGTGTCCCAGGGTTGCCAAAGCGTAACCCTGGGCTGAAATTAGCCAGCGCTTTCAGCGTTAGACTCCGCCGGGAATCCGTCACCTTCACATCGTGAGAACAACGCGGAACTGCGCATCGCCGCTCATCATGCGCGCGTAAGCCTCAGCCGCTTTTTCGAGCGGATATGTTTCGATCATCGGACGCACTCCGGTCAGCTCGGCGAAGCGCAGTGTGTCCTCGGAATCGGTTGGTGTTCCCGAGGCCCAGCCCTGAATAGTTCGACTTCCTGAAATGAGCTGCACCGGTGTGACCTCAATGGGATCGAATGTAGCACCGATCACCATGAGCTTGCCGTTCGGCGCCAGACCGTCGATCAACTCGGACATCGCTTTCGAGCTTGGAGCCGTCGCCAGGATTACCTTTGCGCCGCCTAGCTTTTGCAACTCCTCTGCGGCGTT
This sequence comes from Pyrinomonadaceae bacterium, assembly GCA_035526805.1. GTDB lineage: Bacteria > Acidobacteriota > Blastocatellia > Pyrinomonadales > Pyrinomonadaceae > PSRF01. The sequence goes on from DATLBQ010000464.1 coordinate 9,707, forward strand.
CGTCGCCTTGCTGTCGATGTACACGCTCGCTCCGAGTCCCTTTGCGAGGATCGCGTTTTCGGATCCGCGCCCGATAGCGGCGACCTTATATCCAAACTTATTCGCGAATTGGATTCCGAGGTGACCCAGACCGCCGATACCCTGCACCGCAACAAGGTCACCCGGCGATGCACCGCTATGTCGCAGCGCGTTGAAGGTGGTAATTCCGGCGCAGAGCAGCGGTGCTGCTTCAACGTCACTTAGACTCTCCGGTATCGCCACCAGTGCTTCCACTGGAGCCACCATGTACTGTTGGTATCCGCCGTCATAGCTAATGCCAGCTATTTTCATGTTGCGGCAATTGCCAAAATCTCCGCGCCGACACGCGGTGCACGTTCCGTCGTGACCGCCGTGCCAGCCGATGCCGACACGCTGCCCCTCCTTCCACTCGGAAACACCATCACCCACTGCATCAACGATGCCCGCGACTTCGTGGCCCGGAGCGCGCGGATATTGAATGCCGGGCCATAAGCCTTCTTTCGTGAGCGCGTCGCTATGGCAGACGCCACAGGCCCGCACCTTGATGCGTACTTGTCCTGCACCAGGGTTAGGGATTTCGCGCTCGGCGATCTTGAAATCTGCTCCCGCCTCAGGAACCTGTGCCACCTTCATCGGTGCTATTCCTACTTTTGTCGTTGCCATAATGCCTCCTATTGAATTCCCTCAAAAGATCCACACCACTACCGACCTTGATCATAATTGGACGCTCACTTCACCAGCGTGATGAGCGGTTTCCCTTTTTCAACGACGTACGTGGCGAGCTCCGCCCCGTTGCCGCTGCCGACGTTCTTCGCCGTGTGGATCGTTCCGGCCAGTATGAACAAGACGTCACCGGCCTTGAGCGTCACCGGCGGCTTGCCCTCAATCTGATATTCCAGCGTACCTTCGAGAACATAGACGATCTCTTCGCCCGGATGTGTATGCTTCGGGGCGACATATCCAGGGTCGAAATCGACGCGCACCTGAATAACCTCGCGTCCGGGGGCGCTGAGATCGTGCCGCTGCAAGTCGGTTCGCTTGGTTCCAGTCTGCTGCCCCCGAGCTACTTCCAGCGCCAAGCCGCTTCCGACGATCAGGAGTGCTACCGCTATTATTCGTATCGTTTTCATCTGGCCCTTCCTTTCGTCCTTCAAACATTTGTAAGAGAACTCATGCGTAATCCGGACGATCATGTCGTAGGGTTCACTGCGGCAGCTCTTCGCCGGACTGTTCGCGCAGCATGTACTCGGCGTACCAGTCGGGCCAGTTCGCGTCGCGCTGCCCGGTGCGCTTTTCATGCTGGCCGTGGGCGGCCTCCGCACGGCGAAGCGCGCTCGCCAGATCGCTTGCGGAGCCGTACGAAGTCGCGGCAGGGTCGATGCGCCCGGGAAGTCGGGTCGTGATCTCCTGCAGCAGCCAGCTGTTGCCGTCGGGATCGCTGAACGACGCGAACGAGCCGTAGGTGCGATGCTCGGGATCCGGACCACTAACCGGACCGTCCGGGCCGAGGTGGAAGATCTCGCCTACCTCGATGCCGGCGGCTACCAATTCGTCCCGGGCGGACTCGATGTCCGAGACGATCAGGTACGTTCTCTGGGCCGAACCCGGGGCGGCTGATGTTAGGTTCACCCCGAATTGGACGGAGCATCCGGAACCCGGCGGCGTGAACTGGACCACACCAGAGCGGGGCGGTGTGACGTCCTGCCGCCACCCGAGCTTGGCGTAGAACTGCGTCGCGCGGTCGATATCTGCGACGGGAATCACCACGACTTCGAGCTTCATGTTGGGTTGTAGCTTTTCTTGTTCGGTCATTGTGGTTCTCCTTTATGAAACTTGCCCGTAAACGTACCCGATTCGTTCGGGAGGTCGAGCAGATCGCCGACCACGACCTCTGCGCCCATGTCGCGTAACGCCTGCGCGCGTTCGTCTTCACTTCGCACCATCGCACGCACTGCTTTGCCTTGCTTCAACAGCAGTTCGGTGACCGTGCGCCCTATCGCGCCTACTCGGCCTGCCGCACCGGTGACCAGAATGGGATTTGACATGTTTTTCCTCCTTTGCGGTCATCTGAATCGATGCTCAGATCCGCTGAACGCGAGCTCTGGTCCATATTGAGTAATTTTGCATTTGCTTTCTCCCTTAACTTGTTAACTGGCATGCGCCACGGCCGTCTCAACGACCCACTCCAAAGGTCGCGGCTGAAAATTCAGTTCGCGTTTTGCTTTGGCATTCGACACGCCTCGCATCTGAGTCCCGTAGTAAACCGCATCCGCACCACTTGATGTCACAGCATCCTCAACCGAGATCTTTAGCGGTGGTGGAGCATTCAGCCATCGAGCAAATGCAGGGAGCCATTCGCGCACCGCTAAAGGTTGATCATTCGCA
>DATLBQ010000465.1:0-3933 GCA_035526805.1 Pyrinomonadaceae bacterium
CATCTTCGAGTACATCGAGATCTGGTACAACCGGCAGCGTCGTCATTCTTCTCTTGATTACCTCAGCCCGCTGCAATATGAGCAGCGGTTGTTGAGTTCCGCGGCGTAAACCCCGTGTCCACGAAACCGGGGGAAGTGCACCGTGTCCTCTGTGTCTCTGTGGTGAATAAAACGCCTGGAAGGACTGACCACGGAGACACAAAGAACACAGAGGTAGCACAGAGAAGATCTAGAGCAAAAAAAGAACCGGCCACCGTCTCGCGCTGGAGAAGTGGCCGGGTTCAGAAATCCTGTTCTTAGTCGCTTTAGGTTAAATCACGCGGAACAGTCCTCTCCTGCCTCTCCTCCTGCGGAGGGCACCAATAATAGTAAGCGTATTGGTGGTTATGTCTGTTCATCTCGATTAACTCGGAAGCGACGAATCCAACAGCACGTTAGCTCGCGTTGCTCGCCTTGTCAAATTTAATTGCGATCGGTAACCCGCATCTTGAGGCTGGCAGTTCAGAGTTCAGCCTTTAGGCTGCGCGTTTGGCTATCAAAACAACGCAAGCTAAAGCTTGAACTCTGAACTGCTTGAATTCCTGCCGATAGGCGGCACGTTCGTTGCTGAGCATAGCCTAGTTACTACATTCGCTTCGTACCAATGGATTCGCCGGTTCGTGGATGGTCCGTAAGGAGACATTGCGAGCTCACTGCGTACCTAAAGACTACATTTAGAGAGGAGACCCCGTGGCACAAAACAGCGCAAAGAGCGCTCGACCCAAAAGGAGTTTTGAGCAAAGCAGATCTGTCTGGATGGAAACCGCTGACCTGCCGTTGGAGACGCCACTTACCGAGAGAATCACCGCGGATGTGTGCATTGTCGGCGCGGGCATCGCCGGCATGACGACGGCTTATTTGTTGGCGCGCGAGGGGAAATCAGTGGTCGTATTGGACGACGGCCCAATTGGCGGCGGGATGACGCAAAGGACAACCGCACACCTCGTCAACGCACTAGACGATCGTTATTTTGAGCTCGAACGCCTTCACGGCGAAGAGGGATCGCGATTGGCTGCGGAGAGTCATACGGCGGCAATAGACAAAATTGAATCGATTGTCAGCGAGGAAAACATCGACTGCGAATTCGAACGGCTTGACGGTTATCTGTTCGTTCCTCCGCGCGAATCGAAACAGATTCTGGATGATGAGCTGGCGGCTGTGCACAGAGCGGGACTCACCGACATTGAAATGGTAGAGCGTGTTCCCTGGGATTCCTACGATACCGGCCCGGCTCTACGATTTCCGCGTCAGGCGCAGTTTCATCCTTTAAAGTATTTGGCCGGTCTCGCTGAGGCCATTCAGAACAAGCGTGGTCGGATCTATACCCAGACCCACGCCAACGAAGTCGAAGGCGGTAAGCAAGCGCGCGTTGAAACGAACGGCGGCGGTGTGGTTACTGCGGGCGCCCTCGTGGTGGCCACTAACACTCCTGTCAACGATCGAATCGCCATACATACCAAGCAGGCAGCTTATCTAACCTACGTAATCGGAGCCCGCGTCCCGAAAGGATCTGTCACACGCGGGCTCTATTGGGACACGCCCGATCCATATCACTACGTGCGTCTGGAAACCGTAGGCAACGGCTCGAATGCCTATGACGTTTTGATTGTAGGTGGTGAAGATCACAAGACGGGACAGCAGGACGACGGTAACAAACGCTTCGGCGCGCTCGAACGTTGGACACGTCATCGGTTCCCGATGGTTGAGAGCATCGATTATCGCTGGTCGGGAGAAGTGATGGAACCGATCGACGGCCTGGCGTTTATTGGGAGAAATCCCCTCGACGAGAAAAACGTTTTCATCGCAACCGGCGACTCAGGCAATGGCATGACCCATGGAACGATTGCCGGCATTTTACTGACGGATTTGATCATGGGCCGCAAGAACTCCTGGGAGTCGATTTATGATCCATCTCGCATCACGCTGAAAGCCTTGCCCGAGTTTGCCAAAGAGAATTTTAACGTGGCCGTGCAGTATACCGATCTCGTGGTCGCCGGTGATGTGGACTCAGTTGATGAAATAAAACGGGGCGCCGGTGCGATCATATCGCGCGGTTTACACAAGGTCGCGGCGTATCGAGATCCGGAAGGAGGGCTTCACGAACGTTCGGCAGTGTGTCCTCACTTGGGCTGCATCGTAAATTGGAACACGCTTGAGAATACCTGGGACTGCCCTTGCCATGGCTCACGTTACGATGCACACGGCAAGGTATTCCAAGGGCCTGCGAACCGGGACCTGGGCGAGGCGGAAGCGGAAAACGCGCAGTCTGAAAACAGCAAACAGCAGACAGCCGGAAACTCGTAGGGCTCGCTGACTAGCTGTTTACTGTTTACCGTTTACTTAAAGGAGATTGGCATATGTCAGATAAGGATCGACAAAAGAAAGACGGCGAAAACAAGGACAAGAAAAACAAACGAATGCGCGAAGATGTTGCCGCGCGACACCAGAAGCCCAGGAGTGAACGGGACTGGCAGAAGCACGAAGCAAAGTTGACGAATAGTATTCCTGAGGGCGAAGCGAGGATGAGGAAAAAGCCTTAGCGGTCACATCATCCGACTCAGCACATCAGTCATGACGATTAGTTTCCCGCGGCCGCCATGTCGGCTTCGCTGATGTCGAAGTTGGCGGAAACTTTCTGAACGTCGTCGTGATCTTCCAGGGCTTCCATCAGCTTTAGCATCTGTTTGGCCTCGGCGCCTTCGAGTTTCTTGTACTCCTTCGGCAGCATCTCCACTTCGGCCACTTGCGGTTCAACGCCGGCTTTTTTTACCGCGTCAAGCACAGAATCGAAATCTGTCGGCGAAGTAATGATCTCGAAGTTGTCCTCGTCATCGCGCAAGTCTTCAGCGCCGGCATCGGTAACAATCTCAAATAGCTCGTCCTCCGATTTCGCGCTTTTGGAGACGACAATGTAACCCTTCTTCTCAAACATCCAGGCCACCGCGCCGGCAGCAGCGAGGTTGCCGCCGTTCTTGGAAAACGCGTGCCTGATTTCCGCGACCGTGCGATTGCGATTATCCGTCATCGACTCAATAAGCAGCGCCACGCCGCCCGGTCCGTATCCTTCATAAGTAATCTCTTCGTAGTTGACGCCTTCCTCTTCGCCGGTGCCACGGCGAATCGCGCGCTCGATGGTGTCGTTGGGCATATTCCCCGCCTTGGCGTCTAGAATCGCTTTACGCAAGCGAGCATTGCCTTCAGCGTCGCCGCCGCCCGACCGTGCCGCGACTGTGATTTCCTTGATGAACTTGGTAAACAACTTGCCGCGCTTTGCGTCGAGTGCGCCCTTTTTGTGTTTGATACTATGCCACTTCGAGTGTCCAGACATTTGCTTCGATCCTTATGGAATTAACTCTGTAGGTTTGCAGGTTGAAAAATATACCATAGGAGTTAGCCGCGCCTTAACATCGAGGGTTCGGACAAAAAACTTAACTGGGTGGCAGGCGACGTGGAAAAACTTAGTCATTAAGTCAGGCAATATTCCACCGCCTTGATCCTGCTGTCAAACGATTTTCCGACAATACGTTTTAGCTACGATTCGCCCGCCGACCAGCGCTGCCAGGGCTTCCGGAGTTACACCCTTGCCGCGGATGACTTTTAGTTTTGAGGTATGTCCGCCCGTTATCGTAAGCGCGCGGCGTGAAACCCCAAGCGCACGGGCCAACAGTCGCACCAGTTCATCATTCGCCGCACCGTCGACGGGAGGCGCCGCGATTCGCACACGCAGAACGCCCGCATGCTCTCCTACAATTTCGCTGCGCGAAGCACGAGGCACGACCTGAACCTTAAACGTCACGCTGCCAGCTTTTTCCGTGTAGTCGATCATTGAGTACACACTCAGAGATTCAGCCGCGGATTTACGCGAATATCCGCGGATCAGGAAAGATTTTAACT